>JAHBWU010000109.1 GCA_019636835.1 Nitrospira sp.
CCGTTCACTCTCTTTCGGAGGACGGATCTGCCCCGATACGATGTCGCCCGTGCGAAGGTTGAACCGACGAATCTGCGAGGGCGAAATGTAAATGTCGTCGGGCCCCGGCAGGTAATTGGAATCCGGCGCCCGCAAGAAGCCGAATCCGTCTGGCAGGGTTTCCAGAACACCTTCTCCAAAAACCACGCCGTTTTTTTCGGTCTGGGCTTGGAGAATCGCGAAGATTAACTCCTGTTTCCTCAAATTAGCGGCCCCTTCGATTTTCAGCTCCCGAGCCACATCATTGAGGTCCGCAATCGACTTCTGTTTCAATTCTGCAAGATGCATCACTTCCCCCCTAGCTACTGACATACGACTCCTCTCGAACCTTGGATTTGTTACTTTCCAGAATACACGCGAACTGATTGGTCATGCGAAACGTGCTTTTATCCTGATCTTGGCGATGAACTTTAGGTTTTGGTCTGTTGGGTTGGAATAGCTTGTGGAAGTTCGTTGTCTGTTTCTTTATTGTTAGGGGAATACTGTTATCTCTAAATTCTCCACGGTCTACAGCCCAAGCAAAATCTTTGGTCGGCCCACTGATACGTTACTTCACTCTCACTGCTGCTAGATTTGATTCGAGACAGGTTCCGGAATTGAATTTTTTGATGGAGAGAATCAGCCCAGCCCTAGATGAATATGGTGATGATACCCAGCCACCAACCGGTTGTCAACTAGCATTTAGAATAATTTATCCCGCTCACGGGTTGTTCCCCGAATTTAAAGTGTGTTACACAGATGGCTGTTAACTAACAATCGAACACGCGAGTACGACATGGCACGTGACGAAAACGAAACCAGCCCAGGCCGCGTGTTTTCACTCCTCGAAGCTAATCAGCTGATCCCTCAACTCCAGTTGCATCTGTCAACCGTCCGCGACGGTAAAACCGTCCTGATGCGAACCCGCGAGGAGGTGAGCAAAGCATCGGCCAATGCATGTTACGGAGGTGGGACGTCGGCGGGCGCATCCTACGTGAAAGGCCTCCAGGACATCAGTGCTAACCTGCATGCCATCCATGAGTTGGGAGTCGTTGTAAAGGACATCGATCTTGGGCTATGCGACTTCCCGCATATTCGTAACGGTCGAGTCGTCTACTTGTGCTGGAAACTAGGCGAGAAAGAAATCCAATGGTGGCACGAAGTCACATCCGGATACAACGATCGTTGTGCCATCGAAGAAGATCCCACCTAAATACCCCCCAACAGGGATCAGAAACAGTACCGAAGCGCATATCAGATTATCAGAAGATTGTCAGACTAACGGTATGAAGTTCGTCATCATCGGATACGATGGCCCTCAAGGGGAGCCCAAACGAAAAATCCATCGGACCGCCCACTTAGCGAACCTCGAACCGCTGGATGAGCAAGGACGAGTCGTTCTCGCAGGCCCTCTTACGGATAAAGCCGGAAGCCTGCTGGTGCTAGAATTTGAGACGCGGGAGGAAGCTGAAGACTTCGTCCGCAACGACCCCTATACGGTTTACGGTGTCTTTGAACGGATTGAAATTCATCCGTTTCTGCAGGTTTTCCCCAAGTCTCCCTTGTAAGCTCCGATTACTCACTCCCAAGATTTGGCCTCATCTGTTTGGAAACATTGTCCGATGCTAAACCGGGCGGTATAGTTCTCCTATGAAGGTCCTACGGATTGTTTTCGTCGTCGCCTCGTTCTTCCTCATGTATCAGCTTGCAAGCGCTTCAGAAACCACGGTAGTGACCGAGGGCCATTATGTGATGGGAGATAGCGACACTCTGGCAATAGCAGAGGAACGTGTCCTCCGACTGGCTCAGCGGAGGGCTATCGAAGAGGCCGGATTGTATATCGAGTCCACATTTGAAGACATAGAAAAAGCCTCCCCGGGCAAGAGCTTCCAGTCCAGTTCCTTGGAAATCCGCACTATTGCTGCCGCGATAACAAGAACCGAAATCCTGGAATCACGGCGTTCCTTCGATCATGATCGACCAAGTTTCTATATCCGTATCCGCGCAGTCGTCGACCACGACAATCTTCAAGCCGCAGTTCGACGGTGGCAATCCGAGGAGCGATTTGCCGAACATTTCCGTCGGCTCCAAAGCGAGAACGCGGAACTCAAGACACAACTCCACCAACTGAGGACCACTCCTACTGGCGTGCGAACTCTCACCATTGAGCCGCAGAGTCCTACAAAAGATCGCGAGCAGGCTCGGATATTGGTCGAAAAAGCGATTCTCTCTCAGCAGCTATCCCAGAAACTTGATTTGGTCTCACAAGCAGCTGTTTTGGACCCTCAGTCTGTGGATCCTTTGATCGTACGTGGGCAGACTTATTTACGGCTCGCATCCGCTGCCTATTCCAACAAGTCCAGACCGAATGAATATTCCAAATATATCGACAATGCCCGAATGGATTTCGATCGAGCCATTCTAATTGACCCAAAGAATACCTGGGCTCTTCTTGGACGAGGTGACGTCGACACATGGCTACATCGGCCGGTCGAGGCAGCTCACGCATTCGAACAAGTACTTGAATTGGACCCTTTTTTTGATTTAGCGCGTTATCGCCTCATTAATCTGTATACTGTCGAGGCTCGCAAATTGATTTCCTTGAAGCAGTGGTCATCTGCCCTTACAGTCTTGCAAAAGTGCTTGCCCCCGGGAACTCCTGACAGTTGGATTCTCCATCAAAAAGAGGCTTATTCACTCAGGAGCGATATCTACAAGAAGTTGGGTCAGCCGACTCAAGCCATCGATGACCTTAGTGCGATCCTGCGAGCCGATCCCACTGATCGGCAGGCCTTACTCGCGAGAGCCGCACTTTACCAGGAAGAACTGCAAGGGCGTTCGGCAAAAGATGACCTCGAACGTGCGTGCATGCTCGGGGCAACGGCTGCCTGCGAGCAGCTCCCGTAGTAGCATTTCTCACTGCGCTCGCCTATTGATTTCGGCAAGTCCTGGCGCGTTATCGTGCTCCAAGCCACCCTTCTCACATGTCATAACTCCGTACACTCATTTGACAATCCAAAAGATCGACACCTATAATGCGGCGGGCTCCATGAGTCGCTGTTTGATCAGCTTCCATCGGGATGCAGGTGGGGGCAAAGGGCCTAAGCTATCTGCCAAATAGTGGCCCGAAAGCTCCTTGGAGTGGGCCTTCTGTGATCTTGAACAACAGTGGAGAAACAGCTTAGAGTGTGTCAGAGAATCAAGTACGTGAAAAACCACAGTTTCTTTCCATCAACCAAAATTTTCCCGGAGTGTAGGTTGTGATGAGTGATTATCGTGTGCTCCCAGGACCGGAACACTTTCTTCCTCCAGCTGCTGCAAGCATGGGGATTCGACTTCCAAATCCAGGAGAAGCCCATATCAACGGTGTGATCACCTCGGAAGAAGATGCCTATGAAGAAGCGGCGCGTCAGTTCTTAATGGCAAAAGTGCCGACAATTTTCCCAGGTCCCCTCGTGTTGTGGGCATGGAACGAAAAAGCCGCAAAGAAAGCGACGGCCATTCGACATCTTTTCAACACGCTGAAGGAATGCGTTCAGCCTGGCCAAAAACCGATGCTGATCCCCATGCCCGACTACCGACCCAAGTATCCTAAAATCAACCCTGAAGTTGAGATCAACCCGAATCACCCGAATTTGACCATCTGGCACAACAAAATCGACTGCTGCATATTCATCGGCGTCCATTGTCACCAGGCCAATCTGTCACTAAAAATCATTCGTGGAGGAACATCCTGCTATACTATCGCCATGTGCGCGCAGGCCGGTCACGAAGACGCCATGCTCTCGTTCCGTGATGCATCCGTTGAAAAAATCATGCGGTTGGCCGATACCATAAAGCGATTGAAAGGAACTGTCCAACCAAGGCTAGCATCAGCCAATAATGGGGTTTCGAATTAACCGTTTGAAATCCGCGAGTGTGAAAGGAGGCTGGGTCCATGGCAGAAATAAAATCAATTATTGGAACACAAAATAAAAAAGGTCAGACCTATACAGATACCTGGAAAATGATGAATGAGGCTCCGCGTACGCCTTCATTCTTCACGGGCAGCGAAGTCATCAAGGAAGCTCTCCGTCGGGCAAGCTGCGATGTCATGATCGCGTATCCGATCACGCCACAGAGTGAAGCCGCCGCATTGATCGGCGAATTATTTGCTGAAGGCTATATCGGAGACTACTTCCGCGGCGAGAGCGAATTCGCCGTCATGTCGCAATGCGCCGGGTCCGCATTTGGCGGAGCTCGCGTGTTCACGACAACAGCGGGACCGGGCACCATGCGGGCCATGGAGAACTTCCCGATGTGGGCCGGCGCCAGGTTACCGATTCAGATGATCGTCACCTGTCGAGGCATCAACTCACCACTCTCGATTCAGCCGGACACGCTCGAAATCGCCTATCTGCTGAACACCGGCATGCTGGTGTGGCATGCAGAGACTGCTCAAGACTTCTTCGATTGGATTCTGAAGGGTTACATGGTCTCTGAAGAGCCGGATGTGCACCTCCCGCTCGCACTCTGCTGCGATGGATTCTTCGTCACCCACACGAAAGACGTGGTGAATCTGACGCCAGCGGACATGTGCCTCCCACCGTATGACCCCTACCGGTCCCCCGTACCGTGTATGGATATGGAATGTCCGCCTGTGCGGATGATGCGCGACCCGTTTGTCATGAAGAGCAACTACATCAGCTATGCAACCCATGCCAGCTGGCAGCAAGAGATTTGGGCTGCTGTCGAACGCTCACGAAAACATTCGATCCATTGGCTGAATGGTCTGATCGACACGGAAAATACGGACGCAGACATCGTGATCGTAGCTTCAGGCACCGCCGTTTCTCAGGGTCGAGAAGCGATCCGGTTGTTGGAAGATGAAGGCGTGCGATGCGGTCTGGTGAAGGTGAAAACCTTACGCCCCTGGCCGGAAGAAGAAATTCGTGAGGCGACCAAGAACGCGAAACATATTTTTGTGCCGGAATTCAACGTGACCGGGTGGCTGGCCAAAGAAATCCGGGCCACCGTTCCAAATCACCAGCGCGTCCATGCCGGCCCACATGTTTGTGGAGGCATGACGATGCCGCCGGAGATCATCGTGTCTGAAATTAAGACAGCCCTTGGGATGAAGACCTTCTCCCTGGCTGGTCGTGGAAGCTGAACTACACTGATTGCGAAGCTGTCCGCTCTGATGAGCGACACTGAGGAGGCCTATATATGAGCAAGGAGCGCATTCAAATATCCGAAGCCCTATACGACATCATGCCATCGGACTACCAGGATCTCGTAAAAAGCGCGACGTACGGCAAGGAAGACCGAGGGTGGAAAGACATCGGGACATCTAAGGAGCTGATCGAGCAACATTCGCTCTGCGCCGGCTGCCCTGAGTCCATGGCCTTCCGCTACATATTGGCTTCTCTTCCTAATCCAGAAGACACGGTCATGGTCGGTTCCACTGGTTGTACCAGCTTGGTATTCCCAATGGTCGCCGTTCATAATATCCACTCGCTGTTCGGAAACCAGAATGCGATCGCATCGGGCCTTAAGCGTGCCCTCAGCGTCAGGTTCCCCGGCCGTGTAAAGGACGTCGTCGTCCTCGCTGGTGATGGTGCAACCGTCGACATCGGTCTGGACATGACGCTCCAGGCCTGGTTCCGACAAGAGAAGTTCACCACCATCTGTTTCGACAACGAACTCTATGCCAACACCGGCGGGCAGGAGAGCGGGCTCATGCAGAAAGGCTTTGTCGCTAAAATGGCCCCGGTCGGGAAATTATTCGATAAGGTCAGGCTGCCTGAAATCGCTCGAGAGTCCGGCTGTCATTACGTCGTCAACTGCACGGTGAGCAAGCCGTCGCTGGTTGAAAAGGTCATCCGTAATGCGGTGCATATCGCCCGTGAAATCGGCCCGACCTATCTCCAACTCTATACTCCTTGCATCCTCGAAATCGGCAAGAACAGCATGGAGGGGTTGCAAGAAATGCGGGATTCCGAGAAACCAACTGAGCGTTTCGCGTATAAAGAGTACGTCAGCGAACCGGCAAAGCAGCTGTTGGCTGAGCTGGCCGCCAAGGATAAAGAGCGGAAAGCAGCCGCTAAGCAATTGGCCGCGCAGGCTCAAGCGAATTAGACCGGAGGCCATTCATGATCAAGAAACGACTTAATATCCGGATGTCAGGTTTAGGCGGACAAGGCGCCGTCACTGCTGCCCATGTCATGGCCATGGCGGCCAATCGGGATGGAAGATTCTCCATTTCGAACCCATTCTTCGGTGCCGAGAAACGCATGGCACCGGCAGAAAGCTATTGCCGCATCGGCATTGAGCGGATCTATGATCGCGGTGAACTCGTATTTCCAGATGTGATTGAAGTATTCCATCCCCAGGTCATCACAATGGGGAAAAGTTATACAATGCCGTTCTACTCAGGGATCAAGGAAGGTGGCGTCGTTATTATCAATTCCGGTCAACCTCTGTTGTCGGAAGAAGACATCGAGCGCCTCAAGGATCTGAACGTGGCAACCTTTTATATCGCCGGGACCGAGTTGGCGATCGAGACTGCAGGTACGGAATTGTCAACCAATATGACCATGATCGGATCCGTCGCCGGTATTACCAAGTGTGTGTCGATGGAAGCGTTGGACGGTGCATTGCAAGAACGCTTTGGAAAGAAATTCGTTGCATCAGGCGGTACCGCTTCGCTGGACGAAGCGATCAAGAAGAAGTTTGCCAAGAAAGAAATGCTTCTGGCGAAAAACCTCGCGACCGTGAAGCGGGCATACGAAATTGCCGCAGAATGGGCGGAAAAGAACAAGATCGAGCTACGCGTCGGAAATCCGGCCATCGCTGCTTAAAAGAAGGAATGCCGTTGCATGTATAATGTTGCACAAGTCATCGATGAAAAATGCACTGCCAAGAAGGGCTGCCGGTTGTGCATCATGTATTGTCCAGAGGCCAACTGCTTAGACTTGAACACTGCCAAGATGGTAGCCGAAGTTATCATCGATCGTTGCAAAGGTTGTGAGTTATGCGTGGTCGTCTGCAACGCCGCCAAGCACGAAGCGATCACGATGCAGGCTGTCAGCGCAACCGGCCAGCTGATGTCAAAAAAGGGAGAATCCGCAGCCTTGGGGCAAGCCTACCAGGGTTGAGCGATATCGGTTCGAATTGAAAAAGCCCCATGGCGTCAGCGCTATGGGGCTTTTTGTTGCTGTCCAGCGAGGCATGTATGGAGAATGAAGACAACGTCATCGATGAACTACTCCGGGAAATTACCGGTTTGATCAGCGAATATCCGAGGGCCATTGAACGGCGAGCAGCGGTCATCCAGGCTACAGGCAAAGACCCTGAACTCGTGGAGAAGCTCGTCAAGGCAGCCGACACCATGCGCGACAGCGGCAACCTCTACCTGACCTGGGCGAGACATTATGCTGCTCTGGCCGAAGGCAACACCGACGCCTCATCCGACGAAGACGAAACCGAAGATTTCGACGTCTAAAAAATCTCCCTATTCCTCGAAGAGTTTTGCTAAAATACGTCTTTCTTTCGCTGAAACCTCTGTTCCCCGGTAGCTCAGTTGGTAGAGCAGCCGGCTGTTAACCGGCTGGTCGCAGGTTCGAGTCCTGCCCGGGGAGCCACCGCTTTCTCCTATAAGACCTCCCTTTCTGATCCTCCTCTAGATAAGTCAAAATTTCGGCTACATAGTCTGGTAAGCTCTGGCGGTTGTGGAGTCATGCGATCAACACCTTGTGCTCCTTCAAGTTCTCTGCGTGGCGTGCCATACTCAATACTATGACCGATCCCGCAATGACTGATATCGTCTCCTCGTTTCAGCCACCGTTACCTCTCCGGAACGCACATCTCATGACCCTCGTCCCTCGCTACGTGCCGCGGGACACTTCCTTGGCGGGATTTCCTCAGGAGTCGCGCTTCTTTCCCGTTGAGCCACATGCGCAGCTTCAGGGATTCTGTCATTGGCAAGATGATCGCAAGGCGTCTCCGACAGCGGTATTGGTTCACGGCCTGGAAGGCTGCAGCGAATCACGCTACATGCGCGGCATCGCGGCAAAGGCCTATCGCACAGGCTTTAACGTCATCCGCATGAATCAGCGTACGTGCGGCGGAACCGAACATCTCTCCCCGACCCTTTATAACAGCGGCTTG
>JAHBWU010000011.1 GCA_019636835.1 Nitrospira sp.
AAGAGTGTGCGCGCTCGGTTTGCCCGTCTCGGGAGCGATGCCGACTTTGCCGAGCTCAAGGAGAGGCTCAAACCCCTTTGCAAACGGACGTTGCGCAAGCAGGTGCTCCAGTATGTCAAGTACACGAACCGCCATGCGCTGGTTCAAGAGTTTGTGCCGACAGCTGAAGAGCAGCGGCTCTACGATCTGGTGTCTGACTACCTCCAACAGCCTACGCTCTATGCCTTGCCCGCCAGTCAGCGTCAATTGATGACCCTCATCTTGCGCAAGCTTCTGGCTTCCTCCACCTATGCCATCTCCAGCACACTCGATGGGCTTGCAACCAAGTTGGAGTCGGCCGCGGCCGTGAGTGAATCGGTGGACATGTTGCCGGATGAATTGCCCGACAACTTAGAAGAATTGGAAGAGCTAGCTGATGAATGGGAAGAGGATGAGAACGGTGCCGCACAGGCTGAGCGGGTTCGGCTCACCCAGGAGCAGCTCGCGGAACTTCGTCAGGAGACAGCGAAACTCAGGGAATTCCACACACTCGCGAAGTCTATTATCAAGAACTCAAAAGGCGAAGTGCTTCTCGCCGCCCTCCGTCGTGGATTCGCGGCAGCAGCCGAGGCGCAAAAGAACCAGGTGGATGCCACCATTCAACAGAAGGCAATCATTTTTACTGAGTCTCGCCGGACGCAGGAATACCTGCTTCGTGTGTTGGAGCGGACAGAATTTTCCGGCAAAGTGCTGTTGTTCAATGGCACCAACAACGACCCCAAATCGAAGGAGATCTATCACCGGTGGCTGAAGCAGCACGCGGGTACCGACCATATCAGCGGCTCGCCCAGTGCAGATATGCGGGCGGCACTGGTGGATTATTTCCGTGGCGAAGCGGCGATTATGATTGTCACCGAGGCCGCTGCAGAAGGCATTAACCTCCAATTCTGCAACCTCGTCGTGAACTACGACTTGCCGTGGAATCCTCAGCGCATCGAACAACGCATCGGACGCTGCCATCGCTACGGGCAGAAGTTTGATGTGGTGGTGGTGAATTTTCTCAACAAGAGTAATGCCGCAGATCTCAGGGTCTATCAACTGCTTGATGAGAAATTTCGCCTCTTTAATGGAGTATTTGGGGCAAGCGACGAGGTGCTGGGCGCGGTGGAGTCAGGCGTGGACTTTGAGAAGCGCATCGCCGGCATCTACCAGAAATGCCGGACGCCGGAACAGATTCAGTTCGAGTTTGATGCGCTTCAGCGCGATCTGGAAGCGGAAATTGCCGAGGGCCAACGGGACGCGCGTGAAAAGCTACTCAATAATTTCGACCAGGACGTGGTGGAGAAAGTGCGTATTCAAAGCCTCGATTATTTGGACCGTTTCGAAGAACGGCTTTGGCGGCTCACCCGGCACCTCCTCGCACCCTATGCCCGCTTTGAGAAACGGGAATATAGCTTCACGTTGGAGCGAAACCCTTTCCCTGGAGAAACCATTCATCCCGGCCCGTATCGCATGGGAAAAAACGTTGAGGACGCCAACACCTACCGTGTCGGCCATCCCTTGGCGCAGCGTCTCCTTGCGCAAGCGAAGGCGTTGCCGGTCCAGCCCAGTGAGGTCATCTTTCGGTACCCGGAACGTGGTACAAACATCTCGATTCTTCAGCCGCTGAAAGGCAAGAGTGGTTGGCTCCTGTGCGTGCACGTGACGCTCACTGCTTTAGAGACGGAGGACCATCTGATTCTTGGAGGCGTGACCGATAGTGGCGAAGTCGTGGATAGTGCCCAGTGCCGCCGGCTCTTTGATCTGCCCGGTGAGGAGAAGGGGGGACTGTCGCTGCCCTCCGACACGAAGCAGACCCTCGAAGACATGGCTGCCCGGCAGATGCAGGAGGTTCTTAACGCTATCTCGACAAAGAATGGGGCGTGGTTCGATACCGAAATGGACAAACTCGACCATTGGGCCGAGGATCGCCGGGCTTCACTCAAGACAGAGCTCGACGAACTTGATGAAACGATCAAGGAAACCAAAAAGGCCGCTCGCCTCGCGCCAAACCTTCCGGAGAAGCTGGAACATCAGAGAGCCTTGCGCCAATTGGAATCCAAGCGGACCGAAGCATGGAAAACCTTCGATGAGGCATCGCGTGAGATCGATCGGCAAAAAGACGCCTTGCTGGATGAAATCAGCCGGAGGCTCGAACAGAAGCGTGAACGGGAGCCGCTCTTTACCCTGAGATGGACGCTGTCGTGAACGTGGCGCACTCGGAAGCCGGAAACTTCCGAGTGCGTCAGAGTCGATTTCCTAGCGCATGTGTCCGTCGTCCAGCCCGCGACCCGCGCGGTTTCGGCAGGCCAGTCTTATGGGTTTCAATTGGCCGACATATAACCTTGCAATCAGCCGACCATGCAGCTATGACTCTGTCGCCCGACGATCCTGTTGAGCGGCGATGGGCGCCATGACGATGACGAACGGAATGCTCATAGGAACAAGACCATGACCGACGAACCAGAAAAGCTCGACCTTCGATCCCACGATATCGCCGAAGACAAGCGGCAAGAATTGCTGCGTCTGTTTCCGGAAATCCGCACCGAAGGGGGGAAGCTGGACATCGAGCGGCTCAAGCTCGCGCTGGGCGAATCGGTGGATGTCGGCAAGGAACGCTACGGCATGATCTGGCCGGGCAAGGCCGACTGCTTCAAGACCATCCAGATGCCGAGCCTCGCGACGTTGCGGCCTTGTCCGGAAGAGAGCGTCAACTTCGATAGGACGGAGAATTGCATCATCGAGGGCGATAATTTGGAGGTACTCAAGCTCTTGCAGAAGTCCTACCTGGGCAGGATCAAGATGATCTATATCGACCCGCCCTACAACACCGGCAACGACTTTATCTACCCAGACAACTATAGCGAATCTCTGCAAACCTATCTGGAATACACCGGGCAGGTGGATGCCGAGGGGAAGAAGTTCAGTACAAACGCCGAGACTGACGGCCGGTTTCATTCGAAATGGCTGAACATGATGTATCCCAGGCTGTACCTCGCACGGAATCTGTTGCGGGAGGATGGGGTGATTTTCATCACTGTCGACAACCAAGAAGTAGACAACCTCAAAAAGGTCGGTCATGAAGTGTTTGGCGAAGAGAACTTTGTCTCGGGCATTGTTTGGCAGAAAAAGGCGTCGCCTGCAAACGATGCCAAGTGGTTTAGTAGCGATCACGATTATGTGATCGTGTATGCACGAAACAAGGATGTCTGGCGGCCTAATGGCCTTGATCGAAGTGAGGCGCAGACTGCGTACTACAAGAACCCGGACAATGACTCTCGTGGCGATTGGAACTCAGCGACCTACACCTGCAACAAGTCGAGGTTAGAGAGACCCAACCTTTACTATCCGATAACTAATCCTCACACCAATCAAGAAGTTTGGCCAAAAGAAACTGCCGTCTGGAAATATGCGAAGGGCATCTCCGATCAGCATCAGAAAGAAAAGCGCTTGTACTGGGGTGTAGACGGCAACGCACAGTTCCCACGGATCAAGCTGTATCTCGCCGAAATGGACAAAGTAGTTCCCAGATCAATTTGGGGGTACGCAGACGTTGGTCATACTCAGGAGGCGACCAACGAGCTTCGTGCATTTCTCGGCGACACTGGTTTCGATACACCGAAGCCTTCACGCTTGGTGAAACGTATGTTGGAGATCACCGGGAACGAGGATGATGAGACACTGGTCCTAGACTTTTTCGCCGGCTCCGGCACGACCGCTCATGCAGTGCTTGACCTGAACAAACAGGACGGGGGGAACCGCAAGTTCATTCTGGTTCAGCTTCCAGAACCTACGGGTCGCAAGGACTATTCAACCATTGCAGACATCACCGAGGAACGTGTGCGGCGCGTCATCAAGAGGCTCAACGAGGAAGACACCGGCAAACTCGATCTGGAAGGCGCCAAGTCACAGGACCGTGGTTTCAAGGTCTTCAAACTTTCCGAATCCAGCTTCAAGCCCTGGAATGCCGAGGTTCCGCAGGAAGCCGGTGCGTTGGAAAAGCAGCTTGACCTGCATGTGGATCACATCCGTGATGAGCGCACGGCGGATGACCTGCTGTATGAACTCCTGCTCAAGAGCGGCTATCCGCTCACGGCGCCCATTGAGGTGCTTCAGCTGGCCGGCAAACAGGTTCACAGTGTGGCGGGCGGTGTATTCTTCGTTTGTTTGGAGCGGGATCTGACGCTGGAGCTGATCCGCGCCATGGCCGACAAGAAACCTGAGCGCGTGGTGTGCCTCGACGAAGGCTTTGCCGGGAACGATCAACTCAAAGCCAACGCCGTGCAGATCTTCAAAACCAAAGGCGTGACGAGTTTTAAGACGGTGTGAAGGGAGTGGTATGCCGGAAATCTGTCGCTTTCTTGGTATCATCATTACCATGTACTTCAACGAGCACAACCCGCCGCATTTCCACGCCCGCTATGGGGATCATCGGGCGGAGATTGCCATTGAAACCCTCTCGATCATTGCCGGGAGATTGCCGCCCAGGGTGTTGGGGTTGGTCATGGAGTGGGCGGCCTTGCGTCGCCAGGAGCTGATGGAGGACTGGGAACTCGCCCGTCGGCAAGTCGAACTCAAACGCATTGCGCCACTGGAGTAACCACTATGTTTCTCATCGACGTCGTAGATGTCACACCGATGGATGGACATCGGCTCGAACTCACCTTCAAGGATGGGCTGAAGGCCGTCGTGGATGTCGATCGGATCATCCAACGGTTCGACGGAGTGTTCGCCCCCCTCAAGGACCCCGACTATTTCCGTCTGGTCCGCGTCGATCCGGAGATCGGAACAATCGTGTGGCCCAACGGGGCCGACTTGTGCCCGGATGTGCTCTATTCCTATGCATCCGGGAAACCGATCATTGTGAACGGTGAGCGGGTCCTGAATTAAGTGAAACTCCAGTTCGACGCCAACCAGCAATTTCAACTCGATGCGGTCGCCGCCGTCACCGACATCTTTGACGGTCAGCCGCAAGGTGCGCCGGAGTATGCCGTGATCAACGTGGGCGGCGGGTCTGGCCTGTTCGCCGGCCAACAACAAACCGAGTTAGGCGCCGGCAATCAGTTGTTGGTGTCGGCCGAAAAATTACTGGCGAATACTCGTGCCATCCAGACGCGCAACGACATTGAAGTTACCGATCCCTCTGCGCCTTTGGAAGCGTGGCAACTGTTTGATGGTCCGGCGAACCAAGCTCGGGCTTGTCCACATTTTTCTGTAGAGATGGAGACCGGTACGGGCAAGACCTATGTCTACCTGCGCACCATCTTCGAACTGACACGCCGCTATGCCTTCCAGAAGTTCATCATCGTGGTGCCGAGCGTGGCCATCCGCGAGGGCGTGCTGAAGAACATCGAGATCACCGCCGAGCACTTCCGCGCGCTCTACAACAACCTGTCGTTCGAATCCTTCGTCTATGACGCGAAGAAGGTGAACCGGCTTCGACAGTTTGCGACGAGCACTCAGCTGCAAATCCTGATCATCAACATCGACGCCTTCCGCAAGAACTTCACCGGGACTGAGGCTGAACAGAAGAGCAACGTCATCTACAAGGAGAGCGATAAGCTTTCCGGACGGCAGCCGATTGAGTTCGTGCAGGCGGCGCGCCCCATCGTCATCATCGACGAGCCGCAGAGTGTGGATTCCACGGACAAGGCTCAGGAGGCGATCAAAGCGCTCAATCCATTATGCACGCTGCGGTATTCAGCGACTCACCGCAACCCTTACAACCTTGTGTATCGACTTGATCCGGTGCGTGCGTTTGAGTTGAAGCTGGTCAAGCAAATCGTCGTGGCCAGCGCCCATGCAGAAGGAACCGCCAATGACGCCTTCGTGTGTGTCGAGAAGATCGATTACAAGAGCGGTATCAAGGCCAAGCTCCGCATTCACGTGCAGGGCCGTGAGGGGCCAAAGGAGAAGTCGATCACCGTCAAGCAAGGCACGGACTTGTTCACTCTCTCAAATGAACGGGCCAATTATAAAAACGGTTTCGAAATCGCTGAGATCAACGCCGAGCCCGGCAACGAATATATCCGCTTCAGCAATGGACGAACGCTCCGACTCGGTGAGGAAATCGGCGCCCTGCGCGACGACGTGTGGCGAGCCCAGATCAAACACACGATCAAACGGCACCTGGAGAAAGAGTTGCAGCTACGTACGAGGGGCATCAAGGTGCTGTCGCTTTTCTTCATCGACCGAGTGGCCAATTACCGCGATTATTATGGAGCCGGCCAGCCGGTCAAGGGCAAGTTCGCGGAGGTGTTTGAGGCGGAGCTGTCCAGACTCGCGAAGGATGAACGGTATGGTGAACTGGTTTGGCTCAAAGAGCCGGTAGACAAGCTGCACAATGGCTACTTCGCCCAAGACAAGAAAGGCGTCCTCAAAGACACACGCGGCGACACGCAGGCCGACGACGAAGTCTACAATCTCATCATGAAGGAGAAGGAGCGGTTGCTCTCGCTAGAGGAACCACTGCGGTTTATCTTTAGTCACTCGGCCTTGCGCGAGGGATGGGACAACCCCAACGTCTTCCAGATCTGCACGCTCAACGAATCACACAGCGCGATCAAGAAACGGCAGGAGATCGGTCGTGGGCTCCGCCTGCCGGTGGATCAGAACGGCCTGCGGGTCTTTGACGTCTCGGTGAACAAGCTCTACGTGATGGCCAATGAGAGTTATGAGGACTTCGCCAAGAAGCTGCAGACCGAGTACGAGGAAGACTGTGGGGTCACTTTCGGAAAGATCCCGTTCACGGCACTGGTCAAGCTGACGCGCATCGTCGATGGGGTAGAGCAACCAATCGGGCCGGAGACTGCGGAAGTGATCCGTACTGCTCTCGTTGCTCAGAAGATGCTGGACGCTGAGGGGCGTATCCAACCAGCCTTTGATCCCAAACGAAAAGACTTCAGGCTGGAGCTACCGGAGGCGCACCTCGACCTGACGCCGGCTGTGATTGATCTCTTGTCCGGGTATCAGATCGAGCGGCATATTCGCCGGGAGCGAGATGACGGACCGAATCGGCTCAAGAAAGAAATCATCCTCAGCCCGGAGTTTGAGGCGCTCTGGAATCGTATCAAGCCCAAGACCACCTATCGCGTAGAATTTGAGACGGATAAGCTGGTTGAACGAGCGGTGGATGCGATCAAACGCATGGAGAAGATTGAAGCGCCAACAATCCACGTCGCGGCAGGGCAGGTTCAAGTGGTAAAGGGCGGGGTGATGACGACGGCTATGAGCGTCGCCGAGGAGCAGTCTGTATATGGTGTGCGCGCGTTACCCGATATCCTTGCCTACCTGCAGAACGAGACCGAGCTGACCCGCTCGACGCTTGTCCGCATCCTCAAAGCCTCCGGCCGACTCGGAGAGGTCTTCAACAATCCTCAGCGGTTCATGGACGCTGTGGCACGAATTCTTAAGCACGAACTCCATCGACTACTCGTGGACGGTATCAAGTATGAACGGCTGCCTGGCACCGGCGCCGACACCGAGTGGGAGATGCTGCTCTTCAAGAACGAAGAGGTGATCAATTATCTCACGGCTATTCAGGTCAATAAATCCGTCTACGACTACGTTGTCTATGAATCGGAAGTGGAGCGCGAGTTCGCTCGGAAGCTCGACCAGCGTGAGGACATCAAGCTCTTCGTGAAGTTGCCGGACTGGTTTAAGGTCGAGACGCCGGTTGGCGCATACAATCCTGACTGGGCTATCGTGAAGCATGAGGATCAGACCATCTATCTGATCAAGGAAACCAAGGGCACAAGAGACTTTCTGAAACTCCGCACGACTGAGGCCGACAAAGTCCGCTGTGGACAGAAGCATTTCGAGACGTTAGGCGTATCGTTTGCCGTGGCGGTGACGGCGGATGAGGTTTAGAGCCCAATTCATGAGCAAAAATGAGGACGCATTTGTCTCTATCGGATTCACGGCACGAGCGTAGAAACTCTTACGAGGACAACACAGGGAATCTCTTCCGCCCGTCGCATAGCCGCCATCACGGTCGAGCCGTTACGGGGTGGCTGCGCGCAATTCCATCGGCGCTTCGCGCATGTCGTTTGCCAAGTCGGGATGGCGTTCGGTGAGCTTCGCCAAATCCGCTTGTTGGGCATTCTTCAGCGTGAACCGGTAGGGACGGTCTTGCGAGAGATAACGGGGGACCGTGATATGGAGCCGCCCGATGTAGCGGACCGCGCCTGGTTCCACCGTGAACTCAGCCTTGATGTCGCCGCCGAGACCCATGAAGCCGGACGCCTGGAACGAGCGAATGAGGTAGCGGCCGGGACGCAACCGCGAGACAAACAGCTTGTCTTCGCCGGCCTTGGTTGTCAGTTCATAGGTGTCGGCATAGGGGCTGAGGCCTTCGGGATCGCCGGGCTGAATCTGGACGACATTGAGTATGAAGGTCTCGTTGGCGAGGGGTTGGATGGTCGCCGGCTTCTCGGGCATTTCCGCTTCGATCTCCACCGATCCGACCACCACGCCCCATTCGTTGCCCGGCACGGCGATGCGGTCGCCTGACATGTCGAGAGATTTCGCACAGGAGGTCGAAACCAGCAGGCAGGCTACCCAAAAAATTCTGCGACACCACAAGGCCACGCGACCAGCTGTCACAGATGATGGAATGTCGTCGATCCTCATGGTTTGGGTATTGTCTCTCGGTGGATTCGCTGGAATCAATCGGTTTGTCAGTCGCAACTGGTCGAGAAGATGATCTCGCGTATACAGTTTCAACACGCGCATCATCCCGCGCATGCCTGGTCGCACGTGACGTTGCTGCCGGCTTGAGATGAATACAAGGCACAGAGCTAATCGGGCTTATCGCCGCAAGAAGGCAATCCAGCGCCACAAGTTCAGCAGACTGGCGAGGGAAGCCGCGACGTAGGTCAGCGCAGCGGCGGTGAGAATGCTGCGAGCCCCTTGCTCATCTTCAGGCGATAGATAATTGCCCTGCCGGAGTACGGGGAGGGCACGCCTGAAGCTGGCATCCCACTCGACGGGTAAGGTAACGAGATGGACCAGCGTGGCGATCCCCATCGTCGCCATTCCGGCCATCATGACGACGACACTCGCCGCCGGCGTTCGAGCCACTGCCGCCGCGATCGGAATCCCCATCATCAGGACTGCTCCGACCTTCTCCGCGCCCTGTGCGACCCGCACGAGCTTGGTGCGCTCCGCGAGCGGCTGGTACCCCAGGTGATCTTGAATGGCGTGCCCGACCTCGTGGGCGGCGACGGTAATCGCCGTGAGGGATTTCCCATCGAAGATAGCGGGCGTCAGGCGGACGGCTTTGTCGAGAGGATCGTAGTGGTCGCCTTTCTCGGTCGGTTCGACTTTGATGTGCTGCAGATCGAACCGATTGAGCAGGTGCCGGGCCAATTCTCCCCCCGTTCCCGGATAGTCGTCACGAGGCGCACTATGTTTGGCAAACACCCGCCTGGTCCAGAGTTGCGGCCCGACCAGGACCAGGCCGACGATGATTACGAGTAGGACAAGACGCACCATAAATATCCCGATCTCCCCGCCACGCCTGTCGGGTGAAGCACCAAGCCAAGGCCATGGACACACACGGTTGGGGGAGGGTTCCCTCTCCACTCAGGCTAACATAATTGACGATAGGGAACTGGGAGTCTTTTCAACAACCTGAGCTTGGAACAAAGACCGTCAAAACCTCGCAGCGCGTCTGCGATAAGCCGTTGCAGGTTTTTAGGATGACAAACGCCGAAAGTCGTCCGTCCTCACTATGTTCGTGAGAAAGTTAAAGGACTCAAGGGTGGGCCAGCTTCGTTCGAGCGGCTGTCATGACGTTTTCCGGTCGGTTCCACCCGTGGGATTTCTCGACACAGCGCCCTACGGTGCGCTATAAAGGTTCCCATGCTCGCAAAACGATCTGTACGGCCTACGATGCCGAGGGGACGATATGTGACGGACCGAAAAGGGAAGAGGACCGGTGTGGTCCTCTCGCTGAAGCGCTATGCGCGCCTCATGGACGATCTACACGATCTGGCCATCGTCGCAGAACGAAAGACGGAAAAGCCGTTGAGTGCGGACGAATTGAAACGGCGACTGCGCCAACGTGGCCACCTATAGCCTTCGTTTCAAGCCCACCGTTGAGAAAGATCTGCTCCGTATCCCTCGTCCTGCTGTTTCGAGAATCCTCTCCCGCATTGATCAATTGCCGACGAACCCGTTTCCGTCACAATCGTTAAAACTCCATGGTGCGGAGCATCTGTATCGCCTTCGAGTCGGCGATTACCGCGTCGTGTACGAAGTTGATCCGGAATTATTCGTGATTGTTGTCCACTATGTCCGCCATCGCCGCGAGGTGTATCGCGCTCTTCGTTAGTGGGTACGGGCATGAATCGCACGCATGACGTCATTGTGGTCGGCAGTGGACCGGCCGGGGCTTGTGCGGCATGGCGTCTGGCGAAGGCTGGAGTGTCTGTCGCCGTACTCGAGAAAGCCGCGCTGCCGCGGTACAAGACCTGTGGCGGCGGTCTTGTTGGACGAGTCATGCAGATGTTGCCCCTGGACGTGCGTCACGTCGTCGAACAGGACTGTCATACCGCGCAGCTAAACTTTCTCCCCTCAAGATTGTCTTTCAGGACGCACCGACCTACTCCCATCGTCTCTATGACGATGCGATCTCGATTTGACTTCGCCATTCTGTCAGCCGCGCAAGAAGCCGGAGTTGCAGTTCACGAACGCTATGCCGTAGAACACGTCTCGTTCCACGACGACTTCGTCACGGTCGTCACCAACCGAGGAGCAATGCAGGCCAGGTTTGTGGTAGCCGCCGACGGCGCGCTCAGTACGGTCGCCCGCAAAATGAGGCTAGCCGATGAACGCACACTCATTCCGGCCCTGGAGTACGAAGTGACGGTGCCCCATGACCGGTTGGACGGATTTCACGGCACGGCAAGGTTTGATTTTGGATTGCCTTCCCAGGGGTATGCGTGGGCCTTTCCCAAGAAGCATCATCTGTCGATCGGTGTCCTGTCGATGGCGCAACGGGAAAGCGACCTCAAGCAATCAATGAGACGCTATCTCGATCTGCTCGGCTGTGGTTCCGTCACGCAGATCGAGCGCCACGGCTTTGTCATTCCCATCCGACCGCAGAGAGGGCCGTTCATCGAGAACCGCATCCTCTTGGTCGGTGATGCCGCCGGCTTCGCCGATCCCGTCACCGGGGAAGGCATTTCGTTCGCCATTCGAAGCGGCCTGATGGCGGCACAAGCTTTGATTGATGGGAAACTTTACGAGGAGTCCGTACGGAACGCGTATACCGGTTCCGTGACTGAGGCGATCCTTCCTGACCTGCGAACAGGACGAGTGCTGGCAAGACTCTTGTACAATTTCCCTCGCACCAGATCGTGGACATTTTCTCAACTAGGGCAGCGTCTCTGTGAAGCAGTGACGGACGTCATGGCAGGGAAACGGCAGTATCGAGACCTGAGGCTCAAGCCACGGACCCTGCTCCAGCTGCTATCGCCGAAATGGTTGAGGAGTTCGGCCCACAGGTCTGCTCGGCCACGCCATGATCGAGTCTGATACAAGGCCGAGCAGGGACGGGAAGTCTGGTCCCGTCACTGGAATCAGAAGTTCACGGACACCCCTGCAATGACGTGATGGGAGTCGTAGGTGGTCTTGAATGTTTCAGTGGCAAGGGCCGGCTGGTTGTTCTGATAATCCAATTCGGTGGTGAAGTGCGTGAAGCGATATTGCGCGAACGCCCCGATCCATTTCGTGATCATGACGGTCGCTCCCGCGTCGACTTTGGCGCCGAGGGACACATTGGTGGAGCTTTGTCCGGCCGGCTGAACAAACGTGTTCTGACCCGCATAGGTAATGAACAGCGTCGGTCCGGCGGCGATATACGGCTGCACGCGCCCATGGACGAACCGCTCGTCTCGAAGGAGCGGGAGCCGTAGACGGAGCACGTCGAAGGCGATCCCCCATGCCGGCAAGCTCCAATGGGCGTCGTTTACTGTGTTGGTGCCCCCAGTACCAGTCACGCCCACCTGTTGCCCCGGAGGCGTCTTGAGGTGGAAGAAGAAGACGTCCAACCCGAATCCAAGCCAGTCCATCTTCGGCTTGTCCAGCCAGTACCCTGCACGGCCACCGGCCGTCCAATTGTTGTGCACGTTGAGATCCTGGTAGGTCGTGGTGGTCCCCAACGAGCTGTTGACGGTTAGGTCCGTGTTTGCCGTCCAGACCGCCCCCGCATAGGCATCACCGTACCATTCAGCTGATCCATCGTTTGGATACACCAGAATCCCCATACACAACGCAAGGCCAAGAACGCAGATGGTCTTTCGACAGATCATGATCATGCTCCCTCTGTGAGTACATACTCTTGGCCACAATTACATACCGGATGTTGCTTTTTGGCCAGCACTATCAAATTTTGATCGTGACTTAGGACACGCGTGGCATATGGTTTCGAGGGGGCGAAGGATGCTGGACAATCGGTTCGCTTGGGGCAGGTTCCGACCTGCTTAGCCGGGTGACCTTTCCTATCGAAGCCCAGTGCGGTATCCTCTCCGGATGCACGAACGAGAGGAGTGTTGACTGAACCTCAGGATTCTCTCCTGCATGTTCCGCGTTCTTGGTAGAGCTTCAAATTGTGTTGCCGTCTGTCTGCTTGTGATATGTAGCGGACTCTGGGCCGGGTGCGGCACTGCTCCTGTGGCTCAGTCTGACCAGGATAGTGAGTCGCCGGTTGTTTTTTATCAGTTGGCCGGCCTGGAAGTGGCGTCGGATCGATTGTATGAGTCGATCGTGGACCAAGCCGATGTCGCGGGGTTCAGCCACCAATTGGAGGTCGAGTCTGATCTCGCCAGTCCGTTCACTGCATCGGAGATGGAGCACGTCGCGCAGTCGTTTGCGCGCTCGCTCAAAGTCATGCTGTTCGATCTGGCCCCGGACAATTTCTGGGAGCACCATCTCGCGCAGTACTATGCCTCCACGTTGCCGACCCCAGAAGCCAGGCGGTTGGTCGAGGGATATGGCAGCGAGATCCTCATCCCGACGTCGAGGGTGCAGGAACTCCGCTGGAATTTTGTGACGGACCGCCTGCCGGACCTTTTACCGGTGGTGCAAGCACGGTCGCATCGGTTCCAGATCTCGAATGAAGCGATGGCACCGGCGCTCTTGCCGGGAGACCATGTGATTGCGCACAGGGCTGCGTATCACGCAGCCGAACCTCAGCGCGGTGATGTCGTCGTCTATCGCTATCCGGACGAGAATGGAACACTCTTTCTCCACCGTGTCATCGGGGTTCCCGGCGATCGGATCGACGTTCATAATCAGGTGGTCTCCGTGAACGAAGACGCCGTCGCCGAACCCTATGTGCAACATACCGACCGATCCAGTATGGCCGGAAACGTCCGTGATAACATCGGGCCTATGACCGTGCCTCCCGATACCTACTTCGTCTTGGGAGATAACCGGGAAGAGAGTCTGGATAGCCGTTTTTTGGGACCGATCAGCAAAGAACTCATTGTAGGACAGGTGCGGTTCATCTACTGGTCGGTTGATCTCGGCACGAGGACTCCTCGCTGGGATCGCCTCAATCAACCGGTGCGATGACTCCGGCATAGAGGCTTAGCATGGTAAGTCATACCACAAGTCCCCGTGGATCATGTCCGAGGCTGCCTTGGCGCATGGTCCAGGATCCGAAGGCACCTGCCATGATGTCTACGATGCCTCTTGACGTCACCTGAGTGGAGTTGCACCGTGCTCAGAATGTGCGATCCTTTGCTTGCCGTTTCCTCGATGCTCCTGGGTGGCGCGGCTGCCTACGTCATTCTCAGCATCGCCGAACGAATGCGCGCACCCGACCAAGGTCCTGTCAAGGTACGATGGCTCACGATCGGTGGCGTCGCAGCCGGTCTTGAAATATGGGCCATCCACTACATCGGCAATCTGGCGTTCTGTCCGCCGGTCTCAGCAGCCCAGGACACGGCGCTTGCCGTGCTTTCCCTTCTATCCGCCGGAGCGACAGGAGCCATGGCCGTCTACCTGATCAGCAGTCATGCCGACAGTCGAATGCGACTGGTCTCTGGGGGAATGCTGATGGGTGCCTGCATGAGTCTGACCCATTTCACCAGCATGCTGGCGGTCCATCAGCCGATCGATCTTGAGAATGACGTGCTGCTCGTTGTGCTGTCGGTGGTGGGAATCATAGCGCTGAGCATCATCGTCATCGCGTTTGGAGCGTGGAATATCGCGTACGGAAACTGGCGGGTGACGGAAAAGGCGACCGCCATGGGGTTTGCGCTTGCCGGATCCCACCTCATCGGGATGATACCGACGTACAGTATCTCCGACATGACGACCAGTGCTCCGCCGCCGGGAATCGAGGTGGATCTCCTCGCGGTGGTCGCCGTATCGCTCTCGACACTCCTGGCCATCATCGATCGCCATGTGACGAAGGCATCAAGTCTGGCGCGAGATAGCCATGCCCGGATGATCGAGGCCATCGAAAGCGTCCCGCAAGGATTTTCGCTCTTCGACGCGGACGACCGTCTGGTGATCTGTAACCGCAAGTATCGTGAAGTGGTTTCTCAGCCTGGTGCCGAAGTTCAACCCGGCGACTCGTTTGAATCGATCATTCGCCGCATTGCGAAACGAGGCGACATCCCCGCAGCGATCGGGGATATTGACTCCTGGGTGAAAATGCGTCTCGACATGCACCGCAATCCACAAGGGCCGTATATTCAACTCCGTTCCAGCGGAGAGTGGGTCATGATCAACGAGAAGAAGACACAAGATGGCGGGACCGTGGCCATTGCAACCGACATTACGGCGTTGAAACGTGCGGAACAGGCCGCCGAAGATGCCAAGGCACGGTTAGCGGATTCGTTGGCGTTGGTGAAGGCCGCAAAGGCCCGCATGCAGGAAGAACTGAATGTCGGCCGGGATATTCAACTGAGTATGCTCCCGCGCGTGTTTCCGGCTTTTCCGGATCGGAAGGAACTGGAGCTTTATGCGGTCCTCGAACCGGCTTTGGAGATCGGTGGGGACCTCTATGATTTCTTTCTGCTCGACGACCACCGACTATGTTTCGTCATCGGCGACGTATCGGGCAACGGAGTTCCCGCCGCGCTGTTCATGGCCATGACCAAAATTATGGTGAAGACCAGGGCGGCCTCGGATCCCTCACCCGCCAGTATCGTCACCCATGTGAACGACGCGCTCAGCGCGGAAAACGACAGCTGTATGTTCGTAACTTTGTATCTAGGCATTTTAAATCTCCGCGACGGTACGCTCCTCACGACCAATGCGGGCCATAATCCTCCGCTGCTGAAGCGACGGGATGGGCAGTTTGAGTGGTTGACGGCCCAAGATGGACCTCTTGTCGGTCCGATGCCGGGCATTGCCTTCAAGGAAAGCCTCATCCGATTGGGACCGGGGGATGAGATCTTCTTGTACACCGATGGGGTCACCGAAGCCGATAATGTCCGGCACGAACTGTTCGGCAAGGACCGGTTAAAAACGGTTCTTGATCAATCCAGGGCTGTCTCGGTGGTCGATCGCATCGGTGAGGTCATGAACGCGGTGAGGGGGTTTGCCGGTAGCGCCCCGCAGGCGGACGATATCACCATACTGGGGCTACGGTATCTCGGCATCGCCCCGTCCGATGTGACGGTCAGCGTATTTCGTGAGACAATGCTCAACCGATTGGCGATCATTCCCATGATACAAATGGCGTTTGAACGATATGTGGCGCAATGGGAACGGGCCAAGCCGCTGATCCCCACACTTAACATGGCCCTGGATGATCTGCTCAACAATGTCGTGCAGTATGCCTTCCCGAATGACCCGTCAGAACACACCATCGTAGTCGAAGGCGAAGTGCGCGATGAGTACGTTGTCCTGACCATTACGGATGATGGGATTCCCTTCAATCCTTTAACGGTCGCCACCCCGGATCTGTCACTGCTCCTGCATGAACGCGAAATCGGCGGTTTGGGAATTCACTTGGTTCGCTCCATGTTTGACGAGGTGACGTACCATCGAAACGTAGGGTACAACGTTTTGACGGTGAAAAAGAAGTTCGTAACTGAGCCGTCCGCCTCTATAAGACGTCCCGATCGGACTGGAATCGGGGCGTTCGAAGGCGAATGGAAGCCGCCACAACCAGACCAACACGTGAGGAGCATGACCATGAGTGTCACATCACATCAACGTGGTGACGTGATGATCGTCACCCCGCAGAACCGCTTCGACACGAACGGCGCACCGGAGGTCGAGCGCATCCTGATGGAGTCTATTGAGCGTGGGGAACGAAAGATTATATTGGATCTCTCACAAATTTCGTACATTTCGTCCATTGGACTGCGGGTGATCCTGAAAGCCGTGATGACCATGTCCCGAACAGGCGGGAGAGTCGTACTCAGTGGAGGGAACGACCAGGTCAGAACGGTGCTCCAATTGAGTGGGGCAATGATGATGAGCCTCCATGCCCCCACCCTTGAGGACGCCATCGTGAAGGTCCAGGAGCCACGCTAAGTCACCTTCCGGAGGTGACGGTTGATGCCCAAACCGTTAATGTTCAGACTCGGATATCGTTCGGATGGAATCGGGAACGTATCGATGGTATGATCGAGCACACTGTGGCGGCAGCAGTTCAGCTTGAAGTAGGACGTCCGCCTTGGACGAGCTTATCGGGAAAGTGGCAAGAAGAAGGAGTATACCCATGGATCAAGAGACCCGACACACGTTGGCGGTGACTTCTCGCGAGAGCAACGGAGTCACCTTCGTCAAGATGCAGGGAAGTCTTTCAGCCACCACGGCGGAACAAGGACTCCACGAGATGAAAAAAATCGTGGACTCGGGCGCGAAAAAGGTCGTCGTCAACCTGGCTGATGTGGACTACATCAGCAGTGGCGGCATCCGGGTCCTGATTCTGGCCAGCAAACAGCTCAACAACGTCCAAGGAGAGATGAAGATTGCCGCAGCGAAGGGGATGGTCAAAGAAGCGCTTGAAGCCGGTGGGTTTAATCTGCTGACCCGCGTGTACGGTGAAAATAATCAATTGTGTAATACGGAAGAAGAGGCTGCCGCCGCTTTTAAAGCCTAGGTCGCCTGCTCCACATCTCACTCGACTCTTGCGCTGAGAAGGAATTTCCGCCGCAAGATCGGTTGACGCCAGCCCACGGTTCCCTTAGAAAAACCCCCGCGACCCATGCCTCGTGACGATCCCGACAGGAGCAAATCTTCCCGAGCCGGGACTCGACGACTCATCGAACAGACGCCGAAGGCATTGGCTGGACTGGCAGCCATTACTGGAGTGGCATATCTCTCCGGATCGATTTATACGAAAGCCTATTTCTCTGAATTTGGAGCCTTGTGGATCTTGGAGGAGGTTCCGGCCGCGACCTATTTTAGTCAAAGCTGGGTGCCGCTGTTATTGATGCTCTACCTCGGGTACCTGGCGACTACGAATCTCGCGGTGATCGGAGCTCAAAACGACGTGACTGCGAGCTTTCAGTTCCGACTCTCCGTGTCCTTCGTTCGGTATGGTTCATGGTTCTTGCTCGCGCTCTTAGGTATACTTCCGCTCCTAAACACATTCGGCTATGTCATGTCGGCTATCGTTCTGTCGATCATCGGTGTCGCCACGATTCTGCTCTTGTTCAGCTCGGCACTCGAGCTGGTTGTGGTACGGTTGAATACGATGGGCCGGTTCATAGATTTATCGATGACGTATATCGCATTCGCCGTGATTGCCGCCGGTCTGTATGTGGTCCCCATGCAGCTCGGACTGAATTGGGCATGGCTCGATAAACAACCAACATCTTCCCTGCTCACGGTGTATCTGCGCAGTGATCCCGAAAAGGAATATCGGCTCTTGTTCTCGGTTGGGGAGCGCTTGTACGTGTTTCCGGCGAAATTCGAGGGAGCCTATCCTCCAGTCCAGGCCGCTCCCATCGCCAATGTCGGCTTCGTCCCCCCTGAGCGATAAAAAAGATCATGTCATGCAATCGGACTGATAGCCGCTACACTTCCGCTCCATGGCCGGTCTGTACCACATGACGCGATCAGCGTACCCAATCCACCTGTCTTGGGCCTTATTCCCGGTGATTGTCCTTACGACGGCGGGTTGCGCCACAGTGGCCAAAGTAACGAATCTCTCGGAAGAATCCTGCCGCACTTCGTTTACTCATCAGCTATCGGTGATTCTCGCTCACGAGGGTGAAACGCCTGAGGTTGCTGATGCTCTTGCAGATAAGACTGTCTCTACCCTCACCATCTATGATCTTGGACCACGCCCCTTCACCATTGCGGCCCCATCCGGCACTGATTACCGGTTTTTTATCGACCGTAAGGGTGCAGACTGTGTACTGACCCTCTTTGGACGCCGGAAAGGGTTTGTCTCCTACACCAACAATCTGACCTACATTGCAACCGAGGTCCTCCCGGATTGCACCTGTGCTGACTAGCCGATCCAAAACCGTCTCACCTCATTTTCCCTTCCTACACTGTAAGATTGCAGGGTCATACATGACTTTCCAGCATTTATGAAGAAGTTTTCATCTTCTCCTAATGATCTCCTCATGTTTCGGGACTATAAGATGATGTCAGGATGAGCCGAGACTACGAACGCATGGCGCTTGAGCCACGTTGCTCAAGACGATGGTGCAGGCACAAGGAGGGCACTATGAAGGAAGTAACAAAGGGACTGGCTGTATCTACCTCTGTGATTCCCGCTCCGGTGAGACGAGAACCCAAGCGGTTGTCACCGAACCATCTTTTGGAATTGGTCACCCGGTTGTGCATCTTCAAGGCGGAACGTTGGGGACGGCGAGCGCTCTTTTACGAGCGGCACCGCGACTATTTTCCCCGGTTGTCCGCTGGTCGATTCGTGAATCGATGCCGTGAGTTGGAAGCGAGGTACCGAGCGCTCGCACAAATGATGTTCCTTATCCCGGCAGAGGATCGGTTAGTTCCGGTACGCGCAGTGGCTCTGCCGAAGTTATAGGAGCAGCAGGCCTCTCGGTCCAATTGAGTCTCCACATAGAGGATGACATCGTATCAGATGTTGACTGAATGTGGGCGGGCAGGTGTCGAACACCCCGTCCGCCCATGTTTGTGGAGCCATCCTCTCAAATACGCTGACCTCTGTTTAACGAACTGAGAATCCATCTCTCCTCCGACACTCGGTTCCAGCCGCCGGCGCCCAACGAGCTGCCGCGCGATGATCCTCCGAGGACCGGCTCACACCCTATCTTGCGCTACCGTCGCATTCAACGTAACATTCCAGCCTCCTGTGAATCGACGTTCCAGGCTCTCCACGATTCAACAACCATCGACGGCAGAAAGGCACTGAGTACCGTATGAAACATGGCCCATCCTCAGAGTCCGTTATTCCGACCGTAACCGGATTTTCACCCGGCTTCGCCGCCTTAGGACTTGAAGCACCGCTACTCGCGACATTGGAAACGCTGGGTTATGAAGAACCTACCCCCATCCAACGCGAAGCGATTCCTCCGCTCCTCACAGGCCGTGATCTGCTTGGACAGGCGGCGACCGGCACCGGTAAGACCGCGGCCTTTGCGCTGCCGATGCTGCAGCGAATCGGTCATGCATCGAAGACACACCCGTCGGGGCTTGTGCTCGTGCCGACCCGTGAATTGGCGATTCAAGTTGGGGATGCGGCGCAGCGGTATGGAAAGGAATTACGAGTGCGTGTGTTACCGGTGTACGGTGGACAGAGTATCGGTCCGCAGTTGCACGCGCTGAAGCGGGGAGTCGATGTGGTCGTCGCCACGCCAGGTCGAGCCCTGGATCATATTCGCCGTGGCTCATTGAAACTACATGAGGTGAAGATCATCGTATTGGACGAAGCAGATGAAATGCTCGACATGGGATTTGCGGACGATCTGGACGCAATCCTGGCCGGAACGCCCAAGACCAAACAGACCGCCCTGTTCTCAGCAACAATCCCTCCAAGAATCCGCGCGATCGCCCATCGGCATCTCCAGAACCCGATCGAGATCACCATTGCCAAAGAACCGGTCAAGGCCGGCACGGCTCCACGCGTCCAGCAGACGGCGTATATCGTCACGAGGCCGCATCGGGCGGCGGCGCTCGCCCGCGTGATCGACGTGACAAACGCGAACTCCGCGCTGGTCTTCTGCAGAACCAGACTGGAAGTCGATGAAGTGACGGCGATGCTGACAGGCCGTGGTCATAAAGCCGAGGCCATTCACGGCGGCATGAACCAGGGGCAGCGTGACCGTGTCATGCAGGCGTTCAAGGCCGGGCAAACCGAATTACTGGTGGCGACCGACGTGGCGGCGCGCGGGCTGGATATCCCTCAAGTATCACACGTGATCAACTACGACCTACCATCCTCCGCTGAAGTCTATGTCCATCGGATCGGCCGGACCGGACGAGCCGGTCGGGAAGGTGCGGCGATCACCATACTCGACCCCCGTGAACAGCGCTTACTACGAACCATTGAACAGCACACGAAAGCTCGAGTCACGGTTCTGCCGATCCCGAGCGTGGCCGATCTCCGCGCCAGACAGTTAGATCGCGTGCAGGCCGCGGTGGAACAGGTATTACGCGATGGACCGCTGGATGCATTCAAGCACCTCGTCGAGAGGCTCTCCGCCCATCCGCCGGCAGAGGTGGCGGCAGCGGCATTGAAGCTGTTGGTTCGCGCGCAAGGCGGCGAGCGTCAGGAGCAGGAGATTCCTGTCATATCTGTCGGGCAACCGGAATTTGGAAAGCCGATTCGGGATGCACGGCATTCCGGTGGTCGGCTTCACGGTAGATCTGCCGGGGCAGACCGTCCGTCGACAGGACGAACGCGACAAGGCGGGCGAGCAGGCGAGATGGCGCGCGTGTATATCGGAGTGGGGCGTGAGGCAGGCATCAGACCCGGTGATTTGGTGGGCGCGATTGCCAATGAAGCGAAGGTCAACTCCAACATCATCGGTGCCATCGAAATCGAAAATCGGTTTTCCATCGTTGATGTTCCGGCCTCCATGGCCTCGGGTATTATCGAAGTACTCGGCCGCGCCCGTATCAAGGGCCGGAGAGTGCCCGTACGACTGTTTCGTGACTAGCCCGCATTATTCATGAAAGGTCTGACTCTCATGACCGGCTGGGAGCCTTTCCGACATTGCCGTTCGTGACAAGGTGAAGGCGGCGTCGGGCGGATGCAAGGCCACAGGCCGCGAACAACCGGAAGCGTATTCACTGGAATACGTTGAGGATTGTTCGGGGCAGAGAACGAAGCCGATGCCGATGCATCGTTCGCCGCAGGAGAAAGGTCAATGTCGGACAGGCTCCAAGTATGAAGGATTCCCAGCCTCTCGTTCCTGCCACAGTCACACTCCCTGAGATTACCGTCAAAGCGGTCGTGTTGTCGGTCATCCTGGCAGCGGTCTTGGCAGCTGCCAATGCCTATCTAGGCTTGTTTGCCGGCATGACGGTATCTGCGTCTATTCCTGCG
Organism: Nitrospira sp.; assembly: GCA_019636835.1. GTDB lineage: Bacteria > Nitrospirota > Nitrospiria > Nitrospirales > Nitrospiraceae > Nitrospira_D. The sequence continues at coordinate 21,482 of JAHBWU010000011.1, forward strand.
GCAGTCGCATCCATGGCGATTCTGCGGTTGTTCCGTGAGTCGAACATCCTTGAAAACAACATCGTTCAAACGGCGGCCTCGTCGGGAGAGGCGCTGGCTGCCGGCGTCATCTTCACGATTCCTGCGCTGCTGCTGGTAGGGTATTGGTCCGAATTCGACTACTGGCAGACCGTTCTCATCGCTGCGGTCGGTGGGTTGCTCGGCGTGCTCTTCACGATCCCACTGCGGCGTGCGTTAATCGTCGCGGCGCGCTTGCGGTTTCCCGAAGGAGTAGCCACGGCGGAAGTTCTCAAGGTCGGCGCGGCTGAACCAAGCGCGGCCGGCGCACAAAGTTCTCGATCGCTCTTCTCCGCCGCTCTGCTCGGTGGCTTGGTGAAGTTCGGTGAAAGCGGCCTGCGCACGTGGACAGAATCGCTGGAAGGGGCTACCCACGTTGGGCGCACCGTGTTCTATGCGGGACTCAATCTTTCGCCGGCGCTTCTTGCCGTCGGATTTATCATCGGTCTACAGACAGCCGCGGTGGTCTTCGTTGGAGGAGTCATCGGATGGGTGATCCTGATGCCCGCTTATGGACTCGTCCATGGGCTACCGCCTGATCGGACTGGACTGGCGGCGGCGATGTCGATCTGGAGCGGACAGATTCGATACGTCGGCATCGGAGCGATGCTGACCGGCGGACTGTGGACGCTCACGAAATTGCGTGAGCCGGTCTGGAAGAGTCTTCAGGCGCTCCGGGAAAGTTATCGTGCGTCCGAGGCACCGGGAAATACTTCCGGCCGGCTACGGACGGAACAGGATGCCTCATTCCTGTGGATCGCCATCCCATTTACCCTGTCGCTCCTGCCGATGGCTTGGATCTATTCGACGGTCGTGGACAGTCCTCTTCTCGGTCTGCTGATGACCATCATGATGGCGCTTGCCGCCTTCCTTTTCTCGTCGGTCGCCGCCTATATGGCGGGGATGGTCGGAAGTTCCAGCAACCCAGTCTCAGGCGTGACGATTGCCACCATTATGCTCGCTGCTCTGCTGCTCGTGTTTTTCATGGGAGCCGGACATCCGGCAGGACCGGCGGCCGCATTGGTCATCGGCGCAGTCGTCTGCTGCGCCGCCGCCATGGGCGGAGACAATCTCCAAGATCTCAAGACAGGTCATCTAGTCGGGGCGACGCCATGGAAACAACAAGTCATGCAAGTGGTCGGAGTGCTGACAGGCGCCCTGGTTCTCGTGCCGATTCTGTCTCTTCTCCAAGCGAAATACGGAATCGGCGAACCGACGAGCAGCCATCCACACCCACTCAGTGCGCCACAGGCTACATTGATGGCCAACCTGACTAGGAGTGTGTTCGGAACTGGATTGCCTTGGCCCCTTGTAGGACTAGGTGCCGTGATCGGGGTTTTGATCATTCTGGCGGATCGACGGCAAGAACTCCGTGGGAGTACTTTGAGGCTACCTGTGCTTGCCGTGGCGCTTGGGATCTACCTACCGCTGAAACTTTCGGTGACCATTTTGCTAGGCGGCGTGATTGCGACTCTGGCCAATAGACGAACAGGTGAGGGACATGAGCCGTCACAACGGGGATTACTCTTCGCCGCTGGGCTGATCACCGGTGAAGCCTTGATGGGTATCATGCTCGCGATGCCGATCACGCTCGCCGCCTTGTGGCCCAGCTTCAGCGCCGATCCGTTTACGATGTTTGCCGTTCCTCCGTTCGGCGGGTGGCCTGGCCTTGCCATGATGGCCTTCGTGGGATTCGCGCTCTATCGGACCGCGAGAAGTCGTGGCCAAACCACTCCTCCATCCTCGACTGAAGCGGTATCGCAGGAGAAATCATAGAGCCATGAGTCTCACTGCCCCTGATGCTTCGGAGTTTCTCACGGCGATTTACGAGGTCGATGGACCTGAGTCGCTGGCTCGAAGCACGGCGGAGCGCATCTGTTGTGATCAGACCATTGAAGCCGAGGGCAATCTTCTTCCGCCTTCACTTCGATCCACGATTCTAGGCCGGCTAGAGAATCTGCGAGCGACCGCCGGAGGTCGATATCAAGCCACCATCCGCTTCCGCGGCGATCTGCTCAGCGGCGAGTGCAGTGATCTGCTCAATGTCTTGTTTGGGACAAGCAGTCTTCGTGGAGACGTCACGTTACTGTCGTTCACGATGACGAACGGACTGCTCTCATCGTGGCCTGGACCACGATTTGGGATCGGCGGACTCAGGCAGTCGGTCGGCGTTTCCCATCGTCCGTTACTCTGCGCGGTACTAAAACCGCTAGGCCGCACTCCTCAGGAACTCGCCGACTTGGCCGTTCGATTTGTCGAGGGCGGCGTCGATTTGATCAAGGACGACCAGAGTCTGGTCGATCAACGATGGTGTCGTTTTGAGGAACGAGTCTCTCGCTGTGCCGAAGCCATTATGCGGGCGAGCACACGTCGAGGAAGACCCTGCCTGTATTTTGCGCATATCAGCGGATCTTTGGATACGATGCGGCAGCGAGCGGCACAGGCCACGAGTCTTGGCGCATCAGGCCTCTTGGTCGCGCCTGGCTTGACCGGCTGGAATGCCTTGAGAACGCTTCGGTCAGACGATGAGATTTCTCTGCCGATGGCAAGCCATCCGTCAATGCTCGGAACCTCCGTCGATCGGGGCAGTGGTGGGCTCGCCGCTCCTGTCGTCTATGGACTCCTCCCTCGATTGGTCGGCGCTGACCTGAGCATCTATCCTGCGTTCGGTTCTGACTATCCGATGTCGCAGCAAGACTGTGTCTTGGTGGCAGAGTACTGTCGGCGGTCTTGGGGTGGTCTCAGATCGATGATGCCTGCGGTCGGCGGACGCATCGGGCCTGAGCGTCTGGACGAGTTGGGCTCGGCCTTAGGTAAGGAGATGATTTTTATTTTGGGAAGTCGTATCCAACAATTCCCAGGAGGTGTCGTGGCGGCGATGAAAGAGTTTCATCGTATCCTGGGACAATAATTTCACCACCCCAGTCCGGATACGGCTTCCTAAAATCGCCGTCCCTTGGTATTCTACATCGCACCGGGTGTTTGTGGGACAGGCCCAGTCATCACGGAGGTGAACATGACGGTATCGACCAGGTTCTTTGAATTATTGCGCATGATCGGTCGCCTCTGGACGGATCTTCCCATCGTGTTTCGACTGCTGAAGGCGTGGAAAGCCGGCCGCTACCGAGGCCTGTCCGTCCGCACGCTTGCCTCGCTGGTCGCCGCATTGATCTATGTATTGAGTCCGGTCGATGTCCTGCCGGACTTTATTCCCGGTATCGGCTTGATCGATGACGCGGCGGTGCTGGTTTTCCTTCTGCACAGCATGGCGCAGGATTTAACGGCATTTCGGATCTGGGAACAGAGCCGTGTCAAGATGTGACAGCCGCTGTGGAAATCGAAGAGGAGGCGACCTGGGCGGTACTTATCCTACCAGGTCGGAGTTGAGCTGATTGAGCGGCCGTATGGTGAAGGCATTCACTTCGTTGTACACGGTAAGACGGCCGCCTTGTCGACGCCGGGTGAACATACCTTCGACGATGATCTGATCCCCATTCTGAACTTGGATTCGGCTGGTCACTTTGAGCGTGCCGACGCTGTCGGCCAGAAGAAACTTGAACGTCGGTTCACCTTTCTGATCGATGACCCGTTGAACATCCTTCACCAGTCCGATGACCACCACGGCTTTATGATCGTACACTTCGGGATGGGCCATGAGATCAGCCATCTCGAGCAAATTGGCGCCGGCGAGGGGTAGGAACAGGAGACTAACGAAGACAACCAGCGGTGCCCATAGCCTGCACCGGATATGAACTAGGGTTTTGCTTGCCACAATTATGGCGTATTCTACCGAAGATCACGGCAAGTACAAGATGGGCAATCACCTTACTCAAAGGTCTCTCAGTTCTGTTACGGGGTGAGGGAGTGAACAAGCCATAAGGAAGACCCCTAGCTTCGGTTTCTTTGCTTGGCCTTGGCCGTCGGCGCGGCACCTATCGGATCTTCCGGCCAATGGTGTTTGGGATATCGGCCGCGTAACTCCTTACGGACATCGTGATAGGCCCTCTTCCAAAAGCCGCCAAGATCTTGGGTCACCTGTACCGGCCGTTTGGCAGGGGACAGGAGATGCAAGATTAAAGGAATCTTTCCGTCCGCTACGCGTGGGGTGTCCTTGCACCCAAACATCTCTTGCAAGCGTACCGCCAACACCGGAGACTCCGGTTGCTCATAATCAATAGGAAGGCAGGAGCCGCTCGGAACAGTGATGTGGGTCGGGGCCAGACGGTCGAGACGACGTTGTTGTTCGTGCGTCAGTAAGGCATGGAGTGGTGCTGTCAGATCCAGCCGTTTCACCCGATCGAGCGTGGTGATACCGGTCAAGTAAGGACCAAGCCACTGATCCAATGTCCGAAGCAATGTCTCCTCGGAAAGATCAGGCCATCCTGATTGAGGACCATCAATGCATCTAAGCCACATCACGCGGGCACGCCACTGTTGGAGTAGACGGCTGAACGAAAGAACCTCAAGTCCAGATTTATGAATGCCTTGTAAGAGTTTGGCCTTAACCTTATTTACATCAGGCGATGAGGCTGCCTCCTCACAAAGGATCATCGCTCCAAGTCGTCGGCGTTGTAGGGCTCGAACCGCGCTGATGACGTCATCCCAGGTCACTTCTTCTTCTTCAATCAATCGGTCGTGGTAAAGCGATTCAATATCCTTTTGAGCGATCGGAACAGCGAGATTGATCTCGGACCACTGGTCGCCTCCATCCAGGTCAGCGATCACGAGGAAAGGTTCCATGGCCAAGGGATCGGCTGTCTTAAACCGAGCGCCTCGGCCATTCACAAGGCGGTAACGCCCTTCACGATCCGACTGCCGTCGAGCAATTCGATCAGGATAGGCCAGCGCAACTAACAGCCCGATTGAGCTTGAACGATCATATCCATTGTCTTCGGCCTCACGAGATTGTCCACTGATGAGTCGTCTCCGCCATAGCTGAGCCGTTCGCCTCACTCGGTCGACTGCGGCTCGATTTACCTCCACACCGATGGAATCGTACTGTCCCCGTAGAACGTCCAGCCTGACCTGCAAATCAGCGTTCCGCCGTTCACGTGGTCCATGAAGAATGTCTCGTTCACTCAACAGTGCCGCCACCTCGCAGGCAAGATCGGCAAGACCCAATGGCGCTGCCCGAAGCAACATGTGCGCTAGGCGGGGATGCAGGGGAAGTTCGGCCATGCGTCGGGCATGGTCAGTCGGCCGACCATCGGCCGAGAAGGCTCCGAGTTGGGTCAATAAATTTCTCGCCTGAGCGACTGCACCGGCGGGTGGCGGCGTGAGCCACGATAGTTCCGCCGGATCGCGTGCGCCCCACTGGGCAAGATCGAGCATGAAAGGAGTGAGATCTGCCTCGAGAATTTCCGATGGACGACGGGGAGCAAGCAGAGCCTGTTCTTTTTCCGTCCACAGGCGGTAACACATGCCGGCTTCGAGTCGTCCGGCCCTGCCGCGGCGTTGTTCCGCAGAATCTTTTGTGACAGGGATCGTATCCAATCGCGTCAGACCAGAACGAGGATCGTACCGTGGAATGCGCACTCGGCCTGCATCGATCACCACGCGGATGCCGTCGATCGTCAGGCTGGTTTCGGCGATGGAGGTGGCAAGCACGACTTTTCTTACCCCATGAGCTGTCGGCCGAATCGCGACATCCTGCATGTCCTGAGGAAGATCGCCGTGCAGCGGAGTGATCTGTACGGAATGATCTATTTTGGAATCCATCAGCATTCGTTCGACTCGACGAATTTCCGCCATCCCCGGGAGAAAGACCAGCAGACTACCGTGATCTTTTACGAGTGATTGCCGGATGAGCTGCGATACCGCCACATCGAGACGTCCGGTGAGCGGCTGGTCAAGGTACCGGGTCTCGACGGGAAACATCCGGCCTTCGCATGTGATAAGGGGAGCTCGACCCAACAGTTCGGCGACCGGACCGCAGTCCAGAGTCGCCGACATTATTATGAGACGAAGGTCGGGACGGAAGAGGCGTTGAGTTTCCAGGCACAAGGCAAGTCCCACGTCCGCTTGCAGGCTTCGCTCATGGAACTCGTCGAACAACACGATTCCATAGGCCTCCAGCGACGGGTCTTGTTGGAGCAGCCTGGTCAAAACCCCTTCCGTGACCACTTCGATTTTCGTCGTCGGTCCGATCTTCGTTTCGAGACGCATCCGATAGCCGACAGTTTTCCCGACCTGTTCGTGCAACTCTTCCGCCATGCGATGAGCGGCGGCCCGCGCAGCGAGCCGCCGGGGTTCGAGCAGCAAAAGTTTTTTACTCGCCAACCAGGGTTCGTTCAGGAGCGCCAAGGGGACGCGAGTAGTTTTCCCGGCTCCTGGAGGGGCGGTCAGCAACGCATTCGGACCGGCTTCCAATGCCCGGCACACCGACGGCAGTACATCTTCTATTGGAAGTGTGGACATGACGTGATAGGGTCACTAATAGAGATGTACTGTACCAGAACACAAAGTCCGGGAGAATGACGAACCGTTCAGGACGTGGGGAAGAACCGATGTCGACCTATCGTTGGAGCCAGGACAAACCGACAAAGCCTGGCTGGTATTGGTTCCGCGGGCTGGCCCACGAAGCCGACCCGTTCATCGTGCTTGTCGATGAAGCGGGAGAATTCCAATGGCCGGACGGTGGATTTCAAGAGGTATCGCTCGCGAACGGTGAATGGGCCGGTCCGATCGAGGAACCGAAAGAGTAGACCGGGCCTTATGGCTGAATTGTCCGTACGGTGTAACGACAGAACAACTTCAGGATGCTCAAAAAAACTGTCCGGCAAGGCCGCAGTGAGTTCCGCGACGCGAAGAATAATGAGCGTCACGTTTGCGGACGGGTGCGAGTTGGTGAGCGCCCGGTGTCTTAAAAGTCGAGTCGTAATCTTTATCTGAGCGACGCGAGTCCGCCGCGGGCGGACTTTTTCAGCATCCTATTAAGGGTTTCGTCCATTGACGAAGGGCACAATGAGTCATAGCCTCAGTGTATTCTAGGAACCGTCACGACCGGAGATGATGGATGATGAAGGAAGCGGTCGAGCCACATCTGTTCATTATTCTGGGGGCGACAGGCGATTTGACGCGACGGAAGCTGCTGCCCGCATTGTTTCACTTGCGCACCTACGGCGAGCTGGAGAAGAAAAATACGCTCATCGTCGGAGCCGCATTGCCTGAAATGAGCGCAGAGGCGTTCCGCTTGTGGGGTTATGAGGGGCTGTGCAATTCAGGTGCTCGTAACGCTCCTGATCTCCGGCAATGGTGCGAACATCATCTCTACTATCAAACCTTGCGGGAAGGCACATCGGCAGACTACGAAGCGCTCGCCTCATTTATCACCCGCATGGAAGTTGCCAGGAATCTACCGCAAAATCGGGTTTTCTATCTGGCGCTTCCACCGACGATTGTGCCTGAAACCTTGGAATTACTCGATCAAACCGGCTTGTTGAAAAGTCAGGGGTGGGTGCGCGTCGTCTTTGAAAAACCATTCGGTCACGATTTTCATTCTGCCCGTGCGCTCAATACCCGTTTGCACCGCTTTCTAGACGAATCGCAGATTTATCGCATCGATCACTATCTTGGTAAAGAGACCGTGCAAAACTTGCTGGCCTTTCGTTTCGCGAACCCCATTTTTGAATCGTTGTGGAATCGCGATACGGTGGAGAGCGTGGAAATCACCGTCGCTGAAGATCTCGGTGTCGAACACCGTGGAGCCTACTATCAAGAAGCGGGGGCTTTACGCGACATGGTGCAAAACCATTTGACGCAACTATTGACCGTCGTTGGCATGGAAGTGCCGACTTCCTTCGAAGCGTCCGAGATCCGGGCCGAAAAACTGAAAGTACTTCGCTCTATTTCACCAATTCGCCCTCAGGACGCAATCTTCGGCCAATATACGGCGTGGGATGTCGCCGGCCAGAGGATTGCCGGCTACCTGGAAGAACCAGGTGTATCTCCGGACTCGACCACCGAGACGTATGTGGCGCTGAAGCTGGAAATTCACAATTGGCGATGGCGGGGAGTGCCGTTTTTTCTAAGAACCGGGAAACGGCTTCCGCGCAAGATCACGCAAGTGGCCGTCACCTTCCGTGCGGCACCCATTCAAGTCTTTCGATCTTTGGAGCCGGGTAGTCTGAACCCCAATAAGCTGCTGATCACCTTGCAACCGAGTGAAGGCTTTTCGCTCTGCTTCTCCGTGAAAACTCCTGGGCGGCCGTTCAAGTTTACCGATCGAGCGCTGAGATTCGACTATGGTCAGGGGTTCGGTGGGGAGTTGCCGGAGGCCTATGAAACGCTGTTGCGCGACATCATGATCGGCGATCAGACGCTGTTCGTCACAGCAGACTTTACGGAAACAGCCTGGCGCCTCTACGACCCGCTTTTGCTCGATCCTCGACCGGTGCATGTTTACACGGCCGGCTCGTGGGGCCCAAAGGAAGCGGACGCGCTTGTGGAACGGGACGGTCTGAACTGGCAATTGGGTTGGTAGACGTTTGCTGTCGGATACTTTGCCTGGTTGTCATGTTACGATAGTGAATGCCCGCCGATCCCAGCGACCCCATTATCACTAATATTCCCCAACGTATGGATCGCTTGCCCTGGGCGCGCTGGCACTGGCTGGTCGTCGGCGCCTTGGGAGTCACGTGGCTGCTCGATGGACTTGAAGTCTCCATCGTGGCTTCCCTTGGTCCGACTCTGACCCACCCTGACGCATTGCATCTCACCCAATCCGAAGTGGGGCTTACGGCATCGGCCTACTTGACTGGTTCGGTCCTCGGCGCGTTCCTCTTTTCTTATCTCACCGATCGCCAGGGACGAAAGAAATGGTTCATGATCACCTTGGCGCTGTATCTCGTGGCCACGGTGCTGACGGCGTTCTCATGGGATCTCATGAGCTTCATGTTCTTTCGGTTTTTGACCGGCGCCGGCATCGGAGGCGAGTACGCGGCCATCAATTCCGCGATCGATGAATTGATTCCCGCCAGAAATCGCGGCCACACCGATCTGGCGATCAACGGAACCTGGTGGCTTGGGTCGGCGGCCGGCGCCTTGATGACGCTGCTCTTGTTGAATCCGGCGATCTTTCCTGAATCCATCGGATGGCGGCTCTGTTTTGTCCTCGGCGCCGTGCTCGGAGTCGCCATCATTCTTGTTCGACGCTTCATTCCGGAAAGCCCGCGCTGGCTCATGACCCACGGTCAGGTGCCTGAGGCGGAAGCCGTTGTGTCACAGATTGAGCGACAGGTGGCGCGGGATCGAGGCCTACCATTGGCGGATCCCGAAGGCACGATCACAGTACATGCCCGCCCCCATGCGACGATCGCGACCGTGGCACGCGAACTATTTCAGTCTTATCCACGTCGAACCGTCTTAGGCATAGGTTTGATGGTCACGCAATCGTTCATGTACAACGCCGTGTCGTTCACGTATCCGCTGCTGCTGACGAAATACTACGCTGTACCAAGTGCCGACATCGGTCTCTATATCCTCCCGTTCGCACTGGGAAATTTTTTGGGGCCACTCTTGTTGGGTCGTCTGTTTGATACGGTCGGCCGCAAGCCAATGATCAGCCTCACGTACGGTATCGCCGGTATTCTTTTGGGCCTTATGGGATATCTGTTCTGGATGGGTTCCTTGACGCTTACTACGCATATGCTGTTGTGGTCGTTGATTTTCTTTTTTGCATCGGCCGGGGCCAGTGCCGCCTATCTGACGGTGAGCGAGGTGTTTCCGATGGAGATCCGCGCAATGGCGATCGCCTTTTTCTTCATCGTGGCACAAGGAGCCGGCGTGGCGGCGCCGTGGCTCTACGGGATGCTCATCGAAACATCGGCCACGAGTGTCTTCTACGGATATCTCGTGGCCGGAGGCATGATGCTCCTCGGTGCGGCAATTGAGCTGTGGCTGGGAATCAATGCGGAAGGGAAGTCTCTGGAGCAATTGGCGACGCCGTTGTCGGCACGCAGCTCTTCTGGAGATCCGGTTCAATCAGCCTAACCAATTCCCTGTTGCCGACTTCCGACATGAGCCTGTGGTCGGTATGAACTCCCTGTCAGTCTCCTTGGGCTGCGGATTTCGCTTTGCCGCGAGAATACCGGTTGTGCAGCTTGATGGGCGGTCTTGTGCGTGCTCGGATGCGGAGATTGATCATCTCAACGGCAACTGAAAACGCCATCGCAAAATAGATATAGCCCTTGGGCACGTGAACATCAAACCCCTCTACCATCAAGGTCACGCCGACAAGGATGAGGAACGCCAGTGCCAAGATTTTGATTGTCGGATGGCCATCGACAAAATCGCCGATGGGCCGAGCGGCGAACATCATGACGAGCACGGCTGCGATGATCGCCGTCGCCATGACGGACACCTCATCGACCAACCCGACCGCCGTGATGACGGAATCCAACGAGAAGACGATATCCAGCAGAGCAATCTGAAGCAGCATCATTCCAAGGCCGGCTGGAACGGCCGAGAGGTCCTGTTCGTCCGTCCCTTCCAAGCTGTTATGGATTTCGTGAGTCGCTTTGATGAGCAGAAACAGTCCACCGATGATGAGAATCAGATCTCGTCCCGAGATGGCTTGATTCAGTACCGTGAACAGAGGAGCTGTCAGCTCCATCATGAGTGAAATGGAAAACAACAAGCCAAGCCGCGCCACCATCGCAAGACCGAGCCCGAGGCGCCGAGCCAAATTCCGTTGGTGTTGAGGAAGGCGTCCTACGAGAACCGAAATAAAAATAATGTTGTCGACCCCCAGCACGACTTCGAGGGCTGTCAGGGTGCCCAACGCAATCCACATCTCTGAATGAGCCATCCAATCGAACATGCGATTCTCCAGGTCAGTAGAAGGAAACAGGGTTCGGAATCCTCTCAGGGGTAACGATTCTCTTTCAGCACGATGGGTCAATCAGGAGTGTCGATACAATCGGGGCTTTGGTGTGCCATGTCACCTCATGATCGACTACAAATCATTTCTGAATCAACATCCTCTCCTTTCTCGGCCACCTGACGTCCGTTTATTCATGGAGCGGTGCATACAAGACTGCCGGATTACAAAGAGATAGATCCATCAGGCCCTAGTATATAGACATAGGTTAGGGCCGTTTCCCGCCAACCATCCCTATGCGATCAATGCTATTTATCATGAGAAATGCATTGAACCGCTTAAGAACCAACGATTCATCAGTAAATCCAAGTGTGTGTAGAATTGTGCAGGTAGTTCTACTAGATCCCTCATGTCGATCCGTGGTACACTGATGCCGCCGTATGACTCTATTCATCAATGTTCTGCTTTGGAATAAGACCTTTTGAGCCTGTTGAACGTAGGGCGATGTGCGGTCGTATAGTGGACAGATCCTTCGTGAAAGGCAAGACCCCAGGGATGTCATTGTAGGAATCTACACCGGGGAGGTGCTTTGTGGAAATCATGGACGCAATGGTGGGAGCGAGTCCGGCCATCTGCGCAGTCTTTGACTCGGTTCGAAAAATGGCGAACACCGAGATGCCGGTGCTCATCACCGGCGAGACGGGCACGGGCAAGGAATTGACCGCGCAAGCGATCCATGAGCGAAGCCTTCGGAAGCACGGGCCGTTCGTACCGATCAATTGCGGAGCCATTCCGGAAACCTTGTTGGAGTCGGAACTGTTCGGTCATGAACGGGGCGCCTTCACAGGAGCCATCCAGCAAAAGAAAGGCAAACTGGAAGCGGCGGACGGCGGCACATTATTTCTCGATGAAATAGGCGATCTGCTGCCCGCTCTACAGGTCAAGCTGCTTCGGTTTTTACAGGAGGGCACGTTCGAACGGATTGGGGGACAAGAGACGCTCCATGTCGATGCGCGGGTTCTTGCCGCGACCAATGTCGATCTGAAAACGGCGATCGATAAGAACCACTTTCGGGAGGACCTCTATTATAGGCTCGGCGTGTTGCATATTCATCTGCCGCCGCTGCGGGATCGTGGCGAGGATACCTTACTCATGGCAATGATCTTTCTCAAGCAGGCCGCCGCAACCTATCGCAAACAGATCCAAGGCTATACGCCCCAAGCCGTCGACGTGCTGCGGGCCTATTCTTGGCCAGGCAATGTGCGGGAGTTAAGCAATCGCGTCCGCCGCGCCGTGGTCATGGCGGAGGGGACAGAGATTACTCCGCATGACTTGGATCTGGTCATCGAGGAACTCCAAACAGTGGATTCATTGGATTCTCTGCGGGAGGCTCACCGCCGGATTGAGATGGAGTTGCTGGTGAGGGCGATCAGTTTGCATCGAGGGAATTTGACCCGGATGGCCCGAGACTTGGAGGTGAGCCGCTCGACGTTGTACCGCAAACTGCGGGCCTATGGGCTTGAAAAATTTGTTCCCGCCGCGACTCCGCTTTCTCTCGGCTCCAGAGGCAAGCCTAAGAAGTCCTCTCCTCAGGAGAGCGCGGGCGGAATGTCGCGTGAATCTACACCGGTGGACCTTCCCTTGGAACCAGCGCATCAGCTTCCTCAATCGGTTTAACAGAGTTGTTTCATTAAAAAAGCTTCTTTCCCTGAAAAATGTCCGTTACCCACCGCGCTTGAAAAACAGGACCAGTGAGCGGAGTACATGGGAGAAGTGTTTCATTATGAAACACCATAAAGAAGAAGACTGTGCCGCAACATCTAGGTACGTCTTCCAGATGATTCGTATTCACAGTGGGTCAGCGTATCAGAATCACGGAGCAGAGCGTATCCTCCTCATGAGGAATCGAAACGTGGTGTCCAATAATAGAACATCTTTGTGACGGATCCCATGCATCCTGCATGGTGAAAAATGAGCATCAGATTTTCAAAATTCCCAGCAATGCAATTACTTTTTTGGAGTGCGCAGTCTGACCAACTAGAAGAGGGAAGTTTACTTGGACGAGATGGGTGTTCCAGAATAATACAACTGGATACTATTTCATACGATCGAGCCGATCGTCCTTAGCAAAATAATTCATAACATATTATCAAATAAAATATTATGTTTGAGGCACCTGAATTGCTTAAGGCTAGAAGAATTCAATGTTCGGCACAGAACTGGTTGGGGAAATTGTGGATATCTCAAAGCGGAAAGAACGAATTTTTATTCTGCAACAATCGACGAAGCCCGGATATCATCAATATGGGGTTGGCTTTAAGACTTTGCCGGCGTCTTCCACAGGACGCTTAGCAGGCGAGACGACGCCAGATTGGTGGTTTCATCATTTTGAGCCAGTCTGGAGGCCATATATTCAGTGGCTCTGCCGTCAGAGGAAAGTGACTTTGCTTGAGTTCGAACAAGCCGCCTCTCAAGTTCCTGGTCTTACACACATCGAGAAAACAATCGCTATAGCTGCGTTCCGTCAACAGCAAGAGCAAGGATTGGTGCCTTCCCACACTACCACCGCGTTTCGCAGTGAATGCGGTCTGTCCGCCGTTTGATCGACTACCTACTTTTCGTTTGAGCTGGTTCTCAAGCACATGCGGTCCGCGTGTCAGTTGGAGCCGGAGCATGCCTAGACTCGGAAGGTCGATGGCGGCCTCAATGAGGTATCCGGCGCGGTCATAGATTTCAGTCGCAGAGTAGACCAGTTTCTTGATCGTCACGCTGCGAATAGGTCCAAGGAACTCATTCGTGGTTCTGGTTGTTTCGGCACAACCCGCCGTATCCCAGATGCCCCCCGACACAACAGCAAGGAGGATCGAGACGAATCGAAGATGCATGCAAACCTCCGACGATGATTTTACGATCGGGCTGCGAAAATACGAGGCAAGAGAAGAAATTTAGGTAGGAACATATAGAGCTTGTCCTGAACTTCGAGACACGAGAAGAGTAGGGTGGTTTGACAGTCGATCCTGCCGTTAATTCTTTGGTTTCTCTTGGGCTGCTCGGACGATGGTGCTAGGCTGTGTTTCACCATATGCCTCTTTTATCTGTTCAGCCTCCAGTCTTTGAATCCCCGACAGCTCCTCCTCTGTACCCGGCACTCTCACAAGCGGCAGTGACTGCGCTTCTGAAAGGCCAGGTTATCGAAGCCATCAAGCTGGTTCGCCATGAACAGAACATCGATTTAGATGAAGCCAAGGATTTGATCGATACGTTTCTCCGGTCACAGCCGGCTCTTCAGAAGCGAATCGATGAAGCTGATGCGCGAGAAGGATTGCTCCGCTGGCTGATCTTCCTGGTGGCCGGTGGTGGAGGGCTTGCGTATTTTCTGACGTAAGGTAATAGGAGTGCGCCAGCATAATGGATGCTGATCAAGTTCTGATGGCATTGATCGGGGCCGGCACGTCATTCATGACATTTTGTCTCATGCGGTTCCCGCGGATTCGGCGACCTCAGTTTCAACGGTACGGTCCATTCTCGCTCACATCCTCTTTCTTCGGCGCTTTGACGATCCTCTTCATCTCCGCTTTGACGGTCTACGCACAAGCTGTCTGGCACTAAAATTTTCTTCCTTCTCCGATAGGGTGTACAATCATAACGGTCAGTCGTTGCTCCTTAGAGGGACAGCCATGTTCTCCACGTCCGAAAGTTGGCTCGGCATCGGAATCATCGTGATGATCGGTTTAGTCGTTATGGGCCTTGCCACTTGCATGGGAAAGTTGATCATCCGGCTTTTCGGAACAGGCCGAGAGGCAGTAGAAACATCCGGCAGGGATAAGGTGACGATAAAGTCTGCGCTCCATGAAGCCACGTAATCATCAGTGATGCTCATCCTGGATCCCACCATCCGAACTTATCGCAGTCTTATCGAAATCACGACATTGCGTATATTCCTCCGCTTGGACGCCGGCATCTCGACCTTGACATTGTAGTGCTTGGAGTTACCCACAGCTGTCTTGTGCCAACCGGCAGCTTGTATTTTTCATTTGAATCCGTCATTGATGTTCTTTCCGCCATATGCTGAGATTTCCTCTGTCGAGTAAACAGCTCTCCCATTGGATAAGCGATGACACCACGAGGATATGAACCAGGACCCGTCACGCGCTTTCTCGCAGAGGATCACCGACGATTGGAGCAACTACTTCAGACGGCCGTTGCTTCCGCGGACCAAGTGGTGCAGGGAGTGTACGATCATTTTCGAGCCGGACTGCTCCGGCACATCGGGATGGAGGAGAAGATTCTTTTGCCGGCGGCACAGCGATGGAATGGAGGACAGCCGCTTTCGATTGCGGCGAAGCTGCGGCTCGATCACGGGGCCCTTGCGGCCTTACTCATGCCGTCTCCCACCACCGAGGTCGTAGGTACGATCCGTAAAATTTTGGAGCAGCATAACCTCGTTGAGGAAGGCCCTGACGGTTTGTACGAAATCTGTGATAGATTGGCGGGGGCCGAGCAATTGATGACCAGGCTGCGCGCCGCTCCGGAACCGGCGGTGATTCCGCATTCCGATACTCCGGCTGTCCTTGGCGCAGTCCATCGTGCCTTGGAGCGTGCCGGTTACACTTTGGGCTCGGATTCCCGTTGAGTAACGAGTCAGGAGAAGGTCAAAGAAAATACCAACCATTGTTCGAACGCGATCAACCAGACTAACTCAACAGCCCGACTCGCTCACCGCGTGAGAATCATTCCTCTCCAAACACGATATGGCATGTTGCTTCTCACACCATGACGATTGAAACAGCTTCACTAAACGAACTCGCCGCCGCCACTGCACGCAGGCGAACCTTTGCCATCATCAGCCATCCGGATGCCGGTAAAACGACGCTGACCGAAAAGCTTCTCTTGTACTCCGGCCTGATCCGAACCGCGGGCATGGTGCGCGGGCGCAAAGGCGGCAAAACCACAGCCTCGGATTGGATGGGAATGGAGCAGGAGCGCGGCATTTCCATCACGGCTTCGGCCATGCAGTTTCCCTACAAAGACGCCGTGGTGAATCTACTGGATACGCCCGGCCATCAAGATTTCTCCGAAGATACCTATCGCACCTTGACGGCAGCCGACAGTGCCATCATGGTCATCGATGCAGCCAAAGGTGTGGAAACCCAGACACGCAAACTGTTCGCCGTGTGCCGCATGCGTCGGATCCCTGTCCTGACCTTGATCAACAAGATGGACCTGCCGGGACGCCCACCGCTCGACCTGATGACCGAAGTGGAGCAGGCATTGGACATTCACGCCAGCGCGATCAACTGGCCGATCGGGTCCGGCAGTGACTTCGTGGGTATTGTCACCCGTGCCGACAGCCAGGTGCAGCTCTTCAGCAAGACCATGCACGGCGGCGCGACCAAAGTTGAAACCGACACGTTGCCGCTGGCGGCGCTCGGCTCTCAGGGCAGGGTCTCGCAGGATACGATGGCACAGGTGCACCATGATCTGGAGCTCTTGGAGATCGCCGGAAATCCTTTCACACGCGAGCAGTTTCTCCAGGGGGAAATCACCCCGGTCTTTTTCGCGTCCGCGCTCACGAATTTTGGGGTTGAAAGCTTTCTCGACGCGTTTGTGGATATGGCGCCGAGTCCCGGCATGCGGCCCGCCGACCGTGATGATGGGTCCGAACTCTTCGTCAACCCGACTGACATGCCGTTCAGCGCTTATGTCTTCAAGCTACAAGCGAATATGAACCCCAAGCATCGAGACAGCACCGCCTTTCTTCGGATCTGTTCCGGACGTTTCGATCGGGATATGGTGGTCAAGCATCACCGATTGGGTCGCGATATTCGACTGGCGAGACCGCACAGTCTGGTGGCGCAGGAACGCAGTACGGTCGAAGAAGCCTATCCTGGCGACATCATCGGAATCGTCAATCCCGGAATCTTCGCCATCGGCGATACGGTGTCGCTCACTGGAGGCTTCAACTTTAAACCGCTCCCGCAATTCCAACCTGAGATTTTCGCACGTCTGCGACCGACGGATGTCGGGAAACGAAAAGCCTTCGACAAAGGGGTCTCCCAGATGGCGCAGGAAGGAACCGTCCAGATCATGCGCAGTCTCCATGATCAGGAGATATTGATCGCCGCGGTCGGTCGTCTCCAGTTCGATGTGTTGCAGTATCGGCTGCGCAACGAATACCGTGTCGAAACCATTCTTGACGCGCTCCCATTCAGCTGCAGCGCCTGGTTGGAGGGAGATCCCGCCACATTCAAATCACCGTCGGCATCAATGTTGGTGAAGGACCAACGGGATCGAGTCGTCGTCCTCTTCGGCGATCAGCTCATGAAGACCATCGCACGCGATCGGAACCCCGATCATGTGCTGCGGGACATGGGGTAGGATTCTTCTTTTCCGAAGATCAAGTTCGAACGACCGAAACACTTTCTTTCGCTAGGTTAATCTCGAAACAAGACTTCTCCTATCTCGCTGTCACGTTGCCCTTAACATTATCGGCAAGCCACCAGGAGTGAACAACGCCACCCGCCCGTCGTTGGTCGTGCTCGTCAAAATCGTGTTCGCAGGCCAATCGGCTGGTGTCATGGCTGAGATTAATACAATCCCCTCTAAAGAGGGGGAATGCAGCACCAGATTGACACGCAACGGTGTCAGCTGTAGCCTCACCTCCCTCTCCTTCCTCCTGCGGGGCGTCCATGGTCTCTTCATCAACGATTGTGCGGAGTGTGTTTCGCAGGGGCCTATCTTCCGTGCAAGGGTTTATCTTCGTCTTCACTCTTGTGGCACCAGGCATAACTCTCCCGTCTTCTGCACAGACCGCCTCCTGCGATGCGATCCTCGGCCAGTGGATGTGGTTTGTCGGCGGCGAGGTGACGGTCAATCGGGATGGCACGTTCACGCAACAGTCTGGGAATGCAGGAACCTGGGAGTGCAATGATCCCGCACGAGGACGATTCACGTTCAGGTGGCGAGACGGTGGTTTCACGAACAGCTTGCTTTTGTCACCCGATGGGCAGGGACTCACCAGCACGGATACGTCTCAATGGTATGTCACTGCACGGAGAACAGGTTCAGCGCCAAGCCCTCAGCCTCCCCTGGTTCGGAAACAGGATCCAGCGCCAAGCCCCCAGCCTCCGCTCGTTCGGGAAGAGAATTGCTGCCTGGAGGCCTATGCCTGTGAAGTCAAAAAGATCGAAGCGGCATTCGAACAGAAAAGTGCCCAGTGTCGTGGCCAGGCCGGAAACGCTCTTTGCTTCAAGGCAGCAGTGAGCGCAAAGGCCTCAGGGCTTCAAACCGCCAGTGAAAAACTCCGTCTGTGCAACCGCGCCGACAACCCTGGGGTGATGCCACCAGGACGCACGACAGGCAACCAAGCTCCATCAGGAGGACTGAGCCCCCGCGACCTGCCACCCCCACCGTCGAGCAGCGACGAGTTTCATTCCACCGAACAGGGCGGGGATCCCTGCCAATGTATCGCGTGGCCCGACCAGGTGGCGGGCGATGTGTTCGCCTCGGATTCTCCGGGGGCGGACCAAGGATCTCGGCCGCCGAATGGGGATGTGTTTGGCTCAGACTCACCGGAGGCGAACCAAGGCCAGCCGTCTCCGAGTGGTGATGTGTTTGGCTCGGACTGTCCCGCCGACTACAGCAATAGAGACATCCCCGGAGCTAGTGACGAGGGACGCTACGCACTCGGTTTCTCGCAGGCCATTCGCCAGTGCATGGCGGAACAAGTCACGATCGAGAACTTGGCGATCGCCGCCTTTGCAGCGAAATCCAAACGAATCGCAAACTTACTCAGGATCGCGGCGACGCCTGGTGCCATAGATGCTGTGCTCCGTCCGCCTGGGTCGTCACCGGAATCCAACCCCTATCGGAGGGGGAAAGCGGAGGCGACTCGCCTCTGTGAATGGGGTTTGAAGGTATCGCCTGTGCTGGTCGCACGTTGTCCACCCAAACGCACTCCCGTCATTGCTCCTCCGCCGCAAGCGCCTCCTCGACAACCGCTGGCGCAACTGCTGAGTGACCTGTCCTGGTTAAGGAAGATGAACCCGACGGGGAACCAGTACAATTGCGGAAACACCGTGCTGGCCGTCTGGCAGGCGTTGAAAGGACGGCCTGCGCTTCCCGCGCCGCCAATGTCTTGTGCAGGGACGACTACGAGCCAGCTCGAAAGCATCGTTGGCGGCGAGTTTGGTCCCGCCAGCGGACCGCCGGAAATCCACAATAAGATTTTTCTCGCCGGCGAAGGCGCGCACGGCATTGTCTACGCTAAAGGTCCCCCACCTCCTGGTGAAACGCGCAATCTAGGTCATTACTTCAATATCGTGCGGTCGGCTGGTGAGGTGTACCTGCTCGACGGGCAATTGGGACGGACGGTTTCCTGGGCAGAATATTTGCGAATGGGATTTAACGAGTTTCGGTTGCTGCCGACAAACTGATCCGAACAATTTTTGAGGGTGCGTCATGGCCAAGGCAAGATCGTTGACTTTGATTTTCTTGAACATCGGAGCTGCGGCTCTTCTCATGACAACTCCCGCTCATGCCGGCTCCTGCGAGGCCGTCGTCGGCAAGTGGGCCTGGTTCGTCGGCGGCGAAGTGACGATTAAGTCCGATGGGACCTTCACGCAACAGTCCGGGAACTCGGGAACTTGGGAATGCACCGATCCGGCCCGAGGCGCGGTGACACTCCGGTGGCGGCAAGGGGGATTTGTGAACCAGCTTGCACTGTCTCCCGATGGGCGCGGGTTATCCAGCACCGATCCATCGCAGCCATTGGTGACCGCCAAGAAAGTAGGTGTCGCGGGAACGGCTCAGTCAGCGAGAACTGTATCTCCCTCCGACATGCATTTGTCGACGCAACCGGACGGTGTGCGGCAGTTGCCTAAAGACCTTCCGGAGCTGATGCGTGCTGCGACCGAGCGTGCTCTCCAGTGGCGCCCGGATGCGATTCCGGTGGCGCTCGAATTCACGGAACGCGACGTTCCGAATCCGGCGATGCGTGGGCCGGAAGTCCGCTTCTCCTTCCTGTCGCCTTCCGACAGTACCGGCCTGTTTTTGACAGTGACCGTAGCCGGCGCGACTACCCACGAGGTCAGGCAGCCGCGCGACTGGGGTGTGGAGCCCTTGCCGCCGGTCTTCGTGGACTTGCCCGCTGCTGTGCGCATTGCGCGCGAACACGGCACGAAAGGTCCGGTCAATCGCGCGAGCCTGAGGATCTGGAGTCCGTCCGGTGCACCGGCGGTCTTCGCCTGGATGGTGGGGAACAAAACCGTTAACGGCGCAAGCGGCGAGGTCATCGACTACGACGTGACGGGTTATATTGCAAACTATAACGAACAGTGGGAGCGTGCGGCGCGAGGCTTGCGTGCATTGATGCGGAGCATGCGCGGGGGAGCGTCCAGCGGGAGTGGGAGCGCCTTCTCAATTCCCGATGCAGGCCCCAGCTCTGATGCCCCATATGACGACGGGTCGAAAGCCCGCGAAGCCTATGAACGGAACGCCGCAGAGAGCCGCGCCTACTGGGGCGGGAGCGCAGAGGACTACAACCGCATCAAGAACGGCGAATGCACGTGGAGCGATTCATCGAGGTATGGTTGCTAGTCACGATTTGATAGGACGACCGGAAAGGAAGGTCCCACAGTTCATTTGTAGCCATTTGCCGCTGAAGCGGCTTTTCTCAACAGTCGCATGGGGGTAGAGGTATGGCGCACCGACGAATGCGAGTCATGGTTTTCTGTCTGATCGCAACATTCAACGTGTTGTCTTTACCCACTTTCTTGTATGCCTCCTCCTGCGACGCCGTCGTCGGCACATGGGCTTGGTTCGTCGGCGGCGAAGTGACGATCAAGGCTAATGGGACGTTCACGCAGCAGTCAGGCAATGCAGGCACATGGGAGTGCGTGGACAGTTCTAAGGGAGCGGTGAAGCTCAGATGGAAAAACGGCGGCTACGTCAACAGCATGGCGCTTTCGGGGGATGGCGCCAAGCTGTCCAGCACGGACCCCTCGCAATCCTTCGTCAAAGCGATCAGGATCAATCCCGAAACCGCGCTCACCGACTTGCTGGCGCCTCGTCAGACTACGAATGTCGACTCACCATCGTCGTCTCGCAGGCCCACTGGACAACCCGGCGGGACAGTGCCGATCAAACCTTCCGCCCCTCTAACAGGTTCACAAAAAAAAGGACCCGCTTCTTATGACTCTCCTCAAGGGTTTGTCAGTTCCGATCCGAAGGTCGAGGCGCGTTTCAAGCAAGGCTACGATCTGTTCACCAAGAAAAACTATGCCGCAGCCTTTCCAATCTTGATGGAGACCGCGCAAACCGGCCACCCCCGCGCGCAAGCGATGTTGGGACGAACGTATCAGGAAGGCCTGGGCCAAGCGGTGGATTACAAACGGGCCGCGGAGTGGTACGGCAAGGCAGCGGCGCAGGGCCATCGCGCCGCGCTCTATTCACTGGGAAATTTGTATTTCGAAGGTGACGGCGTGCCGAATGATCAAGTCAAAGCCATCCAACTATATCGGCAGAGCGCAGACAAGGGCTACGACCAGGCGGAATTCATCTTGGGACTCTCCTATGAATTCGGCTGGGGCGGACTTCCCCGAGACCGTCGGACGGCGATCAAGTGGCTGGATCGAGCGGGCCGCCACAAGAACGGAGGCGCCGGTTTTATTGCAACCTGGTTGGAGAAGCCCGACACGCCGCATTTCAAAGATGAAGTCCAGCTGGGGAAATATATCGGCTCCATCATCGATCGTCGAGCCGCCGCCGCCTTTGGCGGTGGCGGCAGTGGTGGTGGCGGAGATCCCTGCAGCAGCTATTCGGGTCCTGTGGCTTCCGCCTGCACTCGAGGCGACGGAGGGGCAATGGACCGCTACCAGAAGAATCAACCGACCCAGGAGGACCGGAGGCAGTATGGCGCTCCAGACAGAGTGTATTGACTGCTGTCGTCTAGTGGGGACGGGTGCAGCTGCACCAGCTACGGGGCGTGCAACGCAGAGAAGGCCGGCGATCGGTGGGCTGCTGAACGGATCGAGCGCGGCACTGTGAGTGGCAGCGAAAAGGACTGGTACGGGCGATGAGACATCACGGGGGAAAGAAGAGGCTGCAAAGCTAATAGGCAGCCGAGGTGGGTTTGTTGACCCCTGAGAAGATTCTTCGGTAAGATCTTGCCCCCAGCCTGCGGCTCACCTGGAGGTCGCCATGCCTGTTGCTCTGCTGTTCACTGCGTTCATCATGATGGTCCCCGCTGTCGTGCACGCGGATCCGAACGAAGATTTTGCCGTCTGCCGCCGGACAATAATTCAGATCGGATCGGATCCGGGATCCCCTGCCGATCAATACTGCCTCGGCCTGTCGCATGCGTTTGCACTGAACCATAAGAAGAATCGTGCGGAGGCGGCCAAATGGTTTCGCAAGGCGGCGGATCAGAACCATGCGCCTGCGCAGACGGTGTTGGGTTATCTCTACGAGCGAGGTGACGGCGTTAGGGCAAATCCGGCTGAGGCGGCCAAGTGGTACCGCAAAGCGGCGGATCAAAACAACAGCGATGGATTATTGAACCTCGGCCGGGCCTATGAACATGGAATCGGTCTTTCGAAGGACATCGGACAGGCGAGGACGTACTATCAGAAGGCGGCGACGGCCGGCTCACGCGATGCGCAGCAGGCTCTGGCCGGGTTGGGCAAGGGCCCGGAGCCCGTTACCGCGGCTCAAGCGAAGTTCGATGAAGGGGTGCGGCTGTATAAGGCCAAAGACTTTGCGGGAGCCGCCAAGATCTTTCAGAAGCTGGCGGACCAGGGCAATCCCAACGCACAGCTGCAGATAGGCTATCAATATCTCTATGGAGAAGGTGTCCGCCAGGACTCCGACGCAGCTGTCCACTGGTATCGCAAGTCCGCCGATCAGGGCAACTCCGTCGCCCAGGCTAATCTGGGGAAGATGTACGAGGACGCGATCGGTGTGAGGGAGGATTGGGCGGAAGCGGCCCGGTGGTATCTGAAAAGCGCAGAACAAGGCTACGCGGAAGGGCAGTTCAGCCTGGGGCGGGCCTATCAATTCGGCATCGCGGTGCCGCAAAGCCGGCAGGACGCGATCCGTTGGTTCGATAAGGCCGGCGATCAAGGGCACGATCAAGCGAACTACTTCGCCAATGATCTCAAACAACGGAACCGCTACATCGGATTCCGCAACGAACAAGAACATGCGGCCGTGGTGGGCAACAAGCTCCGCGGGGTCATGCTGAACGTCGAACCGGCCGGCCGAACGTTTCGCAATTCCGCCGAACGCATGGCCTATCTGCGACAGGCCGGCAAGCAAGCCGACTCCGAAGAAGCGATCCTCCGGTTGGAATCAAAGAATCGCGACTACAAAGCCTGCGTGGACTCCGGCGCATCAGGCTGCATTCCCCCGTGACCACCGCAGTGATAGAATTGGTGCCCCTCACTTACTGTCGTCCGTGGTCTGTTATATGTCCCGTCTCCAAGCCGTTCACTCGGAATTTCCTGACTCCATCCCGTTTTCTCTCTTCGAAGATGATTTCGTATCTAGAACGTTTGCCGCGCTTGGCATGGGTAGTTATCGTGGCTGGGATCTGGTGAAACGAAGCATCTTATTGATTTCCGTCACGTGGATTCCGCTCGCGCTGCTGGCCATCGTCTCGGAGGTGCATTGGATTCAGCCGCCTGGCCAAAACTTCTTTCTGGACTTTGCCGCCTATGGCCAATTGCTCCTCGGCCTACCGATGTTTCTTATTGCCGAGCGAGTCATCGACAGACAAACACGGGACGCGGCGCGCTGTTTCTTGACTACCGGTGTCGTCGAAGTCGGAGACGCCGTTCGGCTTTTTCATCTGAACGGCCGGGTCGAGCAGCTTCGCAAACGGCTGGGGCCGGAATTGGTGTGCGTCGCTCTCGCCTATGGTGTGACCGCCGCTTGGATGATTCCGGAAATGCAGAATGATCGCAATACCTGGCATGCGATGGATCCGATCAATCAGTGGCAATCGCTCACCTGGCCAGGCTTGTACCTCTTCGCGGTTGTAGGGCCTCTGACCACCTATTGGTGGATGCGTTGGTCGTGGAAAATCTGGATATGGAGCTGGTACCTCTATCGACTATCGAGGCTCCGCTTGAACCTCGTCGCTTCGCATCCGGATAAAACCGGCGGCATCGGATTTCTCAGCGATGCGCAAACCAAATTCGGCCTGGTCATTCTGGCCTACGGCATCAGCTATGTCGCACCGACCATTCTCTACAAACTGAAATTCGAAGGCGCTACGTTTTTCGTGCTCTCGGTCTGGGGATACGCAGCGAGCTTCGTGATCGGCGCGCCGTTGCTGTTCACGCTGCCGCTGTTCATGTTCACGAAGCAGCTCTATCAGGCGAAGTCGCGCGCATTGGAAATGTTCCAAGAACGTTCGATGGAACGGGCTAAAGCATTCGAAGAAAAATGGCTCAAGGCTTGTTCAAGTGGAAACTACGAGCTCATGAGCGGCAGTGATCTCGCCGGATTGAACGCCCTCAATCACGTATACGATCACATTCACAAGATGCGCGTCGTACCGTTTGATCTGCGGTCGTTCTCGGAGCTGGTCGGTTCCGCGCTGGGGCCGATGGTGCCGCTCCTCCCGTACCTTGTGGATCTTCCAGCGCCATGGCTGAAAGCCATTGAAGAGGGAAGAAAGCTCCTACGTTAGGTCGGTGTAGAGCAGGAGGTACGTAGCCCGAACACAGCGGCGCTGTTTAGCGCCCGGTAGAAGATTTCATCAAGCTGTCGGCTTGAGGCGGAAGGAATCCCTGGTAACCTCTGTGACGTTCGGCCAACTCTAAGACGGAAAATGGCTGTCCATCTATGGTTTCCGGCGCGGAAAAAATTTGCCTGAGCGGCCCACCTGCCGCTCCGACGATCTTGCCGGCGAACACCACGCCTTTTTGCTGCAGCCGAGCGACGGCCTGCTCGATATCCTCCACCCGAACTGCCACATGGTGAAAGACTTTGTCTCCAAATTTATTGACCCAGCCGGGAATGATACTGGTGTTACCTCGTGCATCCGAATAGGCTTGGTCTACAAATAGGGCAGGGTAACCGACCTTGCGGTAGACCTTCGCGTACCAATCGTCGTACTGCAGGGTTTCATCATAGGCATAGCCCAGCTTGACGAATGGTTCAGCTCCACGATCGATATCAAGCGTCCGGATGGTGACATGATCAATGACCGGTAAAAAGCCTACGCCGGTCTCGTCAAGCATCGCCTTCAATACCCCTGCCGCCCGGTTACGCGCGACATAGGTCGCAACCATCTTTTCCATGAGATCATCGAGTTCATGAGCCCGATCCATCGTCGTCCCTCGTTCAAGATCCAAACTTAATGCCTTGAGCCAGAGGTAATTCCGTGCCCCAGTTGACCGTGTTGGTCTGACGGCGCATATAGGCTTTCCAAGAGTCCGACCCTGCTTCGCGCCCTCCTCCCGTGTCCTTCTCCCCACCGAACGCTCCGCCGATCTCGGCTCCAGAAGTTCCAATGTTAATGTTGGCGATCCCACAATCGCTTCCGGCCGCCGACAGAAACCGCTCGCTGTGGCGTACATCGTTTGAAAACATCGCAGACGAGAGACCTTGCGGGACGTCGTTTTGTATCTGAATGGCCTCGTCGATTGTCTTGAAGGTCATGACATACAGAATAGGCGCGAAGGTCTCACGTTGCACGATGGGCCATTGGTTTTGTGCTCGGACGATCGTCGGTTCGACGAAATACCCGGGCCGACTCAACACATGTCCGCCGCAGAGAACCTCGCCACCCTCTTTCTTGATTTCGTCGAGCGCGGCACGATAGCCCTCCACCGCCACATGGTCGATGAGCGGCCCCATGAGCACGTCTTTTTCCAGCGGATTGCCGATCTGCACTTGGGCATAGGCCTTCACGAGCCTGCCGACCAATTCCTCGTAGCGTGATTCATGAACGATCAGACGTCTCGTCGTCGTGCACCGCTGCCCGGCGGTTCCGACGGCTCCGAATAAAATGGCGCGCACCGCCATGTTGATATCCGCGGTCTCATCGACGATCACGGCATTGTTGCCGCTGAGTTCGAGGAGGGTCCGGCCCAATCGCTGTCCGACTAAAGAGGCGACCCTTCGACCGACCGGCACCGATCCCGTAAACGAGATGAGCGGCAAGCGCTCATCCTGCACCATCTGCTCCGCAAGAGCCGGCTGATCGGCGATGAACAGTGAGAAAATACCGGAATAACCCTGTTGCTGCATGACGCGATTACAAATCTGTTGCACTGCGACGGCGCAGAGCGGCGCCTTCGGTGACGGTTTCCAGATGACCGTATCGCCGGCGATGGCGGCCACAAACGCGTTCCAGGCCCACACGGCCACGGGAAAATTGAATGCAGTGATGACGCCGACCGAACCTAACGGATGCCATTGTTCGCTCATTCGGTGGGCCGGTCGCTCGGACTGCATCGTGACACCATAGAGCATCCGGGATTGACCGACGGCAAAATCCGCCATGTCGATCATCTCCTGCACTTCACCATCACCCTCTGCCTTGATCTTGCCGACTTCCAGCGAGACGAGTGTGCCCAATTGGTCTTTCTTTTCACGGAGGGCCTGGCCGATAAGCCGAACGATCTCGCCACGTTTCGGTGCCGGGACCATCCGCCAGGTGCGAAACGCCTCACCTGAGTCTTTCACGATCCGCCGGTAATCCTCGGCTGAACAGGGATAGACGCCGGCGATTTGCTCCCCGGTTGAAGGATTGATCGAGGGGAGGAGGGATCCGTCATTACGACCGGACCACCAGCCATTGCCGGTACTCCCACCGGAATTCACCGCTTGGATACCCAGGTCTCTCAGCACAGTATGCATCGTGCTCATCGGAAGCAGGCTCCAAAATCATTGTCCAAGAAATCTTTCAACAATACGGATTCCTGAGTGACGAATCCATGGTACGCCGATGGATGGGTCAACACAAGGTCCATGACACAGCAGGCGCTGGAAGCAGTCGTCACTTGGATCGCCGACCAGAGTTTTCCCTTGATACATTGCGGATAAATCTTCTTCACGTAGTTTTCCTCGAAGAATCCGTCTTCGTTTCGTCCGGTGACCGAGGCATAGACCAAGACGACGTCCTGGAGGGTCTGGGGAACGGCATGTTCGAGTATACGTTTCAGGGTCTCTCGGTCTTCGTTCAGTTTGAGGTCTTTCATCAACAGGTGGATCTTTTCGCAATGGCCTGGATAACGAAGCGTCTTATAGTTCATGGTTCGAACTTTTCCTGCATAACTGTCGGCCAAGGTACCCAACCCTCCAGACGTATTGAAGGCCTCATACAGCAGCCCGTCCAGCTCGATCGTTTCGTACCCTTCGAGCGGTTGCAGGGGGACTTTCTCACCTGCTTCAATCCCGTAACACACATTGCCGTACTCATTAATCAATCCATCGGTGGACCAGGTGAGCGAATATTTAAGGGCATTACTGGGATGCACGGGCAATGCGCCCACCCGCATCTTGACCGTATCCAGCGTTTCAAAGTGGGTCATCAGTTCGTGTGCCACGATACTGATGAAGCCGGGCGCGAGCCCACATTGCGGCATAAAGGCACGCGTAGCGCCCGCGCTCAGGACCTTGATCTGGTTCGTCACTTCGACATCTTCCGTCAGGTCGAAGTAGTGCAGATTATGGGTCAGGGCCAGTCCGGCAACGGTCGGATTACAGAAATAGGGCAGGCTTGAAAGAACGGCATCGAATCGATGCGCTGAAAGGTAGGTGCCGACGGCATCCGGATGCCGTACATCCAGCAGACATGGCGTGACCCGTTCCAAACTGAGATCTTCGACCAGATGCTTCGGCGCATCTAAGGTCATGTCGCCCAGATGGACCTCATATCGGCCGCGTTGATTGAGCAGGCAGGCAATCAGAGATCCGATCTTGCCGGCACCAAGGACGAGCACACGATTCATCATGACGCATTATACTCTACCCTGGAATTCTGACCACTCGCTTTGAGAAACGGTGCACCTAATCTACCGAGTCGTCAGTTTTGATCCAGAGCATCAACGACATACTGCAGACGGTTGGTCGGCGCTACCGAGGTCCGGCTGTACCGGCAGGGAGGAATATCGGCTTGCAGTCTTCGTAAGAGGGTCGTCATCTTCATCGTGCTGGGCACTTCGCAGATCCAGACATGCATGCCGGATTCCAACTCATCAAAATGACGCAGGACACGAAACCCTGGCTGCTCCATGAAGTAGGCTGAAAGAAAGCCGTTCACGGCCGTCACGACCCAGGGATGTTCCTTGATGTAGCGATAACTCAATCGCAGTTCCGTCGCAGCCTGTTCTTCGGATTCCATCGCCGCAATCTATCAATTCCACGATGAGACTGCCACTGCCTAAATGGAACGTCTTTGTATTATCGAGTTGGACCGATAGAGTTAGCGGGTGATGTTTTGACTGGACTGCGGGTAACCGCTGCGGACGGCGACGTGAGAGACTCGCCGAGTTGTGAGGATCGAAAGGATTCGTGCCACGACAACAATTGCCAGCTGCCGTTGCGACGTTCGAGCACTCCGGTTTCCCGCATCGGAAGCACGGTCCGTTTCAATTCAGATTCCTCGGCAACATAGCGGATATAGTCAAGTTCCATCACATACCAAGCCATGTCGCCCTTCGTCCACACCTTGAGCTCATGAATCGGAATCTCGAGCTTCTGGGAATTGATGAATTCCTCGCGCATTCCCTTCTCAAGCTCGGTCCAGCCGATGTACTTACGACCGGCGACCGCGTAACTGATGATATCGGCATCGTGTGCCATCAGTCGTGAAAGCGTCGGCAAGTCTTTTTCGGCGTTGGCGCGCACCATCCGGCGGATGGCCGACTCCGGATCGGAAGGTTCCGATGCGATGGCGACGATCGGGACACCGATGAAGAATGTTAAGACACAGCACACAAACCGCCTACGGCAGATCATAGACGCCTCTTCATCAACAAACTCAATCGTTGTGTCCAGCTAGATCCTCCCTCCCTTGGGCTGAACGAAGGATCAAATCAGTGTTCCCATCGATACCCGACGAGAAAGGGCATGACCGTGAACACACCGAGCGCCCCGAGAGGGGCTATACCCACAACAGAATCTTGGCCGGCGAGATACTCGGTGACCGAGAGACCGTGCAGAGGAAGTATGACCGTTCCTTCCGCGATGAGCAAGAGCACGAGGGCCACGAGACCGACGCTGAGTCGGATGCCGGGTAGGGGAGGCAAGGTGAATCGGTCCACTACCCACCGCGCCCCGATGATGGTGGCGAGAAGCACGTTCGGAATCTCCAGCATCTCGGCAAGCCTCTCGCCGACATGCAGGGCCACCACTTGCAAGCGAATGATCTCCAGAACAAACTCCGCTCCGACCGCGACAAGGAAATAGATGGTGCCGGCTTTCAACACCTGCACCAGACCATGCGGTCTCTCACTACCGGGCGTCTTATCCGATACGGAAGTCACGGGATATGCGTCGCCAATTGGGGCAGTCGATCACGGCTCCTCCTTATGCAATCCCTGAGACAGCCATGGTCATTTCTGACGGGTCAGTCTAGCGGAAAATCACGGACACATCCAAGGCCCCGCCACTCCCCCTTGACCTGTTATTGTCCGAGGCGTAGGCTGATAATAACTTTTCACTGCCGCCTCATTCTGTAGGTGGTGATCATGGTCCTCCGTGGAGCACAGTTCCAACGGTCCGGACCTGCCGGGTGTACGTTCCTCACCAGACGGGCCCTCTCCTCGTATGCCGCCACGTTCCTGCAAGGACGGCCGGATGCCATCTGTCTACAGCCCGGAAGCCGGATGACAGAGAGACGACTGATGCGATTCCACGGTGGAGATCCGTGTCGGCAACCTCACGAAGGACTCGTGTCGCATGGCACGAGAGTGTGACTTATGTCATGGGGATATTGGGGGATTGTGATAAGCATCGGAGCATTAATTGTGATGCTGATTGCTTGCATGCGCCTGCTCGCTTCGAATGGCAAGAAGGACCGGCAGGAATCGAGGCACGGTGCCGGCGGATCGGTTGACATAGTTCCAGAACAGCCAACCATCCACAGACGAGCCGCCTAAGGGTTTGGCGTTGGCTCGATCCTTGTGGGCACAAGCGTGTGGGTGGGTTCCTGGTGAGAGATTGTGGAATTCGGAAGATGGGTGTGCGTATGACCAATCGCTGGGTTGCTCTGAAACCTTAACGAGGGGAGGGAGATATGGGGCCGACGAAGGCAATCGTGAAAGACCATGCTCTCTACGAGGCATTGGGGGGCAAGTTGATTAAAGACGGCTTCACGAACCGGCAGGACCTTGAAGCATACGTAAACCATCATTATATAGTTCTGCCTGTCGTCGATAAAGCAGGGAAGCCATGGCTACTTGATGGAAAGCCGGTCTATTGTCTTCGTGGAACTCAATACGAAACGGTGAACGATGAGAGGGCCCATCTTTCACGCTGTCCGGACTGCGGAGGCATGGGGATTCGAGCCGACGAATTCGTCGTCGAATCGGACTGCATCCACTGCACGGCCTGCGGTCATGAATTCGATGCCAGGCTGGAAATGATGGAGACGTAGAACCGGGCACTGTGAGACAGTCTGTTTGTGAAGTCATACGTAACCGTTTCTTCTATGCTTTTGGCGGTCAGTACAAGATGGAAGGGAGGAAGGAACCAGCAGGTTTCTGATACAGCCCGAGGCTCATGAGCGTCATAGGTTGGACTATCCGTAGACCGTGATGTAAGCACCACTGCAACAATTCCGTGTTCCGGGTCGGTAAGAGGAAACCTGGGCCTGGAAAGGCCGGCGCGGCTCCGATCAGAGCTTTGAGTTCCTCATTTGTCCGACCGACCGCATGTCCGAAGAAACCAAGACCTGTGGCGTAGCCGGTAATCCGACCACCGTGCTCCACAACCGTGGCGCTCCCATCGACAAGAGCCTGGGTGATCTCACCGCGCCGATCGTGACCATGCACCGTGCGACAGACGACATTGCACGCCTCCAGGTCGTTAACGCTCGCTTGGCGCACTCGATAGCCGGACAGTTCCGTGTTGAGCGGACGTCCCTGCAGCGTGGCAAGCGGCTCGCGCGCTTGAAAGCCGAGCTTGGTGTACAGGGACAGAGAACGGTTATGATAAGCGGCCTGAACAAGCCGAACACCGGCTTGATGCCGACTCTCAGCGCGGTCCAAGACCGACTGCATCAGCCGGTTCCCAAGTGAGGCATTCTGTGCAGATGGAAGGACCGTGATCGGACCGACTCCCGCTATCGCATCACCTTCCCACAGAAAATTGCTGCACACGATTTGACCATCGTGCTCTCCCACGATCGAGAAGATGTCGGACCGTCCCAGGATCATCGCGTACAGTCCGATCGCGACCTCAGTGGTGGGGAAGTCCGGTGGAAAGTTATGTTGCTCGGCAATCGCCTTGAACGCCTCGTACCCGATCCTTCCACAAGCCTGAGCGTCAGCAGCAGTGCCGGATCTGAATGTCACATGCATGGGTTGGACTATGAAGGGGAACAGGGTTGTAGGTCGGTGAGCAGCGACATCACACGAGTTGTACAGCCAACATAGGTTCCTCTGGTACCACAGCAGCAACCGAGGTTTCAATGGATGCGCAACGACAGTGCTATTGTCTTCCGCTCCCTCGCCGCCTTCTATCAATTCTCACATTGAGACCGCCGGCGTGAACTGTGTATGGTACAAGGTCTGACAGGAGATCTGCGATGCCATTGACCACCTATAATAACGTCTCAATCCCCCCATTTATGTACGGCACGGCATGGAAGAAAGAGGCCACGACTGGACTGGTGCTGCAAGCGGTGGAAGCCGGCTTCATAGCGATCGATACGGCGAATCAACTCGTTCACTATGATGAAGCGCGGGTAGGGGAGGCGCTTTTACAACTAGCCAAGCAGGGCATCACCCGCGACAAGCTGTTTCTCCAAACGAAGTTCACCCCCATCAATGGCCAAGACCATCGTCTTCCATACGATGCGAGGGCAAGCATTACGACGCAGGTCCAACAATCCTTCGCCAGTTCCTTAACGCACCTCCATACGGACTATCTCGATTCGTATGTCTTGCATGGGCCCTATTCACGGCGCGGTTTAGGAGCTGAAGACTGGGAGGTCTGGGCCGCGATCGAATCCCTCTACGAAGCCGGGAAGGCGAAGATGATCGGGGTCAGCAACGTCACGGCCGATCAACTGGCGTTGCTCTGCGTGAAGGCGAGACATAAACCGATGGTGGTGCAGAACCGCTGCTATGCGGCCTTTGGGTGGGACAAAGAAGTGCGGGAGATTTGCCGGACGCAGCACATCATTTATCAAGGCTTCTCGCTCCTGACCGCGAATCGCGACGTGTTCATCGATTCTGAGATCAGAGCCATGGCGGCTCGGTATGAAGCCACGCTTGCCCAGCTTATTTTCCGGTTTGCGATGCAAGTCGGCATGTTGCCTCTGACCGGCACGACGAATCCTCAGCATATGAAGGAAGACCTGCAATCAGATCGATTCACCTTACTCTCGGAGGAGATTCGACAGATCGAAACCATCGGTCTGTAGTGTTGTGTCACGTAAATTCAGGCGATCATCCGTTCGCCCTGAGCCTGTCGAAAGGCTGGTGCTTTCCTCTGGTTCTGTTCACGGGTTCGACAGGCTCACCATGAACGAATTCCTTGGATAGTGCGTGAGCCGTAGTCATGAGGATCCTGGTCAAACGTATCTACGAGCCGACGTCCAAGTCTGATGGCTTCCGCGTGCTAGTTGATCGACTCTGGCCACGGGGCATTTCAAAGGAGGCGGCGGAGATCGATCTCTGGCTGCCCGACCTCGGGCCATCGACGGCCCTCCGAAAATGGTTCAACCACGATCCCGCTCGGTGGACGGAATTCCAGCGGCGCTACCATGTCGAGCTGAAAAAGAAGACAGCACTTCTCACAACAATTAATAAACAGGCAAAGATATGCCCTGTGACGCTCCTCTATTCGGCCAAGGATGAACAGCACAACCAAGCCATCGCACTGCGGAGCGTTCTGATCAAAAGACCCATGGCGAGAACGGCAAAACCGGCACCGATTGCTACACGCAAAAAAAGATGAAGCGGTCTATCATGAAACCAGTTGTTCAATTGGAACAGACTGGTTGCGGAATTGCCGCAGTGGCAGCCATAGCCGGTGTGTCTTATCGGCAGGCCCAACGGACCGCAAATCGGCTCGGCATATTTGCAAACGATCGTCGACTCTGGTCTGAAACAGCTCACGTACGCCGACTTTTACAGGAATATCGATTGCGTCCGGTATCAATAGAGCAACCCTTTCGTTCATGGAGCAGTCTGCCCGATTCAGCGTTGCTTGCGATCAAGTGGCATCGTAAGCAGGGTCAGCCATATTGGCACTGGGTCGTGTTCGTGCGGGATCGAGCAGGAGAACGGGTCCTCGATTCAAACCGATCACTCACACGTCATGTGAGAAGGGATTTTGGAAGGATGAAGCCGAAGTGGTACATGGGGGTGGCTAGGAAGTATTGAACGAAGTCCTTCCATCGACGCTATGGCTTGGCTGTTCATTGACCGCGAAATATCATCGGCGTACCGTTATGTGGCATGCTTTCTCCCCAGGAAAGCTCCGATCCTCGCCGTGATGATGGAGGGCACGGAGAGGATGCCGAAAAAAATCATGCCGAGCGGCAACAAATTACCTGGTCCCTGTGTTAACAGCATCCAGGAGAACTGGCCGAGCAGCGGCAAAATCCCCCATCGCCACGACTTCTTCGGCTCAAGAAAACCAAATGTGGCGGATGCGACGCAGACTACCGGCATGCCGATGCTATAGTACAGTCCGGAATCAAAGGCTTCTCTTCTTCCGGAAACCATAGAGATGCCGATCCACACCACGATTCCAATCGCTACCGCTATCCCATAGAGCCAATACGTGTTTTTCATGTCGAATTGCTCTTCAGGTTAAACATTGGAAAGCCGACCGGTGATCAGTCTATCCCTTGTCGAAAGGATCGAAAACAGTTTTGAGCTTTTCTCCGATCTGTATGGGATATGCTCCGCTCCATCTTGGCATTGGTGAAAACAAAGGGGGGTCGGGTAATCTCCTGCCTTCCTATGGTTGCGTCCTTTTCTGGGCTCCTCCGTCTATAGAGATGAGTGCGGAATGATCCGCGACTCTCTAACAAGGAGGCTCCCTATGCGTCCCCATATTTCTCTTGATGTCCGTGATGTGTCCAGATCGGTGGTGTTCTATGAAAAGGTGTTTGGTGTGAAGCCACAGAAACAAGTGGCCGACTATGCCAAGTTTGACTTGAGAGCCCCCGCCCTGAACTTCTCGTTGGTTTCATCCACCGGGGAGGTGAGTGCCGTGGATCACTTAGGAATCGTGAGGTCCAAACGGTCGAGAAATCGTGGAATGGAAGACCCGCTTGCAACATGATACTTTTGAAAGAAGGGAGATGGACATGCCTCGCCTGTTGCTTTGCCCGTCAGGATAAACTCTGGTTTACCGACCCCGATGGCAATGCCTGGGAGATCTTTACCGTCCATGAGCAATTGGAAGTTACAGGACAACTGAGCCAAACAGGCTGCTGCGTGCCGAAGAAAGCGGGTGCTCATGAACCCGCCACTTGCGACGCCTGAGCTAGATCGGTACCGTATGGATATCGATGGAGCGACCATTATGACGAAAACGACAGATGAACTCTGGCAACTCATGCATGATGGCCTCCGTGCTTTTATTGCCAAGCGGGTGAACGATCAGGGGCATGTCGACGATATTTTGCAAGACGTGTTTGTGCGGGTCCATCGACAGATGGACACGGTAAGCGATCCACGTCGGATCGTCTCATGGATCTACCAAGTCACGCGTCATACGATCATCGATCATTATCGGAAGCCAGGAAGACAACGAGAGATTCCATCTGGATTGAGTTCTGAACTTGAAGCATTGAACGAAGTTCATGCAATCTCAGAGATGACTCGTCAAGGCGATGCTACGGAACTTCGTACAGAACTCGCCGGTTGTCTTCGCCCCATGAT
Source organism: Nitrospira sp. (assembly GCA_019636835.1). Taxonomy (GTDB): domain Bacteria; phylum Nitrospirota; class Nitrospiria; order Nitrospirales; family Nitrospiraceae; genus Nitrospira_D. Next base: position 56,438 of record JAHBWU010000011.1, read on the forward strand.
TGAGCAGTTGTCACAGGACTATCGAGACGCGATCACTCTCGTTGAGATCGAGGGGCTGACGCAGCAGGCTGCGGCCAAACACCTGGGCGTTTCACTGTCCGGTATGAAATCCCGCGTCCAGCGAGGGCGTAAACAGCTGAAGCAGATGCTTGACGACTGTTGCCTGATTGAGCTGGATCGACGGGGAGGCATGATTGCCTATCACACTCGTGCAGCTGGTTGTGATTCCTGTGTCGTGCCGAAGGGATCGGATACGACGGACAAATCATGAATCTGCGTCGCCATTCGGGGAGTAGCTTCTTTCAGAGGCTACTCCCCATGCTGGCGGTAAGACCTACTGGAGCGGAGGAACGACGTCGGCGAACCGCAGAAGATCGGTGATCTTGAAGTCCCCCGGTGTGGCGGACGGCAAGGTGGGCTTCCAGTTCCTGTTGGCGACAAGGTAGGAATCTCGATCGGCTTTCAGAAGGCCGATGAAGACTTCCCCGACGATACGGCCGCCGACCGGCCCCAGACGCAGGCCATCCTCAAGCACTTCCGCTTCTTTCAGAATGTAGTACCAGAGGGGCGTGTTCTTCTCCATGCCAAAGGACGTCAGTTCAGCCAGCTGGGCTGGCGTCAACACTTGAACGCCCATGACCCGTGCGATGGCTTGCCCGGACGGAATGCCGAAGTTCACATGGCGCATGAGATTGCGCGAGGCCAACGACTGGACCCCGTCATTCGGCAACCCTGGTGCTGGACCGCGCGAGCCTGGCAGAAGCATCAGCGGACTCGACAGCTTGCTGTCGATCCGTTTGTTGGGTTTCGCGTTCCCGTCGTTGAAATTGAAGAAGGTCTGCCAGTCGATGAATCGACGCGCAGCTCGCTTACCGCCACGCATGTCATTGGGATCGAGATCATTGGGATCGGCCGAATCATCGAAGATGAAGGCGAAGAACTCGCTGCCCGAAGCTGCTCCGAAATTGAGCCGATAGCTGGGACGAACTTGTGAATGGCCGAAGCGATACGCCGCCACTGCGAATTCCACCGGGATCAAGGGCTCTCGTCTGCTGTTACGGTGTATCGAGTCTTGAGTTCGGTCGTTGACCCTGTAGAACCGAGGCCCGTTCCGCAAGATCTCACCTGTCAGATTTTGTCCGATGGTCATCGGCAAGAACTCGTTGACGATGATCCATTGGTAATGCCACTGCACCTGACGGCGCGCCTCTCGGAACAGCTCGCGCGCTGAACGATGCGGCTGCGCCGGATCGGCGCGTAACCGATCGACCACGGCATTGTGAAACTTCAGCATTGCCAGGTGGAACTGGCTGATGACGAGGTTTTCATCGTTCCGGCCGTCGGCGATAATCGCGTTGTTGTTCGGATCGCGGGGGAGATCGAACCGCGGAGCCCCTTTTCGAGAAACCAGTTTCGAATCAGGAATGACCTCCACTTTGAATTTGATGTTGCCGGAACTGGTGTCGTACAGTTCCGGAGAGCCGTCGGGGCCGTCGCCATATACACTGTCGAGATCAAATTCAGCGGTGCGAAAATTCGTCGTCCGCCGAGGATGCGTTTGCTCCAGTAGCGGCGCTTTCAAGGCCAGGGTCAGATCGTGATCCAGAAATTGCCCGAAAAACGTCACGCCAGCCGTCATATTTGGATTATCGGGGTTGTTCTGGCCAGGATTCGCAATCGAGTCTATCGGATCCGTGAGGGGGTCCAAGGCGTCGATGATGCCCGCTTTGACCCCAAGCCTTTTTGCCTGCTCCCGTGCTTCATCGGTCGGCGGCGCATAGGGGGGCAATCCTGGAAACATGCGACTGAATGAATCATCCGGATGACGGGGGGCGTTAGGTCTCGTTACATGCAAGTTATTTCTTTTTGATATGTCCTCGGCTGCTCCAGCTTGCTCAGCAATACCGGCGAACAAGCCGGTAAGACCAAGCACGGCAACACAGGTCGCTCGAATGCGCATTCGGATTCCTCCCACGTTTGATTGTGAATGAAAATACATCCAACGTATGACGGTCTTGAAGCAAACATTCCTCACTGCGCCGGCCGTCGCAGTTCGAGTGTCGTGCATCAGCAAGAAACGGGCCTAAGTGAAAGTGTGTGAGTTACTTGGAATAGCGACAAATTGCAGAGTCCATCTTCAGTGTAGTGTGTACAGATGCAGCGGGATTCATACAAATATGGACTGCATTGAGATGTCTCTTGACAGAATACACGTGTATTTAAAAGCATACATCTTGTAACAAATCGCCAGGATGTTGATGGGAACTGTTGCGATAATCGGTGGTGGCCCGGCCGGACTCATGGCGGCGGAAGCGGCAGTGACTGCAGGCGCCACCGTCGAGCTGTACGATGCCATGCCGTCGGTGGGTCGAAAGTTCCTGTTGGCAGGTAAAGGCGGTTTGAACCTCTCTCACTCGGAGCCGATGGAGCCCTTCCTTTCGCGTTATGGCACTCGCCGGGCGCTCATCGAGCCGGCGATCAGATCATTTCCCCCGGTGGCCCTGCGGGCTTGGGCTCGTGAGCTTGGTGTGGAAACGTTCGTCGGGACGTCCGGACGGATCTTTCCCACTGATCTGAAAGCTGCACCACTTCTGCGCGCGTGGCTGCGCCGATTGAGGCAGGCTGGCGTGCGGTTTTATGTGCGACATCGATGGCGCGGCTGGGATGGGCAGGGCAAGCTCCATTTTATGACACCAGATGGCGCGTCTTACGTACAGGCCGATGCGGTGGTATTAGCCTTGGGAGGAGGGAGCTGGCCCCATCTTGGCTCTGATGGTGCGTGGGTGCCATTCCTGTCCGAACAACAGGTGCCGATCGCACCGCTGAAGCCGGCTAATTGTGGATTTGACGTCCGATGGAGCGAGCACTTTCGCATGAAATTTTCCGGTTGTCCGGTAAAAACGGTTCAAGTCGTCGTGAAGACCGTCGAGGGCGCGGTTATCCGTCACATGGGGGAGTTCGTCGTGACGGCGAATGGTGTGGAAGGCGGCATCATTTATACGGTCTCAGCCCTTGTTCGAGAGGTGATCGCCACAGAGGGAACGGCGACTCTGTGGCTTGATCTCGTTCCAGATCGATCGCTGCAACGGCTCACGGAGGATCTTGCTCGGCCACGTGGCAAACGTACAATTGCGACGCATCTGAAGCGACGAGCCGGTATCATGGGAGTCAAGATGTCTCTCCTCCGCGAAATGGCACCTCAGGAAGTTTTTGCGGATCCTGCTCGTTTAGCCACAGTACTCAAATCCCTGCCGCTGAAACTTGTGGCCCCACGCCCATTGAAAGAAGCCATCAGCACAGCCGGCGGTGTTTCATTCGAGGCGCTGGACACGACACTGATGTTTCGCTCGTTCCCTGGGATGTTTTGCGCCGGAGAAATGCTGGACTGGGAGGCACCGACCGGAGGATATCTGCTCACTGGTTGTCTGGCGACCGGGCGTCTTGTCGGACAGGCGGCCGCCGAGTGGGCCGACGCACAGTGCTCGCACCGTGTGTGAGACGTGTTGCTCTTGTTCGATCAGGTGTGAAACATCCACACTACCCGAATAACCAATTCCAGATTTTGGCGAACCAGCTGGAGATTATTCCGATCCACGAGTCGTTTGCCTGAGGCGGATCGACATTCACGGAGGGAGCCGACACTGCTGGTTTGACAGGCGCAAGGGTTGGAGGAGGAGCAGCTTGTGCCACCTGTGTCGGTTCGGCATCCTGAGCGGATGCGACTGAAGATGCAGCCGCTTCAGAGGCGACGGCCTGGGTTATGGCAGATTTGTCCCTCTTCGAAGTCATCATCACAGGCGCTCGGGCCTGCTCTATTTCCTCCTTGTACTGAGCCACCTTAGTTTGCAAGGAGACGCTCTCCTGCCGAATGTCCACTATCTTGCGCGCCAGATGCCAACTCTGATTCATCAAGGTTGCCACTTGTGTTTTCAGCGACGCGAGAGTGTCCTCCGCTTGCTGTCTCATGATCGGCAACTGTTCTTCTTCCCGCTGAATGGCGGTCAGCAGTCCGGACACCGTGGCATCTTCACGTCGGTTCGAGGCCTGCAATCCCGCGATCTCCTGATCAAGCTCCCGGACATCCTCTCGTACCGATTCCAAAGCTTGGGTCTGTTCCAACGTCTCCGCCTTGACCCTTTCGTACGTACGCCGACTGACGCAGCCGACCTCCAAGAGTAAAACCACGGCGAGCGCACAGAGAACAACCCGTTGAACGACCGGAGACATTGTGTCGGTAGGACGTGTCATAGGTGTTGCCTCGTGGGTGAACCAAACCGAAACCCCGGGTCCGAGTCAGCTATCGGTCCGGTGAGTACCTAGGCGTAAGATGTACACAGATGATGCGGGTCAGTCAACCCTTCTCACCCTTCCCTTTCAAGAGAGCTTGGATAACCCACGGGAGTTTGCGTACTATGAGTCCAGTATGCCATCTGATGCGACTACATCCACTTGGCTCCCACCGGAATGCGAGACTGCGCTATTGGAACGGTTTCTCAAGGCTGAGGCCATGGCGCTTTGGACGATACAGTCGGCGCGTTTACAAAACGTTCCTCCGAATGTCTATGCCTTTCTTCGAAAACACGAGGAAGATGAGCAGCAGCATTTGGCGCAATTTGAAACTATGATCGGCCGTCAGCCTCGCGAACGGGAACGACTTCCATCGGTCCCAAAACAATGGCCTGCGCTGGCCGTTCAGCTCTATGGGTATGAGTCCCTGGGACTTGAATTCGCGACGTTACTCGTCACATTACGGCCGGACTTGGTTTCGATCCGCGAGGATGAACTTGTCCATGTGGATTTTTTCGAGCAAGAGATTCATCGCATCCTCAGAGAAAAGGGTGCCGCCGCGGAACAAGCCCGGATCTCCGCCCTTGCATGGTGGCGGAAATTACCGCGAACGGTCGATCGCTATCTCGAAGCGGCGGTGCTTGATCCGTTCCGCCCCATGTTGGCAAGCAGGATTCTTTCTTCGATCGAACGGCGATTCACCGTAACGGGACTGTTGAAGGACCGATGACGTCGATCAGGCTTGGGCGGGGAGAAGGCCGGTGACGGCACCCATCTTACGATATTTCTGATCCCGCTGAGCAATGAGTTGTTCGACGGGAAGATCGAGCAGATCGAACAGCTGGTTGGTCAAGGCCTTTCCGACCAGGTCGCAGACGGCTCGCGGCTCGCGATGAGCGCCGCCCAGCGGTTCGGAAACAATCGTGTCGATCACGCCGAGATCAAGAAGATCGTGTGCGGTCATCTTCAATGCAGAGGCGGCATCGGGAACCTTTTCCGGGCTGTCCCAGAGAATAGCGGCACAGCCTTCAGGTGAAATAACCGAATAGACGGACTGCTCCAGCATCAGGACTCGGTCGGCGACACCGAGGGCTAAGGCGCCTCCGCTCCCTCCTTCACCGATGACCACGGAAATAATCGGCACGGTCAATCGAGACATGACGAACAGATTGCGGGCGATG
>JAHBWU010000110.1 GCA_019636835.1 Nitrospira sp.
ACACACATAGCTCTCAAAATAGAGAATTTTCTCGAGCTGCTTGAGGCTCATATCAAGCAACGTGCCGATCCGACTCGGGACTCCCTTCAGAAACCAAATATGGGCGACAGGTGCAGCCAGCTCGATATGCCCCATCCGTTCGCGCCGAACCTTCGATTGAATCACCTCGACGCCGCATTTGTCGCACACGATCCCACGGTGCTTCATGCGCTTGTATTTTCCGCAATTGCACTCCCAGTCCTTGGTAGGACCGAAGATCTTGGCACAAAACAGTCCGTCTTTTTCCGGCTTGAACGACCGATAGTTGATCGTTTCCGGTTTTTTGACTTCACCATAGGACCACGATCTGATTTTCTCGGGCGACGCAATGCGAATCCGCATCGAATCGAACGACACCGAATCCCGCTGCTTTTCAAACAGTGTATATACGCCTTCCAAGGTAGTGACCTCCTCTGATGTCGGTTTTCAGCCGACACACAAGCGGTTAGTCTTGCGTCTTGACCAACTCTACATCGAGTCCCAAGCTCTGCAGTTCTTTGACCAACACATTGAACGACTCAGGCAATCCTGGCTCGAGGAAAGGTTCGCCCTTGACGACCGCTTCGTACATGCGTGATCGACCCGGCACATCGTCTGATTTGACGGTCAGGAACTCTTGCAGAGTCGATGCCGCCCCATAGGCCTGCAACGCCCAAACTTCCATTTCCCCTAATCGCTGGCCTCCGAATTGAGCCTTGCCGCCCAGAGGCTGTTGGGTCACGAGAGAATAGGGGCCGATAGACCGTGCGTGGATCTTGTCGTCCACCAGGTGGTGGAGTTTCAGCACATACATGTACCCGACAGTAACCGGGCTGCCGAACGGCTCGCCTGTTTTGCCGTCAATGAGTTGCGACTGGCCGCTCATCGGCAGTTTAGCCTTTTTCAGCAGATCCTTAATTTCCTTCTCCGCGGCGCCATCGAATACGGGGCTGGCCACTTGGATACCTAAGGCCTTAGCCGCCCATCCAAGGTGGGTCTCTAGAATTTGCCCGACGTTCATGCGGGACGGCACACCCAGAGGATTCAGCACGATTTCCACCGGGGTCCCATCCGGCAGATAGGGCATATCTTCTTCGGGTAGGACCCTCGATACGACACCCTTATTGCCATGTCGACCCGCCATCTTGTCTCCGACCTGAATCTTGCGCTTCATCGCGATGTAGACTTTGACAAGCTTGATGACACCGGGAGGCAGTTCATCTCCTCGCTTTAAGCGCCCTACCTTTTCGTCGTACAGCGTCTGGAGGATTTCAATCTGCTCCTTCGCCCGTCGCTCCACATCTTCCAGTTCCTTTTGCTCATCAGGATCACTCAGGATGATGTGCCGCACCGTGTCGTCCGGCAATCGCTTGAGAATCTCCGCCGTCAACTTACCCTTCTTCTTCAAGATGACGTCGCCGCTCTCGGGGTCCATCAGATCGCGACCGACCACTTTGCCGAGCAAGAGCTTCCGAATCTTCTTCGTCTTTTCTTCGTCGATGATCCGCAGCTCTTCGTGGTGGTCTCGCTGCAACTTCATCTGATCATCGGTCTCGATGCTTTTCGAACGCTCGTCTTTGTCGAGTCCTTTGCGAGAGAAGATTTTGACATCGACCACGATGCCTTCCACTCCCGGAGGCACGGTCAACGATGTGTCCTTCACATCGCCGGCCTTCTCACCGAAGATCGCGCGGAGCAGCTTTTCTTCCGGGGTCAGCTGGGTTTCGCCTTTGGGCGTCACTTTTCCCACCAGAATATCGCCCGGCTTTACTTCGGCGCCGATGCGGATGATCCCGCTCTCGTCCAAATTTCTCAACGCCTCTTCTCCGACATTGGGAATATCCCGCGTCACATCTTCCTTCCCCAACTTGGTATCCCGGGCTTCCACCTCAAACTCTTCGATGTGGATCGAGGTGAAAGCGTCCTCGCGGACCAATTTTTCGCTGAGCAATATGGCGTCCTCGAAGTTGTATCCACCCCACGGCATGAACGCCACGAGCACGTTCTTGCCCAGCGCGAGCTCTCCATGATCGATCGCCGGTCCATCTCCAAGCACCTGTCCCTTCTTGACCGGCTGGCCGATCCGAACGACGGGGGTCTGAGTAATGCAGGTATTTTGATTCGATCGCTGGAACTTGATCAGGTCATAAACGTCCAGCCCGGAATCCTTCCCCTTCTTGCCGTCCTTTGCATCGGCCCGCACCACGATGCGGGTGGCATCGACACTTTCCACGACCCCGGCTCGACGAGCCTGAATGACATACCCGGAATCTCGCGCCACCACCGCTTCCATCCCGGTCCCAACCAAAGGGGCCTCGGATGTCACCAAAGGAACCGCCTGGCGCTGCATGTTGGAACCCATCAGCGCACGGTTGGCGTCGTCATGTTCCAGGAACGGGACGAGCGCGGTCGCGACGCTCACCACTTGTTTCGGCGACACGTCCATGTACTCGATCTTATCCGGAGTGGCCAGCACGAAGTCTCCACCGTGGCGACAAGAGACGGTTTCCGATACCAGCCTGCTTGCTCCGTCCAATTTCGAGTTGGCTTGGGCAATGATGTATTTGTCACCCTCGATTGCCGAGAGAAACTCCATTTCATCAGTTACACGTCCCTTGACGACTTTCCGATACGGCGCCTCAATGAATCCGAACTGGTTGATCCGCGCGTAGGTTGCCAGCGATGTAATCAATCCGATATTGGGGCCTTCCGGCGTCTCGATCGGGCAAATACGACTGTAGTGAGACGGATGTACGTCTCGAACTTCGAACCCGGCCCGCTCTCTCGTGAGCCCGCCTGGACCAAGAGCCGACAGACGCCGTTTATGCGTGATTTCAGCCAGTGGGTTCGTTTGGTCCATGAATTGAGACAGCTGGCTGCTGCTGAAAAACTCCTTGACGGCCGCCACAACCGGCTTGGCATTGATCAAGTCATGCGGCAGCACCGTTTCCATATCAAGAAGATTCATGCGCTCCTTGATGCTACGCTCCATCCGCACCAAGCCCAGCCGGAATTGATTTTCCAGGAGCTCGCCGACGGATCGCACGCGGCGATTACCCAAGTGATCAATATCGTCGATTTCCCCTTTGCCGATCTTCAGATTGACGAGGTAGCGGATGACTTCCACGATGTCCTGAGCGGTCAGGGTGCGCTGCTCGAGCGGCAAGTCCAAACCAAGCTTCTTATTCAGCTTGAGCCGGCCGACCGGAGACAAATCGTAGCGCTTGGAATTCAGAAAGAGATTGTCGAACAGCGCTCTCGCCGTATCGACTGACGGCGTCTCACCGGGACGGAGACGACGGTAGATTTCGACCATCGCTTCCTCCTTCGACCCGATTTTCTCCATCTCCAAGGTGTCAAGAATCACCGGCGTCGCGGTGGCCATATCCAGATAAATGACCTTGAATTCTTCCACATCGCTTTCAGCGATCTGTTCGACCATTTCGGCCGTCAATCGTTGGTTCTTCTCCGCCAACTTGTTCTTCTTCGAATCGACCAATTCCGTGAGAATGGCACGCCCCACCAACTCTACGGGCAGCAAGGGGATTTCCTTCACTCCCGAGGCCTTCAGCTTGGCAATCAGGCCTTTTGTCAGCCTGGCCCCTTCTCGCACCAACGGTTCTTTGCCGCCTTTGTCCGTCACCTCGGCGGAACACCGAAGTCCGTGGTGAATTTCCGGATCCAGCTTGCGGAACATCTTCCCCTTCGACACGCGAATTTCTTCGACAGGGTAGTACATCTTCAGCAAGTCGTCGCTCGAGAAACCGAAGGCTTTCAACAGAATGGTGGCCGGCATTTTCCGACGACGGTCGATCCGCACATAGAGAATATCCCGGGCATCGAACTCAAAGTCGAGCCATGAGCCCCGGTAGGGAATAATCCTGGCCGAGTACAACACCTTGCCGCTCGCATGGGTTCGACCCTTATCGTGCGTAAACGACGCACCCGGCGACCGGTGAAGCTGACTGACGACGACTCGCTCGGTCCCGTTGACGATAAAAGTTCCTCGCTCGGTCATGAGCGGCAATTCACCGACATAGACTTCCTGCTCACGCACATCGAGCACTTTCTTGCGAGGTCCCTTATCCTCCTTATCGAGCACCACCAGACGGACACGAAGCTTCAACGGAACCGCGAAGGTCATACCCTGCTCAAGACATTCGCGCTCGTCGTACTTAGGCGTCCCTAATGTGTAACTTGAAAATTCGAGCACGGCCGTGTTGTTATAATCCGGAATCGGAAACACGCTGGCCAACGCCGCCTGCAATCCATGATCCTTTCGACGCTCCGATTCGACTTCAAACTGCAAAAACTCTTCGTAGGAGCGCTTCTGGATCTCGATCAGATCCGGAATATCGATGTTGGTTCGAATGCGAGAAAAGTCTTTCCGCTCGACGAATTCTTGTAGCGTCGTTTCGGACATTCCTACTCCTCCACGCTGGTTGGCGGTGAACAGCAGTCACCTGTCGCGGCAGATTTCCGAGATACCAATTAAACCCCGGCCTTCAGCGAATACCGAAAGAGCCGCGACGGTGACGAACTAGCTTTCTTACTTGATTTCGACCTTGGCACCGCTCTCTTCGAGCTTCTTCTTCATGGTATCGGCTTCTTCCTTGGCCACGCCGGTCTTGACCGGCTTCGGCGCGCCCTCCACGAGGTCCTTGGCTTCCTTCAGACCGAGACTCGTGAGTTCACGCACCACCTTAATGATCTGGATTTTCTTGTCGGCCGGCGCCGCCGCGAGAATGACGTCGAACGCCGTCTTCTCTTCGGCAGGAGCAGCTGCGCCACCGCCTGCCGCCGGAGCCGCAGCCACGGCGACCGGCGCTGCCGCCGTGACGCCAAACCGCGTCTCAAGCCCCTTCACCAGTTCGGCCAGATCGAGCACGCTCATACCTTCGATCGCCTTAATCAATTCCTCTTGCGACAATTTTCCTTCTGTAGCTGGCATGTCCCCTTCTCCTTTCCGTTTATCTTGAATGGCTGCAATGACTCGTACAAACTTCGACAAGACCGCACTCAACGTATAGACGACGCCACGAATCGGCCCTTGCATGGCCGAAAGTAACATGGCAATAAGCACTTCTTTCTTCGGCAACTTCGCAACGGCCGCCAGTTCAGCCGGCTGGAGGATTTTGCCTTCCAGCACCCCGGCCGTCATACGAATTTTCTCTTCCCGTTTCTCCGCGCCGATGAAATCCTTCAGCACCTTTGTGGGCAACACCGGATCGTCATAGCCGATCACAACCCCGGTTGGACCCTTCAGATGCACCTTGAGTCCGGCTAATATCGTCCCCTCTGCGGCGCGGGCCGCCAGCGTATTCTTCACGATTCGATACTCCGCCTTTGCCCCGCGGAGCTGCTTGCGCAACTCGGTGACCTGGTTGACCGGAAGGCCGACGCATTCCGTCAGAATGGCCAGCCGTGCGCGACCGAATTTTTCGGTCAACTCCGCCACCGCCGTAACCTTCTCTTCCTTCTTCATCTCTCCCTCTCTCGTCGCTAATCGTTATCCGTTTACGTAGCTCGTCCAGCGAATCGCGATGAACGATTCACGTTGAACGCGTTTCTCAGCTCCATTGCTTTGTCAGCGCAACGGTATCCAGTTTCACACCAGGCCCCATCGTGCTCGCAATCGTGGCACTCTTGAGATAGCGCCCCTTGCACGAGGCGGGCTTCGCCTTGACGACAGATTCAATGATGGCCGATGCATTGTCGTACAGCTTGGCAGGATCGAAAGATACTTTTCCCACCGACACATGGACGATACCGGCCTTCTCAACCTTGAACTCGACACGCCCCTTTCTGATGTCGGCGACGGCCTTTCCAACCTCGAAGGTCACGGTGCCGGTCTTAGGATTCGGCATCAGTCCCCGAGGCCCGAGCACTTTCCCGAGTTTTCCGACAGAGGCCATAAGGTCCGGCGTGGAAATCGCGCAATCAAAATCCATCCACCCACCCTTGATTTTTTCCATCAAGTCGTCGGCCCCAACAAAATCGGCCCCCGCTTGCCGTGCCTCCTGCTCTTTTTCACCTTTGGCAAACACCAGGACACGAACCTTTTTCCCCGTCCCATGAGGAAGGGAAGCCGTCCCTCGAACCAGTTGATCCGAGCGCTTCGGGTCAATTCCCAGTCTGAGGGCGAGATCGACCGATTCGTCAAACTTTGCATAGGCCGATCGCTTCACGGTTTCAACGGCCTCACGCAACCCATAGACGCGCGGCTCGACATTCTTGATCGCCGCATTCATTTTCTTTCCCATAACCAGACGCTCCTTCGATCTCGAAATTAGCCTTGAATGACGACGCCCATGCTGCGGGCGGTCCCTTCGATGATTTTTGCCGCCCCTTCCACATCAGCCGCGTTCAGATCGGCCATCTTCTTCCGTGCAATCTCGTTCAACTGCTGTCTGGTGATTTTCCCCACTTTATCCTTCTGCGGCACACCGGATCCTTTAATGATCCCAGCGGCTTTCTTCAGGAGATCCGAAGCCGGGGGTGTCTTCATGATGAAGCTGAAGGTACGGTCCTTGTAGACCGTAATGATGACGGGGATTATACTGTCCCCGTCCTTCTGAGTCTTGGCATTGAACTGCTTGCAAAACTCCATAATATTGACTCCATGCTGACCCAAGGAGGGGCCGACGGGAGGAGCCGGATTGGCCTTGCCGGCCGGAATTTGCAATTTGATCTGCGCCGAAACTTCTTTCGCCATGTCGTTTTCTTTCTCCTTCGCGATCGACGATCAACATTCAGTCTCAATCATGACTGAAGACCGACGTCGATCGATCGGCTTAAATCCGTTCAACCTGTAAAAATCCCAATTCAACCGGAGTCGATCGGCCGAAGATGCTTACCATCACCTTCAACCGACTATGATCCTGATCGACTTCGTCGACCACACCGTTGAACCCGAGGAAGGGACCATCAATGATGCGAACGTTGTCGCTTTTAATAAATTTGACCTGCTCTCGAGGCTCCGCCTGACCCGCATCGACCTGCTTGAGCAGGGACTCCACTTCATCATCGGTCAGCGGAGTCGGAACTGCGCCTCCCCCGACAAATCCTGTCACTTTCGGCGTCTCCTTAATCATCTGCAAGGTCTCGTCCCCCAACGGAGACTCCAACTCTATGAGGACGTAGCCCGGGAAGAACTTTCGTCGAGACGTCCGCCGCTTTCCGTCCTTAATTTCAATCACATCCTCTGTCGGAACGAGCACCTGTCCGAGCTTTTCGACAAGCCCCATTTGATTTGCCCGTTCCATGAGGCTGGTCTTCACTCGCCCCTCAAAACCCGCGTACGTATGGATGACGTACCAGTTCTTTGTCATGCACCACCCTCAGGTCTTCGATGAATTGCCGCTGAATTCCCCTTACCGCTTCTCGGCAGGCCTAGATGAATCTTCCGACCAACCATGACAGGAATGAGTCAATGACGGACAAGTACAGCGACATCAAGATACAGAACACGATCACCACCGTCGTTGAGCCGATCGTTTCCGCACGACTCGGAAATGAAACCTTTTTCAGCTCTGCCCGCACGTCCGTCACAAACAGCCGAATCGACTCTGTCATCCGCTTAAACATCAGTCACTCCGCCTTCTAGTGTCCAAGGTTGGAACGTTCTCGGCGACTACCAAACCTGAATCCCATAACAATCATTTCGAACGAGCAATTCGCGGTAGAGCAAGCTTGGGATGGCAGGGGCACTAGGATTTGAACCTAGACTCTCGGTTTTGGAGACCGATGTGCTGCCATTGACACCATGCCCCTACTCGAACGTAAGGCGTGAGGCGTCAGCCAATCGGGAGGCTCCCCACCCCGAACGATTCATCCCTCGCGTCTCGCCTTATTTCACCTCTTTATGAGGCGCGTGTTTTCGGCAGAACTTACAAAACTTGTTTCGCTCCAACCGATCCGGATCGTTCTTCTTGTTTTTCATGGTCGAGTAATTCCGCTGTTTGCAGATCGTACAAGCCATGTCAATGATTTCGCGCATTTTCTGCTCCGTAATTCATCATTCGCCATCGATTAACGATTGACGAGTACCACCCTTTTC
>JAHBWU010000111.1 GCA_019636835.1 Nitrospira sp.
TTGCACTTTTGGCGTGGCTCGCGACCCTCTCTATTTTCGGTATGCTGACCTTGCCCACATTGTACACATTTGTTTTTCTGATCGCCCTTGCTGCAATGCCGTATGGGCCGGCCTTGAACTCGACCATTCCCTCTTTGGTACAAGCTTCGCGCCTGACCGCTGCCAATGCGGCAATACAAAGTACGGCAACGCTCGGCATGTTGTGCGGACCCGCGATCAGCGGAGCCACAGTCGCCCTCCTTGGGGTGGGGCACGTCCTGTACGCCAATGCCGCCACCTTTCTTCTCGCCGCTTTCTGTAAGATGCCGATACGCGTAAATTCAGAAGCACCGAGCCCGAACCTGCGTGGAACATCCGGCGGATGGATCAATGAACTGGCGGCCGGATTCCGGCTTGTGTTTGTTGAACAACGAATCATTTTTCGGGTTGCCTTGTTAGGCGCCCTCTTCACCCTCGCATCGACGGGCTTCATCTTTCTCCTTCCCATCATCACCAAGAACATTCTTTCCGGAGGGCCGATGGCCCTCGGGGTAATGTGGTCGGCCCTTGGCCTCGGCATGATACTCATGTCGGTGCTGTTAATGTCGATCGCCCGGAGAACACTCGTCGATCATTTGTTGCCGATATCGGCGGGGCCGGTGATTGAAGGGTTGGCCATTGTGGGTCTCGCGGCGGTTGACGGCTTTGTGGCGGCGCTTGGTCTCGTGATCGTTATCGGTGCCGGAACGGCCCTTGTCATGCCGCTGATCACGGCCTTTATTCAGGCCACCGCTCCTCAGGAGACTCGTGCAAGAGCGTTGACGATCTTCGGCACCATCACGATGGTCTCCGCCATGGCGGGCATGACGGCCTTCAGCTGGGCAGCTGATCATCTGGGAAGTCGTATCGCGCTCGTTGTGCTCGGCGTCGTGCAAATGATGGCCGGTGTGATCGGCGTCGTTTTTACGCAATCCTCGGAGCTCCAGACAAATCTCGCGAGTCGGTCCGATGATCATCCGTCAAGCAAATCGGACACCGGTATCACTTGACCCTGTTTCGTCGATGCTCCAGCGGGTTCTGAATAGGACACAACTTTCCGGTAATCGGAGACAGAGACAACCATTGAAGTGGGAACAGCAGGTTGTCGGTGTCTGCATCCAGGGAAAAGTAGAGGGGATTGAGACGACCGTGAGGCGATGGGACATCTTCCTCCCGATAAACGGGAGAATCATGACTATAACGGACGCATGAGGACCGCGCATGGATCCGAGGCAGGAGGACATGGAAATGCCCCAGACGATGAGAGCATTTGTGATGAGAAAACTCGATTCGGTGGGAATGACGGAGAAGCCGATTCCTGATCCTGGACCGAATGATGCGATCGTCAAAACCACTGCCGCACTCATCTGCACCTCGGATGTCCATACTGTTGATGGGGCGATTGGAGAACGGACCAATCTGACACTTGGCCATGAACTTGCGCCGGTCGCGAGCCGGAGGCCCCCGATACAGAGGCATTGCTTCGCCGCCGGGGTCGGCTCCACGCGGTCCGCACCATCCTCAGTGGCCTGGCCTTCGTCCTGCTTCTTGGGGCACTCGCGTCTGGTGAGACAGCGTCTCTGATGGAACTCCATGTCGGTGCAAAGGAGTCGGTCAGTAAGATAACACGGTGACCGTTCTGTCGGGTATGAAACGCTCGCGTTCGGTCTCCCCTTGAACTGCGCCATCGGACGGTGGCAGAGTCGAGAGACAGTCAGCTCATGTGCGCTGCAATGACCGGAGAAGACTGAAACGCTCGGTCGGAACTGAATGAGGAGGTGCTCATGCCGCCGTTTATGCATGCCTATACCGCTCACACCTATGCCTTGATGCGGATCGTCACCGGTTTCTTGTTTCTCTGGCACGGCACTCAAAAACTTGTCGGCGTGCCTCTGCCTCCACCGCAGGTACCTTCGTTTGTCATCGCCATTGCCGGGCCGATTGAATTGATCGGCGGCACGCTCGTGATGATCGGCCTGTTCGGGGGGGGTGGGCGGCGTTCCTCTGTAGCGGCCTGATGGCCTCCGCCTATTGGATGGCGCACGGCACGCAGGCGCTGTTGCCCATTCAGAACATGGGCGAACTCGCGGTTCTGTATTGCTTCACGTTCCTGTACATCTCGTCCCAAGGGTCCGGCATCTGGAGCGTGGATGCGGCGCGGGGGCAGGTATCGCGATGAGAGCAACGAATGACCGTGCACACCATCGGTGACCGCCGCAACGACATAGACGTGTGAAAGAAGTCTGAAGCGAGCAACGGCCTTACCATATCGCGACGGCGCTTGAGCCTGTCGGTGCCGGAAGAAGCGCAGCCCGCCGGGTGACAGTCGGTTGGGCATCCGGCTCATAAAAAAGGAGATCCATGATGAAGATCGCATTGATCGGAGCAACGGGGTTCGTCGGAACGGCCATTTTGAAGGAGGCATTGGATCGCGGCCATGAGGTCACGGCCATCGTGCGGAACACGGAGAAACTCAAACCACATCCAAAGTGTCATCCCCTGAAAGGCGATGTGTACAAGTCCGATGAAGTGGCTCGGTTGGTGGCAGGGCATGACGTCGTGATCAGTGCCTTCAATCCGGGATGGACTAATCCGGACATCTACAATCTGCAGGTCCGGGGCGCACGAGCCATTATTGATGGAGTCAAGAAGGCCGGTATTACACGATTGCTGTTCGTCGGAGGGGCGGGCAGTTTAGAAGTGAAGCCCGGTGTCCAATCTGTGGACCTTCCCGAGTTCCCGGCGGAGATCAAGCCGGGAGCGCTCGCGACTCGCGAAGCATTGAACCTGCTGCGGAAAGAACCAAGCCTCGAATGGTCTTTCTTGTCTCCGTCCGCCGATCTGTCACCCGGGACGCGCACCGGCAAGTTCCGTCTCGGCACGGATCAGTTGCTTCGAGATGCCGACGGAGAGAGCCGCATCTCGGTCGAAGATTACGCCGTGGCGATGATCGACGAGGTGGAGAAGCCGCAACATATCCGCCGGCGGTTCACGGTGGGTTATTGAATCAAGTCCTACCCCCGCCTCTCCCCCACCGGAGGGAGGATAAAGGTGAGGGGGCGGGCTAGAGGATACAGAAAAAGCTCATCGATGGCATCCATTGTTTCTTGTACGGCGGCTTCGGCAATAACACCGATGTGTGCGCACGTCTTGCCAAGGGGCAGGTTCTCTTAACCGGCACCCGCACATAACCACGGAGGGTGTCATGCAAGCGTTTGTGTTGATCTCAATGATCAGCGTGCTCATGGCAGGTGCTCACGTTACTGCGCAAGCCCCAAGCAAGTGGATCAAGGGTGCGCCGTTTCCAGAGCCGTCTGAAGAGCTTGTCGGGGGTTCGGTTGGCGGCAAGTTTTATGTCTTCGGCGGACTTGGGCCTGGTTGGATACCGCAAGGCCTTGTGTACGAATACGATCCGTCGACGAACAGCTGGTCGGAACTGCTGATGATGCCGATGCCCCGGCATGGCTCGGCCGGTGCAGTCGCGGGCGATCGACTACACCTCGCGAGCGGCGATATTCAATCTGCCGGCATCACCGGTATGCGTGTGGTGACCGACTCGCACGACATCTTTGAGTTTGGCGACTGAGGTTAACGTCATGGGTATGAAAAGGATCATCATTGTGGGCGGGGGGTTCGCCGGCGTGAAATGCGCGAGGGCCCTCCGTAAGCGATTGCCCAAAGATCGTGCGGAAATCGTGTTGTTCAGCCGAGAGAACAACATGATCTTCTACCCGTTGCTGGCGGAAGTGGCTGGCGCCGCGATCAACCCTAGCGCGGTCACGGTGCCGTTGCGACAGATGTTGCCCGGAGTCCGCTGTCGAACCGAAGAGATCCGGCACATCGACCTCGCTACGTCCGAGGTGGAGTATGAACGATACGATGGCCGTCCAGGTCGCGTGACGTTCGACCATGCCGTGTTGGCCTGCGGGACTGCGGTCAATCTGAGTGTGGTTCCCGGCATGGCCGACCATGCGTTTCCCCTGAAATCCGAGGGCGATGCCATGGTCTTACGGTTTCACGTGATGGAACAACTTGAAAAAGCCGAAGTCTGCGACGATCCGGAGCGGCGACGATGGTATCTCTCGTTCGTGGTGGTCGGCGGCGGCTTTACCGGGGTGGAAGTGGCCGGCGAGATCAATGACTTGATCAAAGCCGGCACGCGGTTTTACAGCACCTTCACCGCCAAAGATGTGACCGTGACGTTGGTGCACAGTCGCGATCAGATTCTGCCGGAAGTAGGCCCGACGTTGCGGGAGTTTGCCCGAACGAAGATGCAGGAATCCGGCATTCATATGATCCTCAACGCACGTGCGGTGTCGGCGACGGCCGAGGGCGTCGAGCTGCATGACGGTCAAATGCTCCGCGGTGCGACGGTCGTTTGCACGATCGGCAACACGGCCCCGCTTTTGGTTCACCGGCTCGAGGTGCCCAAAGAGCGCGGCCGATTACTGACCGATCCGGATATGCGCGTGCGCGGCGCATCGAATCTCTGGGCGGTGGGAGACTGCGCCCAGATCGTCAATGCCTATGACGGCCAGGTCTCGCCGACGACCGGCCAGTTTGCCGAACGGCAAGGGCGGCAAGCAGCGGAGAACATCATTCGTGCGCTACAGGGTGAATCCACCAGGCCGTTCTTCTTCAAGCCGCTGGGACAATTGTGCGGGATCGGCGAGCGGAAGGCGGTCGCAGAAATTCTGGGTGTGCGTCTGTCGGGATTTCCTGCCTGGTGGCTGTGGCGAACCGTGTATCTGCTGAAATCACCCTCTTGGTCTCGCCGAGTCAAAATCGCGTTCGACTGGACCTGGGAGCTGTTCTTCCCGCGCGACCTGGCCCATCCGAGGGTCAACCAAACGGAACGGATCGCCAGGGCTCATTATCGGCCCGGTGACTTGATCTTTGCCGAAGGTGAGCCCGCGATGAGTTTTTACGCGATCGAACAGGGCGAGATTGAAGTTCTTCGGCGTGACCCGACAGGACAGCAGCAGCTTTTGGCGCGGTTAGGGCCGGGTGAATTTTTCGGAGAAATTGCGCTTCTTGACGGCAACGTGCGAATCGGGAGCGTCCGCGCCCGCACCACGGTTGAGGTGCTCGTGATGGGGAAAGAGGTCTTCTCGAAGCTTTCCGGAGCGCTGACGCCTTTCCGCAATCTCGTCGCTCAGGCGCTACGATGGCGGAGACCCAGATTGAACCGCCACTTGAGCCAAACCTGGACTGCTCTCGAACGCCGACCGTTGTCCGAGTTCATGGAAGCGGTTCCCGAACGTCGTCTTGCTCCCGACGATACGTTTGAAAACACCGTTCGCATGTTCGATCAGCTTGCAGTCGAATATCTGACCGTCTTAGATGAGAAGGGACGGTTGAGCGGCATCGTCACCAGGAATGAACTGTTCGAGGCCTTCGCGCAAGGGAAGAAGCCGTCGATCACGGTACGGGAGTTCATGCGCGCCGATCCTGTCGCGGTCACTCCGGAGGAGATGAGCTTGATGGCCGGCGACTTGATGAACAAACACGATATCGACTGGCTTCCGGTGGTGGAGAACAAGGCCGATCGACGTCTGATCGGCATCGTGCGGTCGGAGAAAATGCTGCGCTGGCTGATGAAACAATCTGAGCCCACATGATTCATGAACGCTTCTACTGTAACCGCCGATATGCTGCTGATCGCTCCGGATGCGGAATGGAGAGCTGTGCCGGTACGCCGTGTGCAAAGGAGGCGGCCGGCTGCGCTGAACTATCGCGTTAGCGTACCACTCAGGATAACCCCTGGAAAGAACTTGTATAGTGTGTTACACTATACTATCTGAATGGCCAAGTTTAAATTCGTCGAATGGCTGCTCCTTTGGCTCCAAGAGAATTCGCACTTGGAATTCGACTGGGACGAAGGCAACCGAGCAAAGAGTGCCTCAAAGCACTCGGTCCGAACGGAAGAGACGGAAGAAGTCTTCGTCTTAGGTCAGGCAGCACCCCTGGGCGTTCAGGTAAGTCCTCATGTCGATGAGGAGCGTCTGGGTATAGTCGGGCCGACTTCGGGAGGCCGGATACTGCACGTGGTATTTACCCTCAGAGACGGAAAAGTCAGACCGATCAGCGCTCGGCCCGCTCACAAGAAGGAGAGAGAACTCTACGATGCCTACGTACGCGAAATCTGAAAAGGCATACGCGAACACTTCCGCATTTGAGCGGAAGAAGATCCTTGCGGCCGCCAGACGGTTGAAGAAGAGCCGCAAACTTCCGACAAGCATCGCGCTTGAAGAAAGCACCATCAACGAGTTGAAGGCTCTCGCTGTGTCGCGCGGCGTACCTTACCAGGTTCTTATGCGCATGTTCATTCTGGACGGCCTTCACAAGTCGCAGGCGGCAGTCGCACGCTGACCATTCGATGCTGCGGACGCGCGCCGGTGAGGAGCTGATGGCACGCCGCAGATCGTCTGCATTAGCCTGAAGAGACGAAGTGTGAACCCGTGACGAGCATCGACACCGTCTCAGTGTGAGATGTGCCATCACGAAGCAGGAGCGCTATCAGAATCCTCCGGATGACGTAGTCGACGCTTGCGCGCCTCCGCACTTCATTCAAGGGGTTCTGCTTCTCCGCCTACCGCAAGTGGTTGTCTTCGGGAAAGCGCCGTATCGCGCGCTGCTCAGACTCCCAGGATTGAAGGCTCCACGCGGTCTCGGAGTTTCGGTCTCCGTGACCGAACTCGTTGACAAGACAAGGGGTGGCTTGGAGTTTCAGACCGATGAGTGGAAGTTCCATGTCCACGTCAGTCCTTTCCCTCTCCAACACAAGAGACCGGTGCCCCTCGCTCAAGAGGTGTTGAGAGAAGCAGCAAAGCTGGCGGGAGTGCGCGATAGTCCAGCCTAACAGTAAGCTTGAGTCGTCCGGCTCAACTCCGGCCGCGCAGCGGGGTGTGGCGCTTAGCATGGGAGCGTGGCATACTGAGGCTCGAACAAGGATGCCCCTGTCCTGGCGCGAGGCCGGTGAATTGGTGTTCCGGATCATCGATGGGAGGGAACCCCATGTCGAAGGCAGACGAACTTAAGACAGAAATCGAGAGACTTCCCCCAGAGGAGTTCGCCGAACTCGTCCGGTGGCTGTCGGAAAAGGATTGGGAGCGGTGGGACAAGCAGATCGAAGCCGACTCTGCGGCTGGAAAGCTGGATTTCTTGGTGCGTGAGGCGCTCGAAGAGAAAGCCAAGGGGACGCTCAAGAACCTGTGAACCATCGCACAACGGCTCGGTTTTGGACTTGCTATACGAACCTTCCAGAAGCTGTCCGGAGAGTGGCCCGACACAACTTCGACCTCCTGAAAGAAAATCCCGCGCATCCTTCGCTGCACTTTAAGAAGGTCGGCAAGCTGTGGTCTGTGAGAGCCGGCCCTCATCACCGGGCACTGGCCGTTGAGGATGGGCCAGATTTCGTTTGGGTTTGGATCGGACCTCATGATGAGTATGAGCGACGCATCAAGCAGCAGGACTAACTCAGCGCTTCAGCAGCTTGCTACGGAGAGCTTCATGCTCGATCGCACGCTCGACACGAAACCGAAGTCAGGATGACACCATCTCGTCGGGCGCGCCGGCCGCTCCGGATCGTGACGCGAGGAAAGGACGATCGGAGGACATCCCGCCGTTCATAGCCTTTTCCACGACCCGCTATTCTTGCCTCTCTTGCCTCGTGAACTAGGAATTTACCTAGATTGTTTTGCATTTCATTTCAGT
>JAHBWU010000112.1 GCA_019636835.1 Nitrospira sp.
GTTGCTGGCGCGGGTGCGCGATACAGCGTTAGGCGCGTATGCCAATCAGGACTTTCCTTTTGATAGGTTGGTCGAGACAATGCACCCCTCGCGCGACCATAGCTCAGCCCCGCTGGTGCAGGTCCTCTTCAATGTACCGAATGCTCCAATCGGAGAGATCAACGTCCAAGGGTTGAGTTGGGTGCCGTTCGAGGTGGAGACGCAAGCCGCACAATTCGACTTGAGTTTGACGATCGAGACGGAGTTCTCCCGAAGAGCCTACTTGACGTTCAATACCGATCTCTTCGAGCCTCAGACCGCTGAACGGATGTTGGGACAGTATAGGACCCTGCTCCAAAGCGCATTGGCGAATCCGCAAAGCAAGTTGTCCGAACTCCCGACCGTGACGGCGCCCGAGCGCCGACAGATGTTGCTGGATTGGAACCGCACACAAAGAGATTATCCACAGTCTGGATGTTTTCCCCAGCTGTTTGAAGCACAGGTCGAAAGAACCCCTGACGCCATCGCGTTGTCGATGGGACAGAAGTCGCTGTCGTATTGTGAGCTCAATGCCCGGGCTAATCAGCTGGCACGCTATCTTCAAACGCTAGGCGCTCGACCCGGAGTTGCAGTGGGGATCGGTCTTGAACGATCCTTGGAGATGGTCATCGCGTTGATGGCCGTACTTAAAACCGGTGCGGCCTACGTACCTCTTGATCCCGACTATCCACGGGATCGACTTCGATATATGTCGGAGAACGCCTCGCTCATCATCGTCCTCACATCCGAATCGCTGGCGGATCGGTTTGATGCTCAAGTGTGCCGCAGGTTGTGTCTCGATCAACAATTGGGAAAGATCGCACAAGAGTCCGACCACAATCTTCCGCCAAGCGCCACATCGCAGGATTTGGCGTACATCCTGTACACGTCTGGGTCGACAGGACAGCCCAAAGGGGTGGAAATTCCACACCGCGCGCTGGTGAACTTCTTGTGTTCGATACGACAGGAGCCTGGATGTTCCGCTCAAGATGTGATGCTCTCCGTCACGACGCTCTCGTTCGATATCGCCGGGTTGGAGTTGTATGTGCCGTTACTGGTCGGAGCCCGTGTCGAGATCGCCGGGCGCTCCGTTGCAATGGACGGACGGCAATTGCGGGCGCTCTGTGAAGCCGTTCAGCCGACGATCATGCAAGCGACTCCTGCCACATGGCGAATGCTGATTGAAGCGGGATGGCAGGGCAGTAACAGACTGACGATACTCTGCGGAGGGGAGCCTCTTCCCCATGATCTTGCGGCATCATTATTAGATCGGAGTGTTGCCCTGTGGAACATGTATGGTCCGACCGAAACCACGATTTGGTCCACGATCGAGAACATCGAACGGACTGATCGGGAAATCACCATCGGGAGACCGATCGGCAATACAGAAGTGTACATCCTGGATCAATTCCTCCAACCGGTTCCCATCGGAGTTTCCGGTGAGCTCTATATCGGAGGCCATGGGTTAGCCCGAGGCTATCGCGGGAAGCCTGATTTGACAGAAGAGCGGTTCATCCCTCATCCATTTTCTCAAGAGCCCCTCGCGAGACTGTATCGAACGGGAGACATGGCACGATATCGTCCGGATGGTCGCATCGTGCACCTCGGTCGATTGGATCATCAGGTCAAGATCAGAGGGTTTCGAATTGAATTGGGCGAGATCGAGGCTGCGCTGGGTCGTCATCAAGCCGTCCGTCAGGCCGTGGTCATAGCAAGGGACGATCAGCAAGGCGTGAAGCAGTTAGTGGCGTATGTGGTCTGCCAAGACGGCTCTGCTCCAAGCCAGCCGGAACTTCGGGCGTTTGTGCGGTCCGAGATTCCTGAGTATATGGTCCCCTCACTCTTCGTCTTTCTGAAGGCACTGCCCTTGACGGCCAATAACAAAGTCGACAGGAAAGCCTTACCGGCTCCAGTTTCCACGGTCGCGAGTGACGCCGTTCACATCGCACCGAGCGACCGAATGGATATACAAATGGCGGCCTTGTGGCAACAGGTATTCGAGATCGACAAGGTCGGGATTCACGACAACTTTTTCGATCTCGGGGGACATTCGCTTAAAGCGGCTCAGCTGTTCTATCTCATTGAACAGGTATACGGCCGACATCTTCCCCTCTCCACACTGTTTCAGGCACCGACTATCGCCGGCCTCACGTCGGTTCTTGCGCAGAAGCAATGGACCGCGCCATGGCAATCACTAGTGGCAATGCAGCCCAGCGGATCGGGCATCCCTATTTTTTTGGTTTCGGCAGCAGATGGCAATGTTTTGTACTACGCCCGGCTGGCGAAGCTACTGGGCCAGGCTCATCCGGTGTACGGCCTACAGGCCCAAGGATTCGATAGGAAAGCGGAACCGTTTGGTTCAGTGCCGGAGATGGCACAGCAGTACATCGCTGAAATCCGCACATGCCTTCCACAAGGACCATGTGTCATTGTTGGCGCATGTACCGGTGGGCTTGTCGCTTATGAGATGGCGCAGCAATTGGTCGAGCAAGGTGTGACGGTTACCTTGGTTGTCATGAATAGCTGGCCTCCGATTTCGTATCGCTCGTATTATAATACTTTCCCTCGCAGTCTTGCGTTGCCGCTGAGTATTCTCTCGGTGACCGTGAAAACCCTTGGCGAACTCCGCCGTAGACCTATGAGAGACTGGTTGGCGATCCTGCAACACAGGTTCGTGAAATTCCGGTCCCTTTTCCAACGATCCAACCGCCTCGAACAAGCGATGTTTCGTGCGGCCGCTCGCTATAACATGCTCACCTATCCGGGACACATCTTGAACATCGTGGCTTCGAAACGTACCATGGCGCAAGATACCAGATATACTTGGAGGGAGTTGGCACGCGATGGATGCCGGACCATAGATGTTGCAGCTGGTGGTATGATGGGCCTTCTCGCTTCGCCGCATGTCGAAGAAATATCCTCGCACATTCTTCGCTTTATCGCCGAAAGGCATCCATATACACCCATCCGACACGATAATAAGGCCGCGTGATTTTCTTCACCTTCCTTTGCCGAACAACGAAGGTGATGTCGGCATTCAAGGTAACACGGTGCTGATCTCGTTCTTGTCAATTGAGCGTCTCGCCGATACAAGTCGGCAGAATCATATCCGTCTTGAACAGAATGTTGTTCACCTCTGGGGAATCGCGCTCGATGGGTCGCAACACTGTCTGGAGCGATGCAGAGGGTGGTTGGATGATGTCGAGCGGCAACGAGCGGCTCGTTTTGTTCGGGAGGACATCCGACAGCGCTACGTATTGGCTCATGGAGGCCTCAGAGTAGTGCTGAGTAAGTATCTCGGCGTCAATCCGGAGGTGGTCCCGCTGGATCGCAGTGCAACAGGCAAGCCCTTCCTGACAAGGGAACAACGAGATCGCTCGGCGATCACCTTCAATTTGTCCCATGCCCATGACCGTGCACTCATTGCCGTTTCAAAAGCGCAGGAGGTCGGAGTCGATCTCGAATTCGTTCGTGCGGACATCGAGGTTGCGAATCTATCCAAGCGCTTTTTTACTTCCTCCGAACATACGGCGATCATGCAGGCGACTGAGGAGCGGCGCGCAACGAGATTCTTCCGTTACTGGGTTGCCAAGGAGGCGCTGCTCAAGGCACAAGGTATCGGTCTCGGGGGACTGCCCGACTGCGAAATCTTCTTCGAGGCGGACGGAGTCGACACCGACGTTCGGGTCCGATTGGGCGCTCAGTTTTCAAATCCGTTGGGGGTTCGTCTTCTCGCTTGTGAAAAGGGATGGGAAGCAGCGGTGGCTGCCCAGAGCGTAGCATCGGTTAAACGGTGCACCCTCGAGCACCTGTAATCGCTCCTTTCGCAGAACTGTCGGCCTTCCGTTCATCGGCAGCGAAGCTCGGTGAAGAAGCGAGCGCAGTTACGCACACGGGATAGAGCGGTCATTGCTGTTCACGGCTTGATCTTTCCAACGGATCCCGCACCGGCTCCATCAGCGACGCACTCGGGCGAATGCTGGATGCATTGCCGAAGCCAAGAGTCGATCTGAGCGAACAACGCGACAATTGCTCGGTTGGCAGCCTGGACACCCCCATAGGGATTCTCGCTGGTGGCATTCTCCACGACCTCAAAAGCCCGTGTGCGTAGGATCGTCGACTCTTTCAAGTCGACCAACTGAGCTTGGACCATCACTCTCACGCGACTGGGTTGTTGAAGAAATTCCTGCTGTAAGAGAAATCCGTGAGTATCAAGACGATAGTCTCCGCGGATCGAACTCGGCAGCGGAATCACGGCACGCCACGCCTCGTTCTGATCGAGCGCCTGGACCATCAACGGAGCGAACATGCGCACCGGCGTATCGGCCCATTGATTCACCGCATAGTACTCCAGTTCATAGGGCCGCTTGACATACACCATGCGCTGCGTCTCAAACCCGGGTTCGGCTTGAGGTGGACTCACCAGCAGCACCGGACCGTCAAGCTTTCCGGGACGAGCCTCGCTGGGCCACCCGTCAAGTCTCAGCTGATAGGTATGGATCTCAGAAGAATCCGTGCGGGGCGACAGGCAACCAGCCACCGTCAACGCCAGCAGCGCAGACGCTACATGTGCCAACCGATAGTTCATCGTGTCATAACCGTACACACACCCTGCAGTTATTCCCCCGGTCCGCGTGACGGGGCCTTTCGTCCAAATACCAGCGAGCTCGGCTCTCGTTCCAGCTCCCGCGCCACGCGAGTCAATGTACCCGTGAGCTGGCGCAGCTCCGTCACCAACAAGCCGGCCTCGGGAAGAGTCCGCTTGGTGAACTGTTGCAATTCGGGTCCGGCTTCATTGACGACCGCTCCAACGGTCTTGCTCGTGCGAGCCAGTTCGTCCGTCGCCGTGCCCAGCGCCGCAACGCTCTTGTTGATTCCGGCGAGTAAGGTCGGAACCTCCGCATTCAACGACGCCGTCAGCTTGACAAGATTGTCGGCGCTCTTGGCGGCACCGTTCAAGCTTTGCTCAATCTGAGTCTTGTGGGCCGCAATGGTCTGGGCCACATCCGAGAGATCCTTGATCGTTCGCTTCAGCATGGTGCGGTTGTCTTCATCCAGGACCTTCGCCACTCCTTGTGCCGCCATATCAAGATCGACCAACAGTTGCGCCAGACTTTCCTCTGAAAGTAAACGGGAGACGGCTTCATCCAAGCGGAAGAAGAGAGAGGGACCGGTCGTGATGACCGGATACGCTTGTCCCTCCTGGGCCTGCAACGAGGGAGCATCTCGGCTTCCTCCCGTCAAATTGATGGTGGCCAGACCGGTGAGCCCCTGCGTCTCAAGTACGGCAATCGTATCGGTCTTGATCGGCGTCCCACGCATAATGTCCATGGTCAGCAAAACTTCCTCTGGATTAGTGGGATTCAAGACGATGGCCTTGACCCGACCCACGTCGACGCCGCGATATTTGACGGTGGAATCGACGCTCAATCCTGCAACCGACTCCCGCATGTGGGCCTCGTACCGGTCGTAAGAGCCGCGGTAGTCGGTCTTCCCTAACCACAAAATTCCTACCAGGACAGCCGCGCCAAGAAACGCCATGAACGAGCCGACCAGAATATAGTTGACCTTAGGTTCCATTCTTTGCGCCTTCAGTCGTGCGAATCTTGTTGCTCGTATCTCATATGACGAACACTTCTTCCATCAAGGCATGCTTCACGCGCGACGCCCCTCGTGGTTCCATACCGCCTGTTCGCTGGCCGCCCTCCCGCGCGGACCTTGGAAGTATTCACGGATGACAGGATCGTCCGATCGGGACAACTCCTGCATGGTGCCGATGTCCAACACCTTTCCATGACCGAGCACTGCCACACGATTGGCGATCCTCCACAGTGAATCCAAGTCATGGGTCACCATCACCACCGTCAGCCCTAGGAGGCTCTTCAACGAGAGGACAAGATCATCGAATCCCGCGGCGATGATCGGATCGAGCCCGGCCGTCGGCTCGTCGAGAAACAATAACTCCGGGTCCATGACGATCGCTCGGGCGAGCGCGGCCCTTCTCCGCATCCCTCCGCTGAGTTCGTTGGGATATTTCGCGGCACTGTCCGGCGGTAGTCCCACCATCGCAATTTTGGCAGCGACGATGTCTCGGATCAACCCGGCACTCAGCGTCGTATGCTCGCGCAACGGCACCGCGACGTTTTCCGCCAGCGTGAAGGAACTAAACAGTGCGCCATGCTGGAACATCACACCGAACCGGCGATGGATGGGATGGCCGTCTCCCGCTTCCAATCGCCGGCTGTCTATTCCGAACAACCGGATCGTTCCCGCCGAGGGTGTGATCAGACCGATGATTTCCCGCAACAACGTGGTTTTGCCGGAACCGTTACCGCCTGCAATCGCAAAGATTTCGCCCCGTCGAATAGACAGACTGACGTCTTCATGCACGACTGACGATCCGAATCGTGTCGTTACATGGCTCACTTCGATGATCGGCGTTTCACTTTGTACTGCGAGCGGCACCAATGATCACACCTCATTACCGATTGCCGAGGAGGCTGAGATTAGCTGGTTGTCCCAGTCTGAACCTCAACCTTCATGCTTCTCCTCTATAAATCCCACCAATTAAGCAGGATGCTGCAGATCGCGTCAAATACGATCACCAGAAAAATACCCTGCACGACACTGACGGTGGTGTGTCGACCCACGTCGTCCACGCCGCCTCGAATTTGGAATCCTTGATAACAACCCACCAAAGCGATGAGCGCCGCGAAGAACGGCGCCTTCCCTAAGCCGATGAGAAAATGTCGCACCGGAACGGCTTCTTCGAATCGAGCGATAAACTCCACGAAGCTCACGTTGAGCTCTCCTAAAGCGATCAGCATGCCGCCGAACACGCCCACCACATCCGCGTACACCGTTAACAGGGGAAGGGCGATGACCAGGGCCAGCGCTCTAGGCAACACGAGTAGATTCATGGGTGAGATGCCCAATGTCCGCACTGCGTCCAATTCTTCCGTCACCTTCATGGTGCCGATCTCAGCCGCATAGGCGGATCCCGAACGGCCGGCAATGAGAATTGCCACGATCAAGGGGGCGATTTCACGCAACAGCGAAATGCCGACCAGATCCACGATAAAAATGTTCGTGCCGAACTTGCGCAGCTGTTCCGCGCCCTGATAGGCGATCACGACACCGACCAGAAACGTCAGCAGGCCGGTGATCGGCAAGGCCCGCACACCGTCCAGTTCCACGATCCGCAAGAGCGATCGCCATCGAATGGAACTTGGCCGTATGAGGGCTCGGCCGAACGCGATGCTGCTTTCTCCGACGAATGCGAGCGCGCGAATCGCGGATGTTTGCCGAGATTGCACGGCACGCGTGAGACGTTCCACCCACCTCGTATCGTGGACCGAAACCCCACGATCGGGCCGAGACCACTCGGCTTCTACCTTCCGGAGCAATTCGATAAATTCAGGTTTCAACCCTTGGAGAGCGGTCTGTTGCCCCTTGCGCCGCACACCGTCCATGCAGCGCTGCAGTATGAGCGCGCCGCCCGTATCCATAGCGGTCACTTCGCCGACGTCGTAAAGGACGGTGGGGGTATCGGGCCATCGAAACGCTCGGCCTCCCTGCTCCAGCTGAGACAAGTGTGGAAGGGTCCAAGACCCTCGGCAGTGAATCACAT
>JAHBWU010000113.1 GCA_019636835.1 Nitrospira sp.
GCCTTGGCCCAATCCGCGGCAACTTCTACATCGGCAAGCAAGAACCGAAACCGTTTATCTTTAACCCGAATGTGATCAATGCCGTCAGCATGGCGAGCCCGATCCTGTCGACTTCTGTTGCAGCACCGGTCTTCAGGCCAGGAGTGTTACGGCATAACATGAGCATCACTCCCATGGTGAAACGTCCGGTGGCAAGTGATGCGCCAGGCAATGCGATTGCCGGAGCTCTACTCATGGATATGGTGCGCAATAACGGCGTGTCGTTCTTACGGCCGAACCAACCGACCGACCTCGATACCATTCGATGTAAGGTGAGCGGGAAGTCAAACGGGAAGCTCGACGGCTACTACAAGCGCGGCTTACTAG
Organism: Nitrospira sp.; assembly: GCA_019636835.1. Lineage (GTDB taxonomy): Bacteria > Nitrospirota > Nitrospiria > Nitrospirales > Nitrospiraceae > Nitrospira_D. Next base: position 367 of record JAHBWU010000113.1, read on the forward strand.
GGGTCGGCATCAACGGCGATTTGGCCCAGGGTGAACAGGTGGAAGTCAACTATGAGCGCATGTCAGGTCGTGAGAATGAGATTCACATCAGAAGTGACCGACAGCGCAAGTATGCAATGACGTTGTCGCATAAGTTCGGGGCGGGAAAAGACTTCATGAAAGTCACTGTCTCAGGCCTACCCTCGGAACCTGGTACGCCGATGAGAATGAATTTTCAACCCGGCATCGGAGTCATTGACGTGCTGACGGGCGATACTCCGAACAACATCCAAGTGACCGTTGACGGAGTCGTCAACGGGAGCAGCAGGAGATCGACATTCAACACCCAGGTACAAGGAGGACAGCGGCTCATCCTGCCGGAACTGACTGATCCTGGACGACTCAAGGTGGGGAAAATCGATCATCTTCTCGGAAGCGGCACGGGTTTTCGCTTTGTCGGGAAACAGTGACCCAACACGGAGGAGGATTGATGGCGTAATGTGTTGTACCTGGATGACCGTGATGCGTCCCATCGATCTTCGTGCCGTTCGGAATCTGCGGGTAACCCAGGCTGGACACCAGCCTGGGTTACCCCTATAAGCAGGGGGTAGTCGTATCAATGCATAAGACGACCGACAACTCAGTTCATCTTCGTGCTCAAGCCAAGCATCAGTATTTCTCAGCTCCGCAGCTTATCCTTCTCTTCTTCCAGCTTTTTGTTTTGGCCTTGATGCCATCCTGAGCGCTTCCATCTCAGTTGACAAGTCCCAGACTCGCCGTCGAGAATCACTCCCGATATGACATCTAAAGAAATCCCAATTGTCGGCCGGCCGGCTGCGGCTTCGAACGATGGTGATGACGAACCCACGTTTCCTCCCTTTGATGGTCCGGCATTCTTGTCGTATGGATTCCGGCCGTTCTTCCTAGGGGCGGCATTGTTTGGCGGCTTGGCCATCCTCGCCTGGGTTGTCCTCTTCGCGGGCGGTGTGCACGCTGAGTTTCTTTATCCCCCACGCGAATGGCATGTCCATGAGATGCTGTTTGGGTTCATACCGGCATTGATTGCGGGATTTCTGCTGACGGCCATGCCCAACTGGACCGACCGCATGCCGTTGAGAGGCGCGCCGTTGTTGACGATGTTCCTGCTGTGGTCGGCTGGACGGCTGCTTATAGCCTCGCCGTGGTTTGGCCCCTCATTCTCAGCTGTGATTGATGGAGCCTTTTTGATCCTGCTAGCCGCCTACGTCTGGCGGGAGATTGTCGTCGCTCGAACCTGGGACCGGGTGCCGATTGGTGTGCTGGTCAGTTTCTATGCTTGCGCGAACATCGTCTTTCACTTATCGGCATTGCGCGGCGCGCCCACCGATTTCTCCGAACGCTTTGCCCTGTCGGTCATGACGTTGATGTTGACGGTCATCGGCGGACGCCTCACGCCCACTTTTACCCGAGAGTTTTTAGCTGAACGGAACAAGCCGCGGCAGCTGGAAATATTTTCTCCGGTGGATGCTGTGACCATTGTATCGGTCCTTGTGGCTGCGATTGCCTGGATCGCTCAACCGGAAAGTGTGTGGGCAGGAACCATGTTGCTTGTCGCCGGAGTGGCGAGTGTGGCGCGCTTGTTGCGTTGGGAAGGGTGGAGAACTTGGGAAGAACCGTTAGTGTTGATTCTGCACGTGGGCTATGGATGGGTGGGATTGTTTCTCATAGCACTCGGCCTAGCAATTCTAGGGATTGGATTTTCCACCGAAAATGCGGTTCATCTCCTTACCACCGGAGCGATGGGGGCGATGACATTGGCGGTGATGACTCGTGCGAGCCTCGGCCACACGGGCCGACCACGACATGCGGATCGATTTACCGTGATGATTTACCTGCTGGTCAATGTCGGGGCGTTATTGCGAATCTTTTCCCCACACTCCGAAAGGCCCATGGCCCTCACTTACACAATACTCGGTCTATCGGCACTCTGTTGGAGTGCGGCCTATGTCCTCTTCGCACTTCACTATGGGCGATACCTTATCCGTCCGAGCCTGGATGAGTAGTGATCTCACAAGAGGAACGATTGGCGAGTTCAAGTGGCGTCCCATTGACCTATGCGGTATCATGAGTATCTATCAGATGCGTCACTCGTGAGGGGTGAAGCGTATCTCGTAAGATTGGAAGTAAGGTCCGGTTTTGCGCTTCACGAATGACGAATAACACTTCACGATTTTCAAGAAAGGGGGCGACCGGTTTCGACGGGGATACTGAGGTCACTGTCGCATGTCGAGCTCTCGGGAACTCGTAAAAGTCCGAGAAAAATGCAACTGCCAATCAAGAACTGGCACTCGCAGCCTAATTTAGGCTGAGACGTCGTTCCATCTGAGGCCCGCGGGGGTGGAATGGCGTGATGCAGCGGGCTGGTCCCAAGCTGGTGCTCAGCAGCCGAGGACGAGAACTTCCTGGGCTAGCGGCTGTTCTAAGCCTGCCGATGGGCGTGGATGGCTGTGAAACTTAAATTGTCGGCTACACATGTAGACACAGTGCACTGACGATCTTCGGACAGGGGTTCAACTCCCCTCGCCTCCACCAAACCTCGCTTGCGCGTGCCAGCGGCTCATCCCTCATGGACGCCGCCGGAAAGAGTCTTCAACCCACTCCGGGGCGTTTGCGTGCCGATCAACAACCGATCAAACGTCGATGCCGCACTGGGCAGAGATAAAAAAGAAAGGGATTTTGTCAAAAAGCGGACCGCAGCGATGACCAAAGCCGTGACCTACAAAGAGTACACCATTCAACCCGCGCCTCGGCAGCTCGTAGATAGCGGCCAGTGGGAACTGAACGTCTTCATTTCATGGGCAACTGAGGACGACGAGGACAGTCGTCATTTCGTTAAGACTGGTCGGTATGCGACCTCCGAAGAAGCTACGACCCAGTGCATTGCCTATGGCCAACAGATCGTGAATGGCCAGGTCCCCGGCTGCTCTGTGGGATAATCCGGACATATGAAGGGAGGTCACAGAAAGATGGTTCTCTTGCGAGCTTGGTGTGGTGCTTCACGCGTCTCCAACTGCAGTGTGAGGCCGTGATCGTCGGGCTTGAGATGAAAGAGCCGAGGTTTCGCCAACTGGTTAACGAGGAAATGAAGCAACTCCAGGCGCAGCAAAGACTGCTCCAGATCACCGCTGAAACCAAGCACGAGATGGACCAAGTGTCGGACTGGAGTTGGTTAAAGTCGCAGGGGATCAATCCGAATTCCTCCACAATGTAATGCGTGAATCAGTTCTCGATTGAAAGGCTTTCCATGGCAAGCGTTACGGATCCACCTCGCCCAAAATGACTGCTCAAAGCGCTACACTTAAAACAGTATGCGAATAACCATAAACAAATTAACTCAGATTCTCTTCCTGTCAGCCCTGTGCGTGACCATCGGGTGCACTGCCGTGCCGCGAAGATATCTGCAGGAAGCAGACTCGACTCTCAAGTTTTCGTGGCTGGCTGCCACGCCCAAGTTTTATCAAGATCGGCTTGTCGTCTTGGGGGCTGTCATCGTGGCGGAGGAAGTGCGGGCTGGAGACCTCTGGTTACACGTCAAGAATCGCCCCCTCGATGAGAAGTACCGTCCTCAGCTTCCGCCCAGCCCAAGCGATCAGGAGGGAGGGTGGTATTGGATCGTCGTGAAGAAGCACCATATGTTGCCTAGCTCCTATCGCCATTGGGCTGATATGACTATCGTCGGTCGTGTCATCGGTGTTGGCCCTGAAGGACAACCGCTCTTGAGGTTGATCTACGCGCGCGGGTGGGGCCTGACTCCTGAACATGACGGAGTGTGGGAACACAGGGTGGACGAGAACTACGGCCCAACGACTCCACCTGAACTCATCCGTGAATCGGACCCATTCCAGCCACCACAATATTGAAGTTGCTTTGCCCAGTAGTTCGCTGCGAAGGTGGAGAAGTGAAGGCGTGGATTCAGGAGCTGGAAAGGAGGGGCCAGCTGCCAAAGGGGAAGTGACTTGGGCTAACCGTCTAGATAGTCAGCTCGCTCACGGACATGCGTCATGCGACTTACTCTGGCTCTGCTCTTCACCCTTTTGAGCGCGTGTGCCCACCTAAAGTCCGACAAGCCTTCTGACCGAACTGGCAGTCTATCAACCGAGGAACGCGAGACATTGTATCAGCAGGCCCGTGAAGCTGAGCAACAGTCTCGTGAACGGTACATCGCGACCACCCGTCCAGCCCTTCAGCGGAAGTTTCGACAGGAATACCCCACGATGACCGAAGCGGACCTTGAATTCCTGGTCAATGATGCGCTGGAGAAAGGCCTGCGCCCAGAGGCCGGACGCCGACCGGATGGTCCAATCAGGCAACCCCAAATGGATTGTATGTCTTCCCCATGAAGAAATTCTGCCTTTTCGAATTGCTATTAGCGAACGTTGTACCCGATAAGTCCTAGTTGATGCGGTCTATGAATGGGTAACCAGGAAGGGGGAAGAGGGGGTCCTAGAGGAATGGGTGTTCGAGTACCGAGCTTTAAAAGGGTAAGCGGTTTCGGTTTATCCGGTTAGTTTCGAGGCGATAGGGCTGAGTCGGTGTATTATTTTTTCGTATCTGGGATCTCCTCCAATGGAGCGCCTTGAAGAGTATTGATCTTCACTAGCCTTTTGATTTCGTTTCTCAATCGGTCATTCTCCTCCCTGAGAAATGCGATCTTGTCTGTCTTGAGTTCTAGCTTTGTGTGAAAGTGCCAATAGAGCCCTCCTGTGATCAAAAGGGAGAGCATCAATAGGGCGATACCAAACGACACTGGTGCATGCTTCACCACTTGCCATTCCACGCGTAACCTGGAGTCAGCCCCGTTGCTCTCCATGCCTCACCCCCTTGTAAGAGGGGGGTAGAATACTTGCGATTATGAGAGGTGTCCAGACATCACGAGCGAGTGCGACTATCAAGAAGAGGCACCCCTGACGAGTGCCACCTTCTTCCTTCCCTGCGACGCAACCACTGGGTCGCCGGCCTTGCGTGCGGCTACACGCTCCACCGCACGTTGCAGCACACCGCCGTCTTTCACTTTGTCTTCCAGAAGTGCGACGAGGCGTTCCGCCGTGGCGATGTTGTCTCGTGCGCGTGTTGAGTGGGCCGCTCGCGCCTTAGATCGTTTAATCCTCGGATATGGCCACCTTGTGAAGGCCAGTCCAGCTCCGTAGCTTCGCACGAGAACTGGTGCGACATGTGGTCATTGGTTTGTTGCCGCAAGACCAAATCAAGAGTACTGTTCGACCCGCTGTCAAAGCCGAGCCACCACACGCGCTACCCGTGGCGCCACCATGAACACAGCAATGCAGCAGACACCGTCCCGTCATGTACAGCAACAGCAATTACTAAAGCGGACGAAGCGCTGACCGCGTCGTGAGTCGGCCTGGACCCGCGAAGAATGTTTTCGCGCTATCTCATATCGCGGGGCCTGTGCGCAACACATTTACGAGGAATTCTTCATGATTTCATCATAGAGGTTTCATCTCGGAGGTGTATACAGAACGCGGAAAGTCGAAAGAAAGGGATGGACCTATCATGATGTCCTTCATCGAAGTGTATATATTGGTCGCTATATTTGGAATGCTGTACGCAACGTTACAGCTTGCCAGCCGGTGACGATCTCGACTCTTAAGGACGTGAGAGCGCGGTAGCAGGGGATCTGGAATCCCGAAGGTCTACTGGATTAGAACCTATCTCAAAATTAAGGCGCTTCCGGGTTTAGCATGGGTACAAGTCGAGCCCTCCACAGTGGAAATAGATGGCGGTCTTGAAGTGCTCGATGTTTCGGAAACCGCAGGCCATGCTCTTGATCTTCTGAATCTGGCTGTTCAGCCCCTCACTTGTCGCGTTGGTCACCGGATGCTGGAAGTAGGTCACGATGTTGGCGATGTGCCGGCGAATCGTCTCGGCGGCCGTGCGTGGCCCAGAAGTATCACCGTTTCCAGAACTTCCAGCCTGAGGCTGGATAGACGTAGTGCCACAGCCGACGGAGCGCTTCTTTCATGGCCCAGGCCCGTCCCACCTTCAGTTCCTTGCGTCGCAAAGCCGTGAACTCGTCGTGCCGTCGCGCCGGCACGTTCTCCCGGCTGTACAGCCACAGGTACTTGCTGCCCGTGAGCGTCTCGTCGCCCGACGCCATCAACGCGCGGTGCTCCTGCTTGCGCACCGTGTCCACCGCGTTGCCCACATGCCCCATGACATGGAAGCGGTCAAAGACGATCTTTTCGTCCGCCTTGGGCACCTGCGCCCGCGTCGCCTGGATGTCGGGCTCCCACATGTCCATGGCCACCGCTTCGATGCCGTCGAGTTGCTCCTGCGTCAGCCCCGCGTAGTAGCTGTCGAGACTCTCCTGCTTCCGGTCTTCGGCGATATGCTCCACCGTGCCCTCGTCCAAGTCGCAGACCCGCGTGAGGTAGCGATGGCCTTTCGCCGCCGCCTTCTCATCGCCGCCGATCCGACGCACGACCGTGCGCGCTTTGCGCTGCCTGCCCCGCGTGACCGCTCGCTCCATCAGCCCCCATGCTTCATCCCAGCTGAGCCCCAAGATCCGCGTCGCACCGCTCACATCGCATTGCCGCAGCACGTCGATGGCCAGGCGCTCAAACAGCAGCGTGAACCGCGATCGCGGCGCTGCCCACGGCACCAGGACTTGGACCACGCCATGCTCGCCGCAGGCCACGTGGGGAATTCTCGCATGCCGGTACGTCTGGAACTGGCAGCTGTCCAGATGCCGCCACGTCCGCTCCTCCGCGTGGTCATAGAGCGGCAGCGGCTTCGCACAGTGCGGGCATGTCCATGTCGCGTCCTCTGAATGCTCGGCCCAGACATCCACGCATTGCTCGTTGACCTCCACGGTCATGCGGCTCACGGTC
>JAHBWU010000114.1 GCA_019636835.1 Nitrospira sp.
GCTCGTTTTATCGTGGGTCCCAACAATGAGGTACTGGTTCCCGCAAGCGCGGTTCTTGGAGCCCTTTTTCTACTGCTGGTCGACGACCTTGCTCGGAACTTATTTATAGTCGAGATCCCAATCGGGATAGTCACAGAACTCATTGGGATCCCCGTTTTTTTATTGGTTCTCTTTCGGACGAAAAAGGGGTGGCTGTGACGAAAGTCATGGAGGCGACCGATGTGAGTTATGCTTACGGGTTCAAGTCAGTTCTGGACCATGTCTCCCTGTCGTTAAGAAAAGGAGAAGTCGTGTCGCTACTGGGGCCCAACGGAAGTGGAAAAAGTACGCTCCTAAAGCTGCTGCTCGGCATCTATTCCTCCTCAACTGGAGAAGTACGACTAGATGGGGTGCTTCTCCGAACCGTACCCCGAAAGTCTCTAGCGAAGCGTATCGCCTATGTGCCTCAACTCCATACGTTATCATTTCCTTATTCCGTTCTGAACGTTGTGTTGATGGGACGCATCGCATACCGATCTTTGTGGTCTTCTTATTCAGAAAAGGATCGCCTGACCGCCGTACAGGCCTTAGAACGGCTCCATATTTCACATCTCAAGGACCGTCCGTACACGGAGCTGAGTGGTGGCGAACGACAGCTGGCGCTTATAGCGAGAGCCCTCGCTCAAGGGGCGGATATCTTGATCATGGATGAGCCGATAACTGGATTAGATTATGGTAATCAAGTTCGGCTCTTACAGCAAATAAGCGAACTTTCGCGCGAGGGGTACACATTCTTAAAGTCCACCCATTTCCCAGACCATGCTCTCTTAGTAGCAAATCGCGTCGTCCTGCTTAAAGAGGGTCGCGTGATAGATGAAGGGCTTCCGAATCATGTAGTGACTCAAGAGAACATGCAACGTCTCTATCAAATCGCTGTCGACATCATCACTGTGCGAGATGGTATCAGATGTTGTGTGCCTCGACTGCCTTCGTCGAATCATTTAAAAGACTCGGGTAATCCCTAGCTCAGTTGGCCTTCTCTGCGACACATAATGGCGGATCGCCGACACGAACCCTTCACCTATTGAAACCGGTGTGGTGGGTGATGTTTCTACTTACTTGTCACAATCTAAATGTCTTTATGGGGGTATTATGAAACGCTCTGGATCTGCGATATGGCAAGGAGATTTAAAGACCGGGAAAGGTACCGTTTCGACGGAGAGCGGGGTGTTGTCACAAACCCAATACTCGTTTTCGACAAGGTTCGAGAGTGGGAAAGGGACGAATCCCGAAGAACTCGTCGCCGCCGCTCATGCCGGTTGTTTTTCGATGGCGCTCTCGGCTCAGCTGGGCGAGGCCGGTTTGACTCCGGAAAAACTGGAAACGACGGCCACCGTCACCTTCGATAAAACAGAGGCTGGATGGACCGTGACCACTGTGCACCTGAACGTCAACGGCAAAATACCCAAAGCGGATGAAGCAGCCTGGATCAAGGCCACACAAGGGGCCAAGACCGGCTGTCCGATTTCTCGGCTTTTCAATGCCACCATTACGATGGATGCCAAGCTGGAACGTTGAGTATCGTGACTGCTCGTTCCGATTCCGATGTGTTGGCGTTCTTGTTCGACTTGGACGGAACGCTGGTGGACAGCGTGTATCAGCATGTGTTGGCTTGGAGAGAGGCGACACAGGCGGTCGGGATCGAATTGCCCGTCTGGCGCATCCATCGCCAGATCGGTATGAGCGGCGGCCTGATACTCCACGCATTGCTGCGTGAAACCGGCCGACCTGTCTCAAAAGAGGAAGCGCGACAGATCCAGTTGGTGCATCGAGAGGCCTATGCCAGGCAAGCGCCTTCCCTTCGTGTTCTTCCTGGCACGCATGATCTCCTAGCAACGCTGACCAGTCATCGAATTCCGCATGCCATTGCCACCAGCGGACGGATGGAGAACGCCCGCCACGCGCTCCAGCTATTGAAACTTGACCACGATGTGCCTATCGTCACGCGTGATGATGTTCGGTTTGCGAAACCTGATCCAGATCTCTTTTTAGAGGCAGGGAAACGGTTGAACGTGCCGATGAGTCGCTGCGTCATCGTGGGCGACAGCATCTGGGATTTATTGGCGGCTCGACGAGCTTCCGCTTTGTCGGTAGGCCTTTTATCTGGAGGCTACGGACAAGATGAGCTTGAGCGAGCCGGTGCCTACCGAGTGTATCAAGATCCGGCCGACCTCCTGAGGCATCTGGATGAAGTCGGTCTCCGGTTGGCATCGGAAAAGGCTTAAAGGTCTGGCAAATGTGCTGGTAGCCGATTTGGACAGATAGCGGAGTAATCTTTGATGAGTGAGGAAACGCGTGGTGACAATGAAACATCGGATCAAGCACCGGTTTCTTCATCACTAAACCGGCGTCAGTTCCTGGCCGGCGGCGCCTCGTTGCTGGCAGTCAGCGCGTCAGCGGCGCTGTCAGGTGTACAAGCCGAAGAACGAAGTGAAGCGATCGATCCCATGCATGTGCCTGGTGCGTTGCCGCGCCCGTATGGCGAGCGATCACCTTTTGAAAAACAAACGCGATTAGCCGCCGGTACTTCTTCAACCACTCCGCTCCAAGACCTGCAGGGGATCATCACCCCTTCCGCCCTCCACTTTGAGCGGCACCATAACGGGGTACCCGCAATCGATCCGACCCGTCATCGTTTGCTCATACATGGTCTGGTCGACCGGCCGATGATCTTCACCCTTGAGGAGCTGCTGCGATTCCCGTCGGCCTCTCGCATAGCCTTCATTGAATGTTCGGGCAATAGCCGAGACGGGTGGGGCGAAACACACGATTCGACGGTCCAGGCGCTGCATGGTCTCACGAGCACCAGCGAATGGACCGGAGTCAACCTCACTACCTTGCTGGGAACGGCGCACATGCAACCGGAAGCAACCTGGCTGTTGGCAGAGGGGAATGATGCAGCTGCATTGGCTCGCAGTGTGCCGCTCACCGATGAAGTGCTGAACGAAGCCATGGTGTGCTATGGCCAGAACGGCGAAGCGTTGCGACCTGAACAGGGTTATCCCCTGCGGCTGCTCTTGCCAGGCTTCGAGGGCAACATCAATGTGAAATGGCTGAGACGGTTGAAGCTTGGATCGGCCCCATTCATGACAAGATGGGAAACGGCGAAATACACGGATCTCATGCCGGATGGAAAAGCCTACCAGTTCAGTCTCGTCATGGATGCCAAGTCCGTCATCACGAGACCTTCCGGCCAACAGCAACTTCTCCCAGACTTCCACGAAATTCAGGGACTCGCCTGGAGTGGACGAGGGCGCATCACGGCGGTGGAAGTCAGTGTTGACGCTGGGAGGACCTGGCAGACAGCCCGACTGCAAGAACCTGTGTTACCCAAGTGTCATACACGTTTTCGTCTGCCATGGAAATGGGATGGTCAAGAGACCATCATTCAGAGTCGATGCACGGATGTCACGGGATACCAGCAGCCAACCCGCGAATCACTTATCAAGATACGCGGCACCCAGTCGAGTTACCATTACAATGGGATTCAGAGCTGGAAGATCGAACGGAACGGTCTGGTGAAGAACGTCTATGTCTAAATCTCTACCGGTCGTTTCTGCCGTCTTCATGAGTCTCGTGTTCTCGATCGCACCAGCAGTCTGGTCTGCCGATCGTCCGGAAGTGGGTTATGAACTAGGTCGCCCTGCGACAGCCAGGGATATCCAGGCCTGGAACATCGCTGTCTCGCCGGATGGGCAAGGATTGCCGCCGGGACAGGGCACAGTCAAACAGGGCGCGCAGCTCTATGCCACGAAATGCGCTGGATGTGTTGGTCGGCGGCCAGGGAAGTTCGCGAACTTCGAAGGCCCTCAAAACCATCGGTAGCTATTGGCTCTACGCGACAACGTTATATGACTATCTCCGTCGTGTAATGCCCTTCAACGCGCCTCAGTCGCTGACTCCTGATGAAATTTATGCGCTCGTCGCTTGGTTACTGCAGCAAAACGGGATTGTCACTGAGGATACGGTCCTTGATGCCCGCAGTCTTCCCAGAATCGAAATGCCGAACCGCAACGGTTTTACTCCCGATCCAAGGCCTGATGTGCCCTAAATCAGGACAGCACCGTTGCCGCGAATATATCGACCCATGGAATGTGTGAACGTGCTCGGAAGTCACGTGCTCACCGATTGGGTTATACGCGCGAACCGACATGCCTCGACTTAAGGACAAGGTCGCGATCGTCACGGGGAGCAGTAGCGGAATCGGAAAGGCCATTGCCCTTCGATTCGGTCAGGAAAGAGCAACGGTGGTCGTCGCCGCAAGGCGGTTGCCGTTATGCGAGCAGACTGTTTCGCAAATCAGGGAGCAGGGTGGGAAGGCGTTGGCAATTCAGACCGATGTGGCCGACGAGCGGCAGATCGAGCGATTGATGGCTGACACGGTGGCCCGCTATGGCCGGATCGATATACTCGTCAACAATGCCGGTATCGGAGGTGGGAGTCGCTTGACTGACACAAGCACCGAGACATTCGATCAAGTGATGAATATCAATCTGCGCGGCACGTTCTTCTGCTGTCGGCTTGGATTTCGACAAATGAAGAAACAGGGCGGTGGTGTGATTATCAATATGTCGAGTGTCGCCGGACTGCAAGCCTGGGCTGGCACCGGAACCTACAGCGCGTCAAAACACGGTATTATGGCGCTGACTAAATCGTTGGCCGACGAAGGCCGACCCTACCACATCAAAGTCAGCGCTATTTGTCCGGGGGCAGTGGCGGATGAGTTGGTGGACGCATCTCCTACAGATATCGAACGCAGCGAGAAGATTGACCCATTCGATGTGGCGGAAGCGGCGGTGTATCTCTCGACACTGGGAAAGTATGCCGTGGTGCACCACATCGTCATCGATCGGTTAGGCGCTGAATGGTGAGGCGCCTCACACGAGACTGAGAATCTTCTCCTGCGATAGCAATGAGGCGCTACAGAACGTCAACGCTCGTGTGAAACAGTTCAGTTGAGGGAAGTATGGGCCCTCACGTTTTAGGTGAGCCCTCCCATATGTTGAAAGCACAAGTCTCCACTTCCTTAATAAATTTACAGATATACTTTCTGATGATCTTCCTTGCGTCTCTTTAGATTGGTCCCAATGCGGGCACGCTCGCGCTCATAGCCGACAGCCGTGTAGTAGAGAGCACGATCGAAGAACTGATTGAGGAGGTGCATCAGCTCCAGCTCTCCGTGTAGCTCTATGGCGCTATCGGACAAACCTTCCCGCTGGACAAACGCGCACATGTGCTCCTTCGTGGCGGTAATGGCCCAGAGGAAATGGCTATAGGCGACGCCCTGTGCGGCTCGCCGCGCACCGAGCTCCGTGTAGCGGCGCTCGATCTCGGTCTCGGTCATGTCCATCAGCCAGTTATTTAAGTTTTGGTAGATCTCACGGGTGCGGGATCGGAGTTCATCCGGAGGGACTTTGTGTAAGTCGCTGCAGCGCGGAGAGTTCCACACTTTCTCGCTGAGCTCTCGAGCAAGCTGTTCGGAGTTTTTCTCTATCAGTTTCACCAACCGGCCAGCCAGCATAGCGCACCTCCATAGTGAAGGGTTATGTAGGGGAATGCATGGGAACTCCCATCGCCGATCAGACATTACTTGAACGGTAGCACCAACGTCAATGACACGTTTGTCGGGGTTGGCTGGTGCCGTGCTTCCACATCAATGTACAGGAACATGCCGTGCACGTAGAACGCCGGATTCGACCGTCTCCGCGGACCCCGTCATAGAAGAGGGTTTACTCAGCCAGATAGTGCAGTCGGCCCACGGTCGCCTTGAACTTACCCCACCTATTTGCTATCCTTCGCTCGCCTTTCGTAGTCGATGTATCTCTTCCACATCACACACGATTCTAAGGAGTACGCACATGGCCGGCATCAAGCGGGCGTTGATCAGTGTTTCAGATAAGACCGGAGTCATCGAGATGGCGAAGGGGCTGGAAGCGCTTGGCGCGGAAATTTTGTCCACGGGAGGAACAGCCAAAGCGCTGCGCGACGCCGGCGTGAAGGTCACGGATGTCGCGGCCTATACGGGATCGCCGGAGATTCTCGATGGTCGAGTGAAAACGTTGCATCCCAAGATTCATGGCGGCTTGCTTGGACGCCGGTCGCTTCCGGCGCATGTCGAGCAAATGAATCAACATGGGATCGGTCCAATCGACGTGGTCGTGGTCAATCTCTACCCGTTTGAAGCCACGATCGCCAAACCCGACTGCCGCTTCGAGGATGCCATTGAAAATATCGATATCGGCGGCCCATCCATGTTGCGGTCGGCGGCCAAGAATCATGACGATGTGTTGGTCGTCGTCGACCCAGCCGATTATTCGCGGGTGCTGGAGGCCGTGAACGGCGATACAGTAACCCCGGCGCTGCGCCGTGAGTTGGCAATGAAGGTGTTCCAGCATACGTCACGCTATGACGGCTTGATCGCAGGCTATTTGGAGAAACACGCTCAGGCTCGGGAGGTCAAGTTTCCGAAAGTGTTGTCGCTTCAGTTTGAGTTGGCCGAGTCCCTCCGCTACGGCGAGAATCCGCATCAGCAGGGCGCCTTCTATCGTGAATTGGACAGCAAGGAGCCATCGGTTTCTCGTGGAACGATCTTGCACGGCAAAGCGATGTCCTACAATAACTTCCTCGATGCGAATTCCGCGCTCGAGTTGGTGAAGGAATATGAGGAGACGGCCGTCGCGATCATCAAACACAACAATCCCTGTGGTGTGGCGCTCGGTGAAACGCCGGTTGAGGCGTACGTCAAGGCGAGAGAGACGGATCCCGTGTCCGCCTTCGGCGGCGTCATTGCGTTCAACCGACCGGTGGACATGGCCGCTGCCAAGGAAATCACGTCCACGTTTGTTGAGGTCGTGATTGCTCCAGGATTTGCTGAAGATGCATTGGCCGAATTGAAGCGGAAGAAGGATCTGCGCTTATTGGACGTGGGCGCCTTGACGAAGGTGAAGCAGGAAGGGTTCGATCTGAAGAAACTTGTCGGCGGGCTCATCGTACAGGATCGCGATCTCGGTGTCTTATCGGATCTTCGGACGCTTGTCGTGCCGACCATCCGCAAGCCGACGGATGAAGAATATGCCGCTTGTGCCTTTGCGTGGAAAGTCTGCAAGCACGTCAAGTCCAATGCCATCATCTATGCCAAGCCTGGCCAGACGGTCGG
>JAHBWU010000115.1 GCA_019636835.1 Nitrospira sp.
GTAGATGTTACAGTATGGCGTCGGTCAGAACCTGCTTAATGAGGGCATCGCCAACCGCACGGCCACTGACATCGTACGTGCCGCTGTCAAGAGCACGCCTGATGCGCTCCACATGTTCAGTCCGTTCAGGATCAGGCTGATTGGTCAACTCCCGAATCCGTTGAAGTTCCTTCGCTTGGGCGGAAATCTGGACCTCATCCTTACCGACCTGAGTGCGGGCAGCAGTTTGTCGCCCCCCTGAACTCTCGGTTTCCTGAACCCCAAGCAACAGCTTTGCGAGGTGATCTACATTCCCATGACCTGAAATCTGCATATTGCCGCTCCTTCCCCGGCGCTTTTCTCCCAGCAACCATTCTGAGAGGGTTATAGACTTTACCCCGGTCGAGCTCCTTATCGGTTTCTACCCTGAAGAACTTGAGTGTTCCAGGGGAAAAGACGCAAAATATTGTTGGGTATACTCCTGGACCATCTTGGCGATGCCGATTCCCCCGGATTCGGCCGCCCGCTTCCCGATCTCTTCATCATAAAATGAGTAAAAATACGCCCCTTGCTTATTGGCGATGGTGCCTTCAGGAACCGTTTCCCTCATCACCTTCAGTAGATACGAGATAAAATAGGCCTCGAACTGCCGCCCGGCCTGGACCATTTGCTGACGGGTCTCAACAGCGTCCTGCGATTTTGAGAGATCCAGCTGAGGAACAGGGCCGAAACGTAAGGTCACATGGTCCGTATATAATGGTGCACCTAACAGGGATTGACTTCTGTATTGTTCAATATTTGTCATATATATCAATAGTATATTTAAATTATTTCAAGATTAGCCTGAAGCGCACCAGCAGACCTGAGAGCTGAGAGTATTGCGACAAGGTCACGAGGTGTCACTCCAACTGCGTTGAGAGCCCGCACGACCTCTCCCAATGTCACTGTTTCATCCACTACCATAAGCCGCGATTCCTGCTCCTTTATCTCTGTCTGCACGTCCGGTGTGATGGTAGTCTGTCCCGCGGAAGAGCCGATGAGCGGCGCCGGCGGCTGTGACACGTTCAACGTGTTTTTTACCGAAATCGTAAGATTACCGTGAGAAATCGCGCATGTTGAAATCCGTACATGTTCTCCCAACACCACGGTCCCGGTCCGTTCATTGACGACGACTTTGGCTACCGAATCGACGGTCACATCCAGTCCCTCGATCGATGCGATATATTCGACGACGCGGCCCTGGTAAATTTGAGGAATCGTGGCTTTGACGGATCCGGCATTCATGGCTGATGCACTACCTTTTCCGAAAGCACTCTCGATGGCTTCGGCCGTCCTGATGGCGGTCGTGAAATCAGGTTGCCGCAGGAGTACGGAAACCGTTTCCCATGAGTCGATGTTGACCGGCAGCTCTTTTTCGATGATGGCTCCACTGGGAACCAGACCGGCCGCCTGATGATTCTTGGCCACCGTCGCTCCTCCAAGTCCTCCCGTCCCACCGAGAAAACCACCGATTGAGACTGGTCCCTGCGCGACTGCAAACACTTGCTGATTGGCTGCTTTCAAGGGCGTGAGCAAGAGCGTACCGCCTTGCAGACTTTTGGCGTTCGCCATCGATGACACCACTGCATCCAGCGTCATCCCCGGTTTCGAGAATGGAGGAAGCTTCGCCGTGACCATTACCGAGGCGATATTTCTGGTCAGTAACTGAATGGGGTCGATCACCAGGTTGACGCCCATTTTATTCAACATGGACATCATCGCCTGAATCGTGAACTGTCCACCGATCACTCGGTCGCCGGTGCTGTCCAGGCCGACCACCAGCCCGTAACCGATCAGCTGGTTTTCGCGCACTCCCTCAATCACGCCGATATCCTTGATCCTCACTGCATCGGCGCCGCAGGGAGCCACCAGGTAACCTGTCAGTATCAGAATCAGAGCGCTGAGGGTCGGAGCAAGTCGTGTGAACATGTGTGGATACCCGTCTCGCTATGAACGTTTGGACACGGAGAACTGCGGTCTACGACCGACTAAAAGGCGCGCCAGCCATCCCTGTTCAGAGACCACTTCTTTCACCGAGCCGCGATCAACATCATCCAACACATGAAATCGCGCCCTGCTCCCGAAGGGGGGAGGATCAAGATCAGCCCGTCGTACGACTCCACTCTGCACCATCATCTGCAGGGTGATTGGATTCAATGGGCGTCGTTTGGGAATAACCCTCCTCGTTGTCATGCGCCTCTGCGGAACTTTCATAGAACACGCCCTCCTCAGAACGGATAGACCCAATCGAGAATGCGGATGAACCACCCTGGTCGTTGCACATCGTCGAGAACACCGAGACCTGAATATTCGATTCTAGCGTCGGCGATGGCGGATGACAGAACCGTATTTTTGGTATCGACATCGACTCGACGCACGATGCCGCCGATGCTCATCAACTGCTTTTCACTGTTTACCGCCACCTCGCGGCGACCTTCGATACGAAGATCCCCGTTGGGAAGCACTTCGGTCACGATCGCGGAGATGGTTCCGGTCAAAGTCCCCTCACGGCTGGTCGCACCTTTTCCGCCGAACTTGTTGTTGGCGCTCGCGTCAATCCCCATCCCGCGTCTCGTTTCATCACTGAATCGTATGCCTGGTATTCCGATATAACCCATCGCGCTGCCGACCAGACTATTTTTAATGGTCGACTCTCGTTGGGCTTCCGTATCCGCTGATTTCGATCCTTTGTGCTTTTCGACGATCCTTACGGTGAGGATATCGCCGATGCGCATCGCGCGGAGGTCCTCATAAAGATATGCGCGTCCGTTTTCCTCCTGCCACAGCGACCCTACGGTCTTCGGTGGAGGCAATGGGGACACGACGACCTTGCTCGAGACACTCGGCGGACTCGCACATGCCTGAAGGAGCAGCACGGCGGTGACATAGAAACCGACTGAAGTTAGTGGAAGGACCCGACTCACGTGCCTGAGGCTGAATAGGCATTGCTCGTAGGTCTTTGCCCGAACCAAAAGCTCACGTTTCTTGGAGCCGAAGATATCAACCGGCATCTTGCTAGAACTCCACCTCAACGAGACTGGGTGCCACCACTTTGGCTCTCAGCTCCCTGCCGGAATCCAGATTGGCGACCATGACGGTTTGCCCGACCTGTCCGTTCGATTTCGTCACGCCATAAGCGCGAATCGACAGTCCCCCACGTCGCGCTTCGATAAGGACTCGATCGCCTTTTTTGATCACCAACGGAAGCTTCACGAATGCTGAACGCAGCGGAGTGTCGGGCGGAAGAGGCCTCGAGGCACTCTTCCCTAAGACCTCACCTTGATCTGTAATGAATGGGTGATTCACCTGATGAACTCTCATTCCGACAGTCTTGAGATCGCCCATCTCAATCAGTTCGTCGGTCTTAAGAAAGCGGGTAGCGACGACCGCATCGATCATCACCGCAATATCGGCCACGACCTGGATGGTCTTCCTCGGTTTCCCGCTCGTCACCGCCTCCACATGAAACATGCGCCGCCCTAAGCCTTCTTCCATAGGATTGGGAATAATATGCAGTTCCACCGCCCCACCGGAAATCACCACCGGATCAGCCGGTTCCAGGACCGTCACGTGCACGGTCTTGACCTTGCGCCCCCACTCGCTCTCCAGATGTTTCTGAATGGCTTTCCTAATCAGATCGGGAGAGACCTCGCTGACAGTTGCTCGATCCATACCGGTGTCGGCCGTCCGATGAATCGGACTTCGGGGCACCTGCGAAATCACGCGAGACTCGCCGCTAGGTCCCGCAATCACGGTCGGCACATCGAAGATTCCTGGTAAGAGGAGCATGATCAGGATCGGCAAGAATCCGGACATGAGGTGCTCCTTATCGTCTGAGATTATTGGCAATGGCCATCATTTCGTCGGATGCCTGAATCGTCTTGGAGTTAATCTCGTAACTTCGCTGAGCGATGATCATGTTGACCATTTCTTCAGCGAGGTTGACATTCGAGCTCTCCAAGAATCCCTGCTGGATCGTGCCGAATCCGGTGGTGAATCCGCCTGTCCCCTGCGTCGGAGGTCCCGATGCAAAGCTGTCGATAAAGAGATTGTTCCCCATGGCGACCAAGCCGGAAGGATTGTCGAACCGCGTGAGTTGGATTTGGCCTACTTGCGAAGCTTGAGTGACGCCTGGCAGCAACACGGAGACTGTGCCGTCCTGACCGATGTCTACTTTGAGCGCCCCCGAAGGAATCGTAATCACGGGATTCAGAAGATCGCCGTCGCCGGTCACGAGGTTGCCCACGTTGTCGCGTTTGAAGGAACCATTTCTGGTGTACATGATCGTTCCGTCGGGACGAGACACTTGGAAAAAGCCGTTGCCGTCGATCGCTAAGTCCAGTTCGTTGTTCGTTTGGCGCATATTGCCTTGCATCCATTCTTTCGCCACCGTCGTTGGACGAACTCCGGCTCCCACCTGGATGCCGACAGGAAAGACTCCGATGTTGGATGCATTGGTGCCTGGGAGTCGCTGAATTTGATACAGCAGGTCTGCAAACTCAGCGCGGCTGCGTTTGAAGGAATTGGTGTTGACGTTAGCAAGGTTATGGGCGACGGTGTCGACGTTGATTTGCTGAGCCGTCATTCCGGTCGCCGCTGTCCACATAGCTCGAATCATAGAATCCTCCAGGGAAGAGCTGATCGCACATAGCTGATGACAAGAGATCCCTCATCAGCTACAGGCCATCGACCATACGCCTTCTGTTTCATAGCACTCGTCCTACATCTTGAATCGCGACCTCAGCCATCCGATCAAGCGTCTGAATCAGCTTTTGCGTCGATTCATAGTTGCGCATGCCCTCAATCATCTTGACCATCTCGCCGATGGAATTGACGTTGGACTCTTCGATGTGACCGACCTGAATCTGCGGATTCTTGGCCACTGTGCCTTTCTCCGAAAAGAAAAGCCCTTCCGACGACTTCTGCGGCATGTCGTCATCCTCAAATTCCATGACTTTAATGGTCGCCACAGGTTTATCGTCCACTTTGATGGCTCCCTGTGTCGTGATTTCCAATTTTCCGGGAGGAATCGTGATCTCCCCTTTCGTCCCCATCACGGGATAGCCAAGTCCGGTCACCAACCGACGTTGGTTGTCCAGCGAGAGCATGCCGTTGCGGGTATATCGAAGCCCTTGAGGCGTCTGTACCTCAAAAAACCCTCGTCCTTGAATCGCGACGTCCAATGGATTGCCGGTCAATCGGATGCGACCCGGCTCGAATGTGGTCTTGATCCGGTGCGGCGCGACAAATGCGCGCTCAGTCGGTCCAAACGGCCTGGCCATGATCTGTTGGGCCAATCCCATCGCTTGGCCCCCGGTGGGAACGACCGCGTGGTATCGTGGGAATATGGCCTTGAAGGCCTGCTCGTCCTGCTTGAAACCAGCGGTATTCACATTGGCCATGTTGTTTGCGAAAACCTGCATCCGCCGCTCATGGGCCAGTGCTCCGGACAAGATCGGATAGATACCTCGATTCATACTGCCGACTCCTTTTGCTTTCGAGTGAGGGACAGCAACCATCATGCCAGGCGCACCGACGAGCTATTGGTGGGATAAGTACCAACGGACGATCAGAAATGAGTCAATTCCTTAGGAGATTAAGAAGACTGAATACCGATGGAAGAAGGAATGAGGGAAGTCGTCATCACTGACAGGATATTATTAGGCTATTCTTACCAGGCTCAGTGAAAAATATGCCTAGTGGGATGGCGGTTGGTCACTGCGCCAACACGCCATAGTCACGGAGGCGGGTTGAGAGGAAGGACGTCGCCGGCTAATGATCGGGGGTATTCTGAGGATAATAGGAACTCTACGGCGTCAATAAGTATGGGTGGCGATATTCCCCTGCCCATCGATCACTTGCACAGCGCGTTCAAATCTTCGTAGATGTATTGGGTCTGATGGGCGACAGCCAGTGTCGGTGCGGGCACATAGAGCATTCAGCACGTACGCCACACCGCAACGCGCGCACCCTCAGTCTCCGCACTTTCTCAAAGAAGCGTCCCGATCGCTTAGTTCCACCCCTACTAGCCTCAACTACGCCAGTCCCTCAGACAAGCCTAGATCAGCATTACTAAAGTTCGCATCCCGATCCGCCGAAGAAAGCACAGATAAGCATTGACGCCTGAGTCATGAGCCGAAGCGTAGGTCATTAAAGATGCTTGGAACCGGGAAATCCGAACAAATCCGGTCGAGTAATTGTCCTCCCTTTGTGAAGCACGATCGAAAGCTCCCATCGGACCGAGATAAAACAGGCGATCAACATTCCGTTCTAAGCACTATTGAACATCACCGCAATCGAGAACGAATCAAGGACATGGGTGAAGTCTTCACCCCCGAACAGTATGTCCAGCAAATACTTACCTTGTTCGATGAGAAACTCTGGTCGGACGAGAATATCGTCTTCTTTGAGCCTGCCTGTGGTCACGGCAACATCGCCTTAGCAATCGTGGAGCGTCGAATAAATGCTCTCGTCATAAAATACGTCAAAACGGGAATTGATCAGCCCGCCCTACACGCGGTGGCAACTACAATTCACACCATATGGGCTGTGGACATATGTCCTCTAAACGTCCATCTGACTCGTAAACGCATTATCGACATGGTGGCACGGAAGCTTCTGGCTAGCGCCTTCGAGATCCGCCGACCAGAAATGAAGAACTACCTAATCCACCTTCTCTGTACACTCGTTTGGCAGATTCACGAGAACGAGACTCTTTCTGCATTGAGCAATCAGAGCATCGCTCAGGCGAAGGCATCCCAGACAAAGATTGGAGATTCATGGATCAAGGTGAATAGCCATAAACCGATCAACTTCGATTTGAGCTGGTGTGAGTTATATGAGCGATCCACGGCCCGCAATACGGTGCCGCTGCATTACGAAAAGACAGCGCGTTTTTTGGAAACTTCCATAAGTGGTGGCAATACACGAGGCTTCGAAGATTTCAAC
>JAHBWU010000116.1 GCA_019636835.1 Nitrospira sp.
TTTACGACGGCTCCTTCTGCCGGGCTGGTGATCGTCACCTGACTGCCGTCATCTGCCGCTGCCCAAACATCGACACCGGCACCCAAAGTCAACAGACCGACTGCCGCCAATACTGCACCTACACGTCTCATCGCAACCCTCCTCGTTTATATGAAAGAAAAGAAATGTAAGACTGATGCGCACGAACCGACTCAATACTTTACCGCGACCTCTTTCCATCTTCAATCCTCCGGAGACCGACACCGACAGAACCATCTGTCTTATACAGACTTTCTCAAAGGTTGAAGCGTTTACCGAACTCCTGCCACATTCTTTCGCTCCAAAAACGCGATCATCGATTGGAAGATCGCCCGCCCGTCTTCGTTTCCAAGCATCGCCTCGGCACATCGTTCAGGATGCGGCATCATCCCCAGGACGTTGCTTTCCGCATTTCGGACACCGGCGATATTGTCGAGCGAGCCGTTCGGACAAGCCTCCGGCGTCACCTTCCCATCAGCCGTGCAATAACGGAAAATGACCTGTGCATTAGCTTGAAGGCCGGCTAATGTCACTGGATCGGTGTAGTAATTCCCATCTGCATGAGCGATTGGGATTTTGAGCACCTGCCCGGACCTGCAGTCATTCGTAAACGGCGTCGCAGCGTTCTCCACTTTGACGTAGGTCTCGCGGCAGATAAAGTGCAACGACTTATTTCGCAACATGACGCCGGGCAACAAACCCGCTTCCAGCAAAATCTGGAATCCATTGCAGATCCCGAGCACCAATCCTCCCTCGGACGCAAATTGTTTGACTGCTTGCATGACCGGAGAAAACCGAGCGATCGCGCCAGTCCGGAGATAGTCACCATACGAAAATCCACCCGGCAGGATCACCGCATCCACACCGGCCAACGATGTCTCCTTATGCCATACCATCGTCACGTTTTGCCCCAGCACGTCACGAAAGACGTACCGACAATCGTGGTCACAATTACTGCCGGGGAAAACAACGACACCGATGTTCATAGACCCTCAAGAAGGACGGTTGAGATGAGGTCAGCCTTGCAATTCGTAGCGATACTCTTCGATGATCGTATTGGCCAGGAGCTTTTCACACATCTGCTTCACCTCGACCTCAGCCTTCGCCGTATCTGTCTGCTGAAGATCCAACTCCATATACTTCCCGACACGCACATTCGACACATTCTTAAACCCCAATGAGTCCAACGCATGTTCGATGGCTTTACCTTGCGGATCCAAGATGCCTTGTTTCAGCGTTACATGAATTTTGGCTTTCACGACTTGCTCTCCTGCTTCTCTTCGGTGTTGTTCAACCGATCCACGTATTTCTTGATCCACAATATGGCCGCGACGGTCAACCCGCCGGCAAACACCAACCCAACGAACGCCCAGCGCCAGGGCGACTCGTTCAATCGATAGGCCATCATCCCAACGATGGCCGCCCAAACGACCACCGATGCGATCAGGCCATAATTCAAATACGCCCGCAGCATCTTTTCTTTCCCCCAAAGATCAGGAGGAGACTCTGGGCCTTGTCCCGCGATATCACGGAAACTCGGCCCCCGCACTCGTTGAGCCCGAGCGGTCCGCGTTGCGGATGGCTCGCGATGTTCGATGTTCCGTTTAAGCTCCGCTTGAAACGGAACAAGTTTCGCGTGCCGAGCGACAGCGAAACTTAGTGCGGTCGGGTTGACGTGCTTGAACGGACAAGGCTCAGGTCTCCACTATCCACACACACGTTTCAACACCTCCTGATACGCCTCCTCGATCTTCCCCATATCCTTTCGGAATCGATCTTTATCCATCGACTCACCAGTCGTCATATCCCAGAAACGGCAGGTGTCCGGAGAAATTTCGTCCGCCAGGATCAGTTTATTGTGAAATACCCCGAACTCGAGCTTGAAATCGACCAGCTGCATCTTCCGTTCAGCGAAGAAGGGGTTGAGGAGCTTATTCACTGCCTGGCCCAGTTCACGCAGCTCCCGCAAGATGCCTGGTGTCGCCACATTCATCAGCCGCAGATGATCATCATTCACAAGCGGGTCTCCCAGCGCATCGTTCTTATAATAGAATTCAACAACCGCCGGATCGATCCGGCCCCCCTCCTTCAGTCCGAGCCGCTTGGCCAAACTACCCGCCACAACATTCCGGATCACGACCTCGATTGGTACGATTCTGACTCGCTTCGTGAGCATTTCCCGGTCATTCAATCGCTCCACAAAATGTGTCCGTATGCCGTTTTGTTCCAAGAGCCGAAAAAGCCGCTCGGAGACTTTATTGTTAATGATGCCTTTTTCGACGATGATGCCGCGCTTCTGTGCGTTGAAGGCTGTCGCATCGTCCTTGAAGTACTGCACGACCTGATCAGGATTTCCCGTCGAAAAGATCTTTTTCGCCTTGCCTTCGTAAAGAAGCTCTCCCGTCGCCATGATCGGACCTCAGTGGTTCAGCTTACTGCGCCAACAGTTCTACAACCTCGTCCAACGATTTCATCGTACCGAGTATGGTCGGATGTCCGAATCGCCGTGTATAGCGGAATTCCCGCACTTTCTCGAGCGACAGCACCAGGCTGTGAAAGTCCTCCAGCTTGGAGGTTTCAAAATACGTAATGAAGTCCAGATCGTCCAGTCCGCTGGAGTGATAGAGCTTCCGTTTGACCGTCTTCAAGTAGGGCAGCGTCGCGGCAGTATGTTCCTGCATCATCGCAGCTCGTTTCTCCTGATCCAGCCCCCACCACTCGGCTGATTTCCGGATCGGAATCACGATTGCGTATGGATTCTGGCCGGGCTCGCTGATGGCCTGTAAGTCAGCCTTCATCTGATCCGGGAATTCCGGCACATAATTCGGTTGTTTGGTGAGCCCGTGCATGATCCCGACTCTCTTGAGGTGTTTGCCGAATTGGCTGCTCTTCAGATCCAGGAGAAACTCCTGCGTCTCGCGCAATTCCGCCGCATGAATCCTGAACATGAGGTCGGCGTGATCGGAAAGCCCTCGAAGCAGATACAGATCGATTGCCACATGCTCCCGATGCTGTTCCACCACACCTTTGAGCGACGTCAGATTGACGATCCGCATCGCGGGGTCTTGTTTCACCCACGCCTCATCGAGCGCGAAAACGGCAAAGGTGCCATAGACTCCGGGTTCCGTGAGAAGTTTCTCACGACCCACTGCAGCATGAGCATCGGACAGCCAAGAACCGACCATCAACCCAATAAGCATCAGGGCCGTAACACATGATCGAGTCATGATCTCGTCTTCTTCCTCCTGACACCGGGCGAATGAGGGCGGTCCCGTCCGAACACCCGCCGATAGATCCGATCGAGGTGGCGCAGATAGTATGTGGGGTTAAAACAGGCGGCAATCTCACCGTTCTTCAGATGCCGTGAGATAAAAGGGTCTTTACCGGCCAATTCTTGTAATGCGCCACCTCCCCTCCAGGAGGCCATGGCATTGCGCTGAACCGCTTCGTATGACTCTTTTCGCTGCGCTCCCTTCTCAACCAAGGCCAACAGCAGCCGCTGCGAATACACGAGCCCTCCGGTCAATTCCAGATTTCGCCTCATCCGATCGGGATAGACGACCAAGTGCTTGATCAGATCAGTGACTCTGGCAAGCATGTAATCGATCAAAATCGTGCTGTCCGGCATGATCACCCGCTCGACCGACGAATGGCTGATGTCGCGCTCATGCCATAGGGCCACATTCTCCATCGCCGCCACACTGTTGGCCCGCACGAGTCGCGCCAAACCGCAGAGATTCTCCGAGACAATCGGATTCCGTTTGTGAGGCATCGCCGACGATCCCTTTTGCCCCTCGGAGAAAAACTCTTCGGCTTCGAGCACTTCCGTGCGCTGAAGGTGGCGGATCTCGGTGGCAAACTTCTCGATGCTTGCCGCAAGCAAGGCGAGGGCCGTCGCATAAGACGCATGGCGGTCTCGCTGGACAACCTGGTTCGAGACGGGATCTGCCTTCAAGCCGAGCTTGGCACACACATATTCTTCAACGTCTGGTCCCTGATGGGCGAAGGTCCCCATGGCGCCGGACAGTTTGCCGACCGCAATCTCGCTTCTCACCTGTCGTAACCGCTCTAGATGGCGGCGGACTTCTTCGTACCAGAGCGCCATCTTCAGACCAAATGAGATCGGCTCCCCGTGAATGCCATGTGACCGTCCCACCATCACTTGGTTCTTGTAGCGGAACGCCTGCTGTTTCAGCACGATGAGGAGTTCATCAATTTCCCTCAAGATCAGATCGAGCGCTTCGGTCATTTGTATGGCAAGCGAGGTATCGACAATGTCCGAGGACGTGAGTCCCATATGGAGAAACCGATGTTCCGGCCCTACCGTGTCCATGAGCGATTCGAGGAAAGCGATCACATCATGTTTCGTAACCTTTTCGATTTCGGCAATCCGCTCGACATCGATCTTGGCCTTCTTCCGGATTTTCGCCGCCGTCCCACGTGGCGCCTGTTTGACCTGCTCAAAGGCCGCGCAGGCCTGCAGTTCGACCTCCAACCAGATCTCATACTTATGCTTCAGATCCCAGATAGCCTTCATCTGTGGACGCGTATACCGTTCAATCACTCTCCGCTCTCCTCCAGATTCCCCGATCAGGGTCCGCCCGCTTCGCAGCCAGCCGCGACTCGGTCGCCAAAGCCTTATCCAGAACCGCGTTCACAAATTTTGAGGCGTCGTCATCGCCGAAACTTTTCGCGAGTTCGATGGCTTCGTCCATCGTGACCTTCGCAGGCACCTCATCTAACCACAGCAACTCGTACAGTCCGGCACGCAAGATATTGCGGTCGACAATCGGCATGCGGCTCACCGTCCAATTCGTCGCGTACTTACCGATGGTGGCATCAAGGTCTTTTTTGTGCTCCAACACACCCCGCACCAACTGTTCCGCGAATGCTTTTGACTCATCGGAGGCCGAGTATTCACGCCAAAACTCGTCAAGATGCACGTCGGCCTTCCCGTGAATGTCATGCTGAAACAGGATCTGCAAGGCCCGCTCGCGCGCCTGATGACGAGCTCCCATGCGCTAGTTCGCAGGCCGCCGCGCGGCTGATTTTTGTCCCACATTCTTCACTTGTCTCATCACCTTCACCATCTCGATCGCGGACTTCGCGGCGTCGCCGCCACGGTTGAATTTCTTCGTGTCCGCACGCTCCATTGCCTGCGCAACCGTCTCAGTGGTCAACACCCCGAAGATGATCGGAACATCGGAGTCTAAAGCCGCCTGACCGATGCCCCGGCTGACTTCGGCACTGATGTACTCGAAATGCGGGGTGTCACCCCGAATGACCGCACCTAGGCAGATCATCGCATCAAACCGACCAGACTTGGCCATGAGGCGCGCAACAAGTGGAATTTCGAACGCCCCCGGTACCCGCACGACATTCATATTCTCTTTACGGACACCATGGGCGGTCAGCGTATTGACGCAGGCATTCACTAATTTGTTCGTGATCTGTTGATTGAACCTCGCAGCGACGACGCCGATTCGAAATCCTGCCGCTGAGCCACTCATTTTTCTATGCTTCATCTTTCAATAACGGTCTTGTCCCAGGGATGGGACTTGAGTTGCAGAGGCCGGTCAAACTTTCTTGAGAAGGTGCCCCAGCTTCGCTTTCTTCGTCCGAAGATACCGGACATTCGCGGCGCGCGGAGGAATCTCAATGGGAACACGTTCGACGACCTTAAGACCATAGCCTTCGATCCCGACGATCTTGCGGGGGTTATTCGTAATCAACTTGATCTGGTGCAGGCCGAGATTCGCCAAAATTTGCGCGCCGACTCCATAGTCGCGGAGATCCGCCTTGAATCCGAGTTGCAGATTGGCTTCAACCGTATCGCTGCCTTCATCTTGTAATCCATAGGCCTTGATTTTATTCAGCAACCCAATTCCTCGGCCTTCCTGGTTCAGGTACAGGAGAACACCTCGGCCCTCCTTCTGAATGATCTCCATCGCGGAATGCAACTGATCGCGGCAATCACAACGCAGCGATCCTAACGCGTCAGCCGTCAAACATCCGGAGTGTACGCGGACGAGTGTCGGTGCCCCGCTGTCGACCGGACCCTTCACCAAGGCAATGTGCGTCACCCCGTCGATCTGATTCTCGAACGCCACCGCCTCGAACTCGCCAAACGTCGTGGGCAACCGTGCGCTTGCCATACGTTTGACGAAGGTCTCTCTCCTCATGCGGTATTCGATCAAGGCTTTGACCGTGACCATCTTCAGCTTATGGGTCTTGGCAAACTTCGTCAGCTCTGGTACACGGGCCATGGTGCCATCCACGTTCATAATCTCGCATATCACCCCAGCGGGGCGCAGCCCTGCCAATCTAGCCAAGTCGACAGATCCCTCGGTTTGCCCAGCGCGTCGGAGCACTCCACCTGTCTGTGCCTTGAGTGGAAAGACATGACCGGGTCGGGCAAGATCACTGGGTTTAGATTTTGAGTCGATCGCCACATGAATCGTCGTGGCTCGATCGGCGGCTGAGATTCCCGTCGTCACGTCTTTTCGTGCATCGATCGAGACAGTAAAGGCGGTCCCGAACGTCGCGGTATTCTCGGAAGCCTGCTGGGGCAATTGCAGTTCTTCAACCCGTTCAGGCGTCAGGGCTAGACAAATCAGGCCTCGGGCATGCGTGGCCATGAAGTTGATCACGTGCGGAGTGACTTTCTCCGCGGCAATGACCAAGTCACCCTCATTCTCCCGATCCTCGTCGTCCACCAAGATGATGCACTTTCCCTTCTTGATGTCGCGGATGGCGTCTTCGATGTGGCTGAACGGCGTCGGCATAAGACGGTCAATTTAGCATTTCAGACCGAACCTTGAATATGGTTTTTTTT
>JAHBWU010000117.1 GCA_019636835.1 Nitrospira sp.
CTTATTCCATGCCTGGGTCACCCCCGACAAGTCCGTTGGCACGCCTTACGCGATGGCCGCGCGTCGCTGGACCCACAGCCGGCGACCAGCAGTCCGCCTGCCACCAGACCCACCGCTCCGATCCCACTCAGCCACCTCGTTCTTCTGTTCTGCATGATGCGCCTCCCTGGTTCTATTGATGCACCGACTGACTTTCACATGGGTTCATTGAGTCATTGATTCATTAGACCGCTGAGCCATTGACTCTTGCCCTCTTGGCTCGCACAGCTTCATCCTCCAATGCCACCGCGACTAAGAAGAGTTCAGGTCGGAACGACCTGGCTTGTTGACTCGGTGCGATCGGACTGGTGCATTTCTGCGGAATGACGTGAGGGGGTGCAACGAGAGGGCTGCGTACGGGGAAATGGTTCGACCGCTCGTATCAGGCTGCATGGCGCCTTGCCGAATGTGCTAGGGTGCGGATTCACATGCATGAACGAGGGTGCTAGGCTATGAGCGGGTATACCCGCTTGTCAATACCCATACGGAAACTATCACTAGGAAGATTTCCATTCCTGTCTTGCACGCAACGACCGTATCGGTGGGGTGGTGCCAGGCGTTGAGGTCGCGTCTCTTGATCAGGCCATCTCTTTTTCGTTGTCCTGCCCGCAGGGCTTGTGAACGGTTCAGTCGCCCCCACCGCGTTGTGCTTTTTGCTCGTTTTCAGGTAAGAGAAGTCTCTCTATGCCGATCGAGAATAATTTTCAGCACGATGAGCTGTCACGAAAGAACCCCGGCGACCGATTGAAGGTTGTCGATTCGGCGGATGTCGTATCTCCGGATTCGCCGGTTTGGGCGGAAACCATGGGCAGGTATGGGGCAGCCTTGTCCCATGCCGGTGTTGCAAGCGTGGTCTTCCTGCATGGTTCGCTCTGTGGCACCGATGTGTTCGGCATGCAGCGATTGGATGAAGCAGGCGGACTCAAGCGGGGTTATTCAAGGGGCGTGTCTGGTGTCGATGCGTTGCTCGCAGCCATGCGCGAAGGCGACAATGGTATTCCGTTGCTGCCTGGGGGGCTTAAGCCCCCGCTTCCGGACGATGATGTGACGAAGACTCTGCTCGACGAGCAGATCGGAGACGCGGGCAATTTTGCGAATGCCGATGTCGAATCGATCAAGAAGGCCCTCAATAAGAATCTGACCCAACCGATCTCCTGCGTCAGGCTGCTCTGGTCATCGGAGCACCACCATCTAGGGAGGGCGCTCGCCGCCGTGTCCCTCCTCGCTGAATTATACAAGCTCTGTCAGCATCAGAAGTTAGGAAAGGGGCATCGAATTTTGATCCAGGCTCACGGACAAGCCGGATTGGTCCTGGCGCTGGTGTCGAATCTGCTCTGTCCCAGCCCCATCACCGGTCGACCAAGGCTCCTCGAGATTCTGACCGACTATGCCGACCAGACAAATCAGACTAAGCTCACCGGTATGATCAAACTCGTTGAGTCATTACTCGCGAAGGCGTCGGCCTTTGACGGAGTCGCGCTCGACATGGTGACCTTTGGTACGCCGATCCGCTATGGGTGGGATCCGTCCGGTATCGGGAAGCTGCTGCACGTCGTGAATCACCGGAACTTGCGGACGGATGGAAAAGGTTGGCTGGCGAAGATGGAGCTCCCTCAAATTACCATGGAAATGCCGATCGCCTGGGGCGGAGATTATGTTCAAGAATTGGCGGTCGCGGGCAGTGATGCCGTCCCTCCGACTGAGCCGGCCAAGGGAGCAAACAAGAGGATTTGGGAGATGGTCGAGCCGTACGATGGGTTCGAACGGTGGCTGGAGTGTGCCAGGCGAGCCGTGCGCTTTCCGAGCGAAGGACGCTGTCTCCTCGTCGATTACAAGGATAGCACCGGTTCGACAAACCCCCGCGACCACTACTATGGCCATGCCGTCTATACGCGTCGGCACGCCATGCTGTTCAATATGACACAGATTGTCCGCGCTTTCTACGAGGCTTAACGCGTATGATTCACGACGGTTCGTCGTGAAATCGCGCAGTCGCCAAGCGAGCCCGAGTGCCTGGACGCTTTCGGATCACGTCCAGGCTTGTCATAGCGGCGAATCCACGATTACAGCAGAAGCGTTCGTGAATCATGCACGTTAAACATCCTTTGCGGTGTCTGCAGTCTCCACAGGCTCACTCCTACTTCCCGCCGGCCCGTACTCCGAGTCCGGATTAAAGGCCGCGGGCAGCACTTCTTCAATCCGTTCTGCCAAGATGAAAGTGAGTTGGTCGCGCACCTCTTGCGGGACATCCTTGAGATCTTTTTCATTGGCCTTCGGCAGAATGATCCGTTTGATTCCAGCTCGATGCGCCGCCAGCACTTTTTCTTTGATGCCGCCCACGGGCAAGACCAGTCCGCTCAAGCTGATTTCCCCTGTCATGGCCGTATCGCTGCGTACGGCCTTGCCTTCGTAAACTGATGCGAGCGCAGTCGCCATCGTGATACCGGCCGATGGGCCATCTTTCGGAATGGCTCCGGACGGCACGTGAATATGGATCCCGTTCCGTTTAAACCGAGAGATGTCCAAACCCATGCTCTCAGCATGCGACCAGAGATAGCTCCTGGCTGCACGCGCGGACTCCTGCATGACGTCGCCCAACTGGCCCGTCAGAGTCAAATCGTGGTTGCCGGGGAGCAGGGTTGTTTCGATATAAAGCACATCGCCTCCGGTCGG
This sequence comes from Nitrospira sp., assembly GCA_019636835.1. GTDB lineage: Bacteria > Nitrospirota > Nitrospiria > Nitrospirales > Nitrospiraceae > Nitrospira_D. The sequence goes on from JAHBWU010000117.1 coordinate 2,713, forward strand.
GGTCCAGGCCAGGCCGGTTGCGACGCCGGGAGGCAGATTCTTCCGGGCCTCTTCCGGCATAAACCGCTCGGAGCCTAACCACTCGCCGAGAAGGTCGGTCCGAATGGCAACGGGTTGTCGCTCTTGGCCTTCAGGAAGGTCCGCGAACGTCAAGGCCACTTTTCTGGTCAATCGTCCCAGCATCTGTTCAAGTTGGCGCACACCGGCTTCACGGGTATAACGCGAGATGACGAGATTCAGCACCTCGTCCGTGAGCACTGCTTGGCCACCCTCGATGCCTGCCTCTTTGAGCCGTCTCGGCCACAGATAGCGTCGGGCGATTTCGGCCTTCTCGCGCTCGCTGTAGCCCTGAAGGCGAATCACCTCCATCCGATCCAACAAGGGTTGGCTGATGGTATCAAGGGTGTTGGCTGTAGTGATGAAGAACACCTTCGACAGATCGAACGGCAGATCCAAGTAATGATCCCGGAATGTATGATTCTGCGCCGGATCCAGGATTTCCAATAGCGCCGAGGCCGGATCGCCTCGGAAATCACGCCCCATCTTGTCGACTTCATCAAGCATCAAAACCGGATTGTTGACGCCGGCCCGGCGGATGGCCTGAATGATGCGGCCTGGTAACGCACCGACATAGGTACGACGATGACCGCGCAGTTCGGCTTCGTCATGGACCCCGCCAAGGCTGAATCGTTCGAATGTCCTACCCATTGCTCTTGCAATTGATTGCCCCAAGCTTGTCTTCCCGACACCGGGAGGACCGACGAGGCAGAGAATGGGGGCCTTCGCTGTCGGGTTGAGTTTCAAGACCGCCAGGTGTTCGACGATACGTTCTTTCACTTCCTTGATTCCATAGTGGTCTTCTTCCAACACCTGCCGGACCGTTGAAAGATTGAGATGTTCCTCTGATGCCTTCTTCCACGGGAGTTCAAGAACCAGCTCAAGGTACGTCCTCAAGACCTGATGGTCGGGCGACGTCGGCGGTACCTTGCTCAACCGAGCGGCCTCGCGTTCGACTTCCTTGCGAATAGGCTCGGGTAAGTCGGCTTCAGCGATCTGCATTTTCAACCGAGCGACCTCGTTCTCCTCGCCCTCGCCTTCGCCAAGCTCGTCCTGGATGGCTTTCAGTTGTTCGCGCAAGATGTATTCCCGTTGGTTCTTGCCGATTTTGGTCTGCGCATCCTTGGCGATCTTTTCCCGCAACTGCAGTATTTGAATTTCCTTCGACAACGCGGCGTAGAGGCTGCGAAGGAGATCCAACGTCGAAGAACTTTCGAGTAATCGCTGTTCTTCCACCACGTTGAGATTGACGAGCGAGGCAATGCGATAGGCAAGCGCCACGGAATCGTCCTCGTTGCTCAGCACCGCGCCGACTTCTTGGATGCCGGGGGCCTGGATCAGTCTCGGCAAGTCCGACACAAGTTCTTGAATGGCTCGGTGAAGCGCTTGGACTTCCGGTCCACCGTCCGTGGGACGCCCCAAAGAACGGACACGCACGATGGAGTAGGGGGTGGACCGTTCTTCTTTCAGGAGGACGACTCGATCCAGCCCTTGAACCAGCGCGTGGATTGTTCCCTCCGACGACTGGCCGATTTGCTTGACGATCGCCTTCGTGCCGATGGAATACAACTCGGCGAGTGCCGGTTCTTCGGCTTGGGGATCTCGCTGCGCCACCACGACGATCGTCTTCTCTTCGGTCTTCATTGCGGCGTTGACGGCGGCGATAGACCGCTCCCGCCCGACTGTCAGCGGCATCATCACTCCTGGAAACAACACTGTCCGTTTGACCGGGAGTATCGGCAACGTCGACAACACATTATTATTTTCCATGGAAGTCCATCCTTCCTCAAGGTTCATAACATTATAACAACCTGATAGGTTCCCCGACGTGGAAGTCAAGGGAGGGAAATCCGGGTTAACGATAACTAATCGTCACAAAAGCGTTTCGCGTCTCTGACTATGAAACGAGAAAACGAGGTCGATACACTCTGCTTGGTTTTCCCAGCATTCCGTGATGAGAGGATCTTCTACTCAATCGGTCTGCATGGCGTGCAAACAGCAAGTGTTTGTGGTATCCGTGCTCATCCCCATTCGCTTGTGAAGTTGGAATGCCAATTGCCGGCGGTGCGACTTGAGTTTCTCAAACAAAGGGGAGGCGACGTTGTGTTGCGTGTTCCAAAAGACCGATAAGACTATGGCCGCGTGGACTAATGAGCTTTCATCAGGAGGTGACGCATGAGTAGATTCGAGTCTTTCAGAATGAAATGGCTTGGCGTCATGTTGTTCATAGTGATCATACCTGCGCTCAACGGCTGTAATACGGTCAACGGTACAGTCAACCTGCTCCAGGGGATTCGGCTCGGAGATAGTGCATCATCGATTACGATGGGGAATAATCAATTGTTCGTACTAGAGGGCCGTGGGACATGCCAAAGTGTCAATGTGGATTGGGGAGATGGAACAATTGAGCTAAGAGTTGTCCCTGTGCCGGGTCAACACATCGAGTTTGAAACCTCGAACATCGAGACCCGGTATCTGCAGCATGCTTACAACGGGTGGGGCGGTGGAAAGACCGTCACGGTGGAAGGTGTGGGCTGCGAGGGCAAGATCAGAGGGCGATTCCAAGCCGATCCGCGCGAGAAGCGGATAGGATGGGCCCAGCCTGCGCCTCCCGGCACAGCCGGTGTCTGCCAAACCGTCTCTAGCTTGCCTGGCATGATCCCGCGCATGCTGGTACATGTTTCATTGGTGGCAGTCACCTTTAGTCCAACGCCAGGGGTCACCTTCAGAGGCATCAACTTCGGCTGTTTCGCAGCGGGCTGCGTCCATGACGCAGACGGCAGGCCTGGGATGGCTGCCAATCCCCCCTTTCCATTTCCGGGATTTAGAGAGTACTCCGTCGTGTTCCGGATCGGATCACAGCTGGTCCAGGGAGGAACCAATACGCAGTTCACCACGACAGCCGGCGGCCCCCTGGAGTTCTGTCTGAATGACGGTGACAACGACCTGACCAATAACCGGGGTGGGTTCGATGTCACGATCAGCGTCGATCAGTTGGGACCCTAACCGCTGAGCATTGCCATCGGCCGACCCTGATTCGTGCTCTGCGGCAAGCGAACCTTGAGGGAGGTTGGTCTGGGCGGTCTCGCGGCCCAATCATCCCATTGAGCCGCTCGTGTGTCCAGGATAGTCCAGCCTGCCGTCATTCTCGACTCGTGCTAGGCCATTGCTCTCTTCCATACCGGTCTGCTTGTGCTGTCATCGTGAAGGACCGAGTCTAGCGTCGGCGTGCAAAGCAACGCGCGTTTGTGCTATCCATGCTCAGTGTTTGGGTCGTGAGTCGTTCGTGTCCAGACTCGATGCATGTTCTCATGAACTACTGCAGCCACTGTGGCGCATCGGTCACGCATAAAATTCCGCTCGGAGATAATCTGCCCAGGCACGTGTGCGACCAGTGCGAGCGCATTCATTATCACAACCCCAAAATCGTCGCAGGCTGTATTCCGGAATGGGAAGATCAAATCCTCTTGTGCCGTCGGGCCATCGAACCTCGTCTCGGGCTGTGGACGTTCCCGGCGGGATTCATGGAGCTTGGCGAAAGTACGGAACAAGCGGCGGTGCGCGAAACTCTGGAAGAGGCCCATGCAGATGTCAGGATTACCGGACTCTATGCCGTGCTGAGTCTCCCCAATATCGGACAGGTCTACCTAGTGTTTCGTGGTCGAATGAAGACGCCGGTGTTTCAGGCGGGACCGGAAAGCTTGGACGTCCGATTGTTTTCTCTCTCAGACATTCCCTGGGAGACAATGGCCTTTCCTGTGGTCAGCGAAGCGTTGAGGCGCTACGTAGCCGACGCGAAAGCTGGTGAGTTTCGACTCCACCTCGACAGCCTGCCGGATAAGCCTGCGTTCTAGATAGGGGCGACTTGGCTAGCTCTTTCCTACCTCAACCAGGCTTCCAATCCTTTTGTGGCTCTTCAGGAAATCGTGTGGGTAGTTAACG
>JAHBWU010000118.1 GCA_019636835.1 Nitrospira sp.
TGAAGCGCGTCCTCAAGAACCGCGTACAGGCGGCGGGGGACGTGGTGGATTCGGCGGTGGTGGCGGTCGGAGCGGAGGCGGTGGAAAGCGCGATCGCTGGTAATTGATCAATCTCGTGCGGAGAACGAAGGGGTTGCCATGGAGAGTGGCGACCCCTTCTTTTTTTGGTCAATAGAATTGGAGGATAATAGGCCGAGGCTGATAGCGGGCACGATTCATCTCAAGGACTGTGAAGAGACATGAACGTTGCGCAATCGACAATACGACAGGCCGATTTACCGTCATTCTCATTCCAGAGAAATCCGGTACTGATTGTGGAAAACTTTTGGTCGCCGGACGAGCGACAGTTCTTTCGGGAAAAGATGAACCGGGCGTCCTGGAAAAGCCTTTCCGATTTGCCGAATGTTCGGGAAGACTTTCCGAATTCCGGCAACTGGGCAAAGGCTGAAATCGGCCCGGAGAGTCAGCGATTTCTGTCGCGGCTACAACTCCCCTGTGTTCGCGACCATATTGAATCCTTTCCGGATATCATCAGGCGTCATGTAGGATTCAATTACTATTCGTATTCCGCCGGCGACTGTCTCTTGACCCATGACGACACGCATCAGGGGCGGCTCGTAGAGAGCCGTCGATCGCCGCAGCGCCGGATCGCGGTCGTCACCTATTTTCATGAGGAATGGCAGCCCGATTGGGGTGGAGAGTTGATCATCTACGAGCGACGAGCAGATCGCGCTGCCGGTTCTGTCAACCTTGTGCCTACGCATTGCATCGAACCTCGCCCAGGATCGCTTGTCATGTTTACCGTCCCCCGATTCCATCGGGTCTGCCGCGTGGATCCCACGGCCGGCCAGCATCGGCGGTTATCGATTGCCGGATGGTTCATGACGGAACATTCCTAAAACAGTCAAGGTTATTGTTAATCCTCAGCCTTGATCTTAGCTGTCGCACCGCGCTCAACCGAACCAGTCGGTATCGTTGGCCGCGCGTGGCCGATTTTCTACCGCAAGGGTCGGCGCCGGCTGGGCGAGAACGTTTTGCACGAGGGCGATCAGACGGTCACGCTCGAACGGTTTCGCCAAAAAGGGGAGTGTTCCCCGTTTGATCCCATGGCTGGCAAGTTCCTTGTCAGGATTCCCCGACATTAAAATTATGCGGAGACCGCTCCGGATCATGGTTGCCCGAACTGCCAGTTCATGACCGTTGACGTGCGGGAATTGGTTAGAGCTAGTAGCTAGTTGAAAAGCCGGTGGAGGTAAAACCAGGTCTGTGAGCAGTAGATCGATCGGTCCTTGATGCTGCGTACAGATCTTGAGCGCTTCGGAGCTATCGTCGGCCTCGAGCACGGTAAATCCTGACCCTTCAAGGAGAGCTTTGCAGAATTTGATGACTGGGAGTTCGTCGTCGACGACGAGAATGGTCGGCGAAATCTCTGATGATCGGCCATTCCGCTGTTCCTCCATGCGTGGGTCCTCCCGCTCCCATCATAGTGCTGAAGACTTCACAGGGCGAGGAAAAATTCCATTTCAACAGGTGTTCCAGGAACCTTGAAAACGCGATTCACTGAGAAGCTACCTAGCTCGTTCGGTTTTTGAGCGCCGCAAGCCGGTTCTTATCAAGACTGACGTGCAGTGATTTTTCCTGGGTCACGATCACCGCTCCCGGCGCTTGCCCCTTTGCTTTTTTGACCCACTTGCGTCGCGTGTAGATCACATCACCTTTGCCGCTTTTCTTGAGATCACTATAGAGGAGTGCCAACATGGCAGCGTCACGGAGAGTTTCCTGAGGGGGATCGGTTCCTTTGCTTAATCTCACGACGACGTGAGATCCTGGCATCCCACGAGCGTGCAGCCACAGATCGTCGCTCTTGGCGAGGCCGAACGTCAGCTCGTCATTTTCTCGGGCATTGCGCCCGACAAAGATGGGCAGCCCGTCTGTCGAGATAAACCGGCGGAACGGGCCACATCGTTGATCAGTAGCGAGGTGACCCTTGCTGGTGGTTGCTCGAATGGTGGTAGCGGCGTTCAGGTGGGCAGGGGGGATGGCAGGCGGAGTCCAGATTCCTTGCTCAATTTGCTTGAGTTCCTGACGCAACCGCTCTATGCCGTGCTCGGCTTGCTCGATTCGTGGCTTGAGTGTGCGTTCGGCGGCGAGATATTTTCGATGCTTTCGAAAGTAATCGTCCATATTGCCTTGGGCTGATTTCATAGGGTCGAGCGGAATCGTGATGGTCGGAAGTCTGTCATCGAAATAATCCGTCATCGCAATATGATCGGTTCCCTTCCTGATTCCACTGAGGTTGGCCTTGATTAATTCTCCATACCGGGCATAGTCTCGATAGGCGGTTGCTCTTGATAGGTCGTTCCGCCAGGCATCAATCAATCGCTGCTCTTTTTTGAGCGTTTTCTTGAGGACGCGCAGACGTTCTTCTTTTATCCGGTCGATGGTTTGTGCGGCTTCCTGTTCGCGGTAATATGCATCGATCGCCTCTGAAACAGGGAACATGCCTTTACCCTTACCTGCGAAACGGCCGGGCGCCGTTTCGTGGTTGGTGTTGCGCCGAGATGGTGGGACATATACCTGCCCGGCGAGACGGTGTCGGCGGGTGAGATCTCTCAGCACTCGGCGTTCGGCATCGAGGACCAGAATGTTGGCCTTGTTGCCGGTCAATTCGCACACCATTATGTACGCTCCACTTCTCCCGGTGATCTGCAATTCAACGATACGGTCATTCCCAATCTGGCGTATATCGTCTATTCGCGCTCCCTGCAGATGGGCTCTGAGAAACTGGCAGAACGGTGGAGGTGTCGAAGGATTGGCGAGCGAGTGAGTGGTGATATGCAAACGAGCGAGGCTCGGCCGGCAGGAAATCAACAGCCGATGGGTCTGTCCCGGCACACGCACTTCTAGTATCAAGGTATGGTCTGTGGGTTGTTGGATTTTCTGAATCCAACCGCCTCGGAGAAGAGGGACAATCTCCCTTAGTACCTCTGTCACATCCGATGCGGTCAACATAATGAGATAATCCCTCTGGTGGTTCGAAGGCTCGACCCGTGCCTCAATGCAGTCTCATGAGGACAATCTCGTCACTGATCCGTACGCTTCTTCTGCGCACTGTACGATCTGTCGTAAAAACCCGCAAGCGTGCTTCAAGCTTGCGCCCACCCTTCCGCTACGATAGAGTCCTCCCGGCATCTCTCGCGTAGTCATTCCGCCATGCGCCTTCTCGATTCGCAGCGACTTGCGCAATTACAAGATGAGTTTCGTCTCTCGATGCGGCGGCTGTTTGTCGACCTGTGTCGAGAGGTGCATGCAGACCACGCTGACCTCGCCGGAGAATTGGGGATCCCGACCGACCTCTTTGACAGTCTCCGCTCAAGCCTCAAACAAAAAGCATATTCCAACTGGAAAGTCGTCGGATGGATCGAGACGCTGAATGATCTCGTGTATCTCTTGGATGTGCTCCGACAGCTCAAGAGTGAACAGGACCGGCCTGAATTTGCAGAACAATTGTTGGACGAGTGTCAGGAGAAGTTTTTTGAACATGGCTATCTGGATGATCTCTTTCCGACCGGTCAACCTCAAGCAACAGGATTAGAGAAACGATTGTTCGGGCTGTGTCGGCGATTGGCGCAGGAATTGACCCAGGAGTCTCTCTGGTTTGATCCGGTGGTGACACTTAAGTGGAATCGACAGCGGAAGGTCAGGTATTGGGATGTGCCTGGGACCCTGACTGACAATTGTGAGCACAGTGAACCCGCGGGAACGATCGCGGTTGATATAACTGGAGCGTGGTGCCAGGCGCCGAACGATGTTCGACGGGGCTTGCCTCACGCATCAGGGGGCGTGGTATTTCGAGTGGAACCGACCGGCATAGCCGTGAAGGTAGGTAAGATAGTTTCCCCGATCTGGTTGGGATGGGGAGAAAAGGGGCACTGGCAGTGGGCGTATCATGCGCCGACATTTGCAATCCCCGGCGAAGACGATCCACTCACCGTCGGCCACACTCTTGTCTATGGGAAGAATCGTCAGCCAAGGACAGTGAAGCCGACAGAGCAGCGACAAGTTGCACGGCTCGCCCGTGCTTGGCAAACCATCAAACTCGCTTGGCCTGAAGGCCATGATGTGCTGACGCTGCTGACCTCTCGCATTGTCCCGCTGCAGGCGAAGGGAGTGGTCAGCTTCAGCTACCGGCATCGACCAGGACTGTCATTCATCAACTGTTTCGATCGTGACAATCTGGATCTGATTGACGATCTGATTCATGAAAACAGCCATCATCATTTGAACCTCTTATTAAGAAAATCTGTCATGTATCAGGGGGACCATAACCAGCAAATCTTTTACTCACCGTGGCGGCGGAGCCTCCGGCCGTTGCGCGGCATTCTTCACGCGACCTTCACATTCACCATGGGTGCGCTCTTATTCCAGCGACTTTCGTCCTGGGCTTCAGGACGAAATGGGGCGGTGAGATGGAAAAAGGCCGGTCTTACACAGCGAGACTTGCACCGGGCGCGCTTTCGTTGCTTGGAGGAAGTCGAGTCTGTCCGCTACTCGCTTCAAGACCTGCACTATGCCGATCATCATCTCGGGTGGCTTACCGGATCAGGGCGGCGCTTGGTCGAACAGCTGGCTGAAGCGATTGATCAGGTCGCACAGCTGAGCGAGGGATTCAAACGTGAAGCGCAGCGTTCTTCGTTTGGCCCGGTCTTGCGGAAGCATATCAAGGAACTTCAACGTGCTCGCCAAACCCACGGACCGATGCGCTTAGGGAAGGTGTAACGTGCAATTAAAGATGCTCATTGTGCAATGCCAGGCGATAGAAGATTCTATATTCCTTGACCGTCAGTTCAGAGGATGTAGACTCGATTGCAAGAGGTGAAGCCTATGCATAACGTGGAGGGGATGCATCATGTAAGAATTGCGTTTGTCGTCCTACTGGGTTGGTTCTGTTGTGTGACGCTTGTTCTTGGTTTGGCTGTTGCGGAAGCGGCAACGATCGAGAACTCGAAAGCAATCAAGGTCGAGAAACTGCTCACTCTTATTCGAGTTTCAGAGCTGGAGTCGGAATATGACTCACTCACTCAGAAATATGTCAGCGAATACGAGCAACAAATAAGAAAATCCATAGCGAGTACTTACCCTGATCTGGCTGGTGAAAAAAAGAAAGAAATCGAACGGCTTCTCGACGCATTCTTGAAGGACATCAGAAAATCGATCGGGCAGGTTGAAACGCTCCATGACCATTTAAAGCATGCGTATTCGAGAAGTTTTCGCGAAGATGAGCTGGACCGTCTTATTGCGCACTATTCCTCTCCGGTTGGTGAAAAGGATGCGGGAATGAAGAAGAGCGCCGCTATTGAGTACAACAAGTTGTGGACGGCTCAATTCATGAATCAATACAAGGCCCGAGTCGAGAAGCTGTTTCAGGTGATCGCAGTGGTTGCGAAAAGCAAGGGGAAACAGGGAGCCTAGCGGCCAACGACCTTGCCCGTTGAAAACCATCTGGTCACGGTTCCACCGTCACATCCACAAACGCCGGCAGGCTGTCGGCTCCTTTTTTGTCCGTTACGCGCAATTTAAAGCGATACGTTCGTGGCTCTGAAACGGTTGGTGCGAGGAAGGACGCCTCTGAGTTGTTGGCGTCGAGCAGTGAAACTTTACTGCCGCGCACTTGGCTCCAACTATAGTAGAGAGCTTCACCTTCGGGATCACGGCTCTTCAGTCCGCTTAGTTTTACTCGAGAACCGGCCTTGACGGATTTGTTCACGCCGGCATCGGCGATCGGCGGTTCGTTCGGCTCGTCGTTCACATTCACGTCCACATCGAGAGAAGCTTGCTTACCGCGATTGCTTACGGTGATAGCGGTCTTCCCGTTGCCGACGATTTGAAGCAAGCCATCCTTCACCACCTTGATAACCTTTTCATTGGAGGATGTATAACTGGTGCCGCTGGCCGGTGTGCTGATACGACGCGTGACGCCGTCGGCAAAGTCGGCGACGACGGGGAGTTCGAAAATCTTGCCCAGCGAGTCTACATGGCCGAAGGCGGAGGACTGTCCTGCTCTGCCTAGGTGCAAAGGCTTATCCGTTTCAAAATCGATGATTGTGAGAGCGGCTGAGGGTTCAACCTTCACGATGACTTCATCGAAGATAGATCTGGTCTCTAAGCGTCCCTGGGAGATTTCGGCCACTGCCAACAGACGCATCGGCCCGATGCTATTCGGTGGTACTTTCAGCGGGCCGCCAAAGGCGGGTTCCTGTTCAGCTGAGCTTACCATCGCCACCGGCGCTACGATGGAGCCTGTAGCCGTTGAGTCGTCCTGTTCGACCAACACCTCGTCCTGTTCACCGTACCAGTAGTAGCGGACCTTGACGATACCAGTATCCTTCCGGAGATCCACATGCGTGGTCACGGTGCTTCCGGCGGAAAGTTTCGCTCCGGCAGCCGGTTCAGTGATCTTGAATGCCGATGCGTGCAGTGGTAGGCAAAGGGAAAAGGTAAAAATAAA
>JAHBWU010000119.1 GCA_019636835.1 Nitrospira sp.
GACAAACCCAACTCCGTACTGCGGCGACTATGCGGCATAAGTTAAGACGCTATGTTTAGTAGATAAAAACAAAGTCGAAGAAGTGGCTCAGATACTCGCCAAGATTGAGGAACGGAAAGCGAAAGAAGCAACTGTCGCAGAGAAAGCAGAAGCGGCAAAGAAGTTGCGGCTGCAGCGGGCGAAAGTGCTTCACAAGAATGACAGCGATATTTTGGTATTGAGTGTTTACTGCGAGATGAAGGACACGGCTATTCAAAATTGGGAACGTGCTCGGACTCCTGAAGGCAGAAAGCGGGCCCGGGAAAACCTTAAACGGGGTAGCAGGGCCATCCTTTTGCGAATGGAAGGTCCAGACGCCGAATATGAAAAAAGGCTTGAACGCGAGGTTGATCGCGACATTGATAGTCTAAAAAGGCACGCAGATGGCTTTGCCAGCGCGTGCGAGAAGTTGAAGGAAGCAGACGTGCTCATAGCAGAAGAAGAGCAGAAGAAGGCCGAACCTCTGAAAAGATTGCGTTATTGGGAAGACCGCCTGTGGAAAGAGCGGTTCCCTAACGGGCATCCGGCAGGAGCAGAAGCGGAAGCTGAAGCATTGGCATCACCCCGAAAATAAGCCCACGGATCGTACGGAGTTGTTAAGAGAGATAGAAGAGAAATAGGGCTCAGAGAACAATTTCGTTGATCTCTGACAAGGAATGGGTACTCATTCGACGAGCGACATGGCAGAGGCGCATGGTGTGCTGTCAGTTGCGCTCTGATCCCCATTGCACAGTCGTGAACTATGCGCGCTAAGACCTCACGATCACGCCGCTTTGGCGGGGCGCCAGCGGAGGCCGACGTTCAAGATTTCTTGGAGTAACTCTTTGTAATGGTAGTCGGCCTTTTTAGCCGAATCGGCAAAGTCTTCATCTTCCGCGATCTGGGGGTTGGGGTTGGCCTCCAGGACGTAAAGTTGTCCATCACCGGCCATTCGCATGTCGATTCGCGCATAGCCGCTGAGTCCGAGCGCGCGATAGACCCGTTTGGCCAGATTCTGGATTTCTTCGGTCTTGTCTTTCGGCAAGTTGTCGGCTTCGCGTGAGGTGATGCCGTACTTCTGCTGATACGTCCGACTCCATTTCACCCGCTCGGTTGCGATGCGTTTGGCGTCCTCCGGCAGCTTATCCATGATGAGTTCCCACACAGGCAGCACTTGCAACTGTCCGTTGCCGATGATTCCTACGTAGAACTCGCGACCCTCGATATACCGTTCGATCAATGCTCCGCTCCCCACGCTATTGTGGATAAATGCGACCCGCTCGTTCAGTTTACCGTCGTCCTCGACGATCGAGGCTTGGGAGATGCCCAACGAGGCTTCTTCGTTGACCGACTTGACGATCAACGGAAAAGATAGCCATTTGGGCCGCTTTACCGCGCGTCCTTGAGGGACTTCGATGAAGTCAGGGTACGGGATGCGGTGAAAGGACAGCACCTTCTTCGTTAACGCTTTATCGCGCGCCAACATCAGTCCGCGTGGATTACAGCCCGTGTAGGGCAGGTGCAAGAGTTCGAGGTAAGACACGACATGCTGATCATAGACGGCCACGCCGTCGAACTCTTCCAAAAGGTTAAAGGCGATGTCCGGCTTTTGGTGCTCTATGGCGGAGTGAATCACGCCGAGATCGCTCTTGACTCCCAGCGGGTACACCTCATGACCCAGCTTCTTGAGCGTAGAGATGACATCGTATTCCGTCCTCCACTCCACGGTTTTCAAGTCGTAGCCCTGCACCTGGTCGGGGGGCACAAGGTCTTCATGCATGAGGACGAGTATTCGTAACCGTTTCATAGGGCCACCCGATGCCGTCCACTTCGCAAAAAGTTCATGGTGTGAACGGTGAGAAGGATGGTGAAATCCAGCTTGGCATGGTCTTCCGCAACGGGAACCCGAAGATTCAGTTCGCGACACCGCTGAATCATATCCTCCAGCACTTGGTCGATCGTGTATTGGTACTCCCCGGTCCAACTGGCGACCTTCCGTCGCACTTCTCGCCGAAAGCGGTTCAGAAAGGCGGCGGCACTCAGCTTGCCGGCATGGTTCGGCAAACTGGAAAACAGCCGTTTTAAGTCCGGGTCGTACTGCGACTGTCGTTCGATTCCATAATGTCTGCGCTTGCGTTCATAGTGTTCGCGAAGGGTCTTTTTTAAATGAGGCAGTGGATCGATCTCCTCGCGGGTGGTCACGGAGGGTGAGGCACCTCGGAGCTCTTTCATGAGTCCATCGACATACTTGAGCTTTTTAAGTACGGGCCACCCCCGGTACCGGTCCTCCCACAAGGAGTCCGGCGTCAGCCAGACTGCGAAGGTTTCAGCAAAGTCTTCATCCGGGTGGCTCTGGGCATACCACAAGTCCAAGTGACGAACGAAACTTCGGCTATAGGGTCGAGGGGAGTAGTACATCGGGTACTGTTGAGACGACTTGCCGAAAATATCCTGGCGCGTTTTGCGTCGGCGGATTTTATAGGCATTTTCGATCGCATGGCCTGCTTCATGGCGAAGAATACGCAAACACCATTCTGTGGTCCCACCTTCCACTTCCAACATTTGGGCTAGTTCAAGTTTTGCCAGGCGCGGATGGGCCAGGTAGAAAGGGACGGCGATCCCGGGAACTCCATCGGGAGTAAACCACTCATTGGAGAGCCAGAAGTGCGGGCGAAACAGCAATCCACGGCGCTCCAGTTCTTCGGTCAACTCAGCGATGGGTTGCTCAAGGAATCCGCCCTTGAGCCCGACGTGTAGGTCGGCCATCGAAAGGTCCAACAACGCATCGTCCGACCAGGAGACCCATGGGGGATCGTCCTGTCCGATGACGGGGGCCTTCAGCACATCGGAAACCGTGCGGTCCATAAAGGGCAAACCTCTGAAATGCGCGCAATGCGCCTATTGTGCCGCTCATGGAAAATATAGCACGCAGTCTTTATACCGTCTGATGGGGACGCATGTCGGGGAACGTAGAAGGCAGACGAGCGGGGAAGACGGTTACCGTGTGAACAGACGCCACTGTTTCATCGGCCGTCGACTTCCCTGAAAATGTGGGAGTCGTGCCAGCAGCGCCGGCACGGATTCCCAAATGTGGTCGATGACCGATTCCACATAAGCCCGCGCTTCATCAATATCACGCTCCCAATCAGGGAGGGCTTCGTGCAGGTCGAGGATCGGGGTTTCCTTTCCGAACGACACTTCGTTGAAGAGCGGCACGTTCAACCCGAATTGTTTGTGAATGAACTCGCGGTGGCCCAGTCCCATCGCAATGATGAGGTCATTCCGGTCGATCAGCTTCTTAGTCAGCCTTCGCGGGACATGTGCGGAAGGGTCGGTTCCTTTTTGGATCAGCCGTTTGGAAATGACCGGGTGGATCGAATTGGCCTTCGCTTCGATCCCCGCCGATTCAACTCGATAGGAGAATCGCCGATCGAGCTGAGCCCGTAACGCATATTCGGCCGCCATACTGCGGAAAACGTTTCCGGTACAAACGAAGAGGATAGAGTGGGCCATAGACGGTTCGCGTACCTTTTCCAAGCGTGATCCAGTCGACAGGACCACAATAGAGCCGCTACAATCTTGCCATGATCGTCCCGTTTACTCCAATATCAACGTCGAAATTAGACGAAGCCACGGAGAAGATACAGACGCGCCTTTGCCGGCTGGTGGGTCAGGCCATCGCCGACTACCGGCTCATTGAAGACGGCGATAAGGTGATGGTGTGCCTGTCGGGCGGTAAAGACAGTTATGGTTTACTGGATATCCTGCTTGTATTGCAACGGCGAGCCCCGATTCGTTTTGATCTGATCGCGGTCAACCTTGACCAACGGCAACCGGGCTTTCCGGAACATGTGCTCCCTCAGTATCTGACTCGTCTGGGGATTCCGTTCCATATTGAATCCCGCGACACCTATTCAATCGTAAAGCGACTCATTCCGGAAGGGCAGACGACCTGTTCGTTGTGCTCACGGTTACGCCGGGGACACCTCTATCGCATTGCGACGGAGCTTGGCGCCACAAAGATCGCGCTTGGTCACCACCGCGACGACATCATTGAAACCTTGTTCTTGAATCTCTTCTATACCGGCAAGCTGAAGGCGATCCCTCCCAAGCTTCGTTCAAAGGACGGACGACATGTCGTCATCCGACCGCTGGCGCTCGTGAAAGAGGCCGACCTCGCACGATATGCGGAGCTGCGAGGATTTCCAATCATTCCCTGCGACCTCTGCGGCTCTCAAGAGGATTTGAAGCGAAAAAAAGTAAAGACGTTTCTTCAGCAGTGGGAGCGGGAGTCACCCGGCTGTTCAGACAGCATTGCTGCCGCATTGACCAATATCGCGCCGTCGCTCTTGATGGATTCTCGACTCTTTGATTTCAAGTCATTGACGGCGGCAGAGGACAATCAGGCCGAGGGTGATGCCTGGTTAGATGAAGAACCGTCGAACCGAAAAGATGATCGTCCTTCTTGATTGAACGATCCTGAAGGAGGATAATTCGACTGAGTGAGATCAGTCCATGCCTGTATTGCGAGCTAAAACCGGGGTTTCGGCCGGCGGTATCGCCGTACTGATGGTGGGATTGCTGATCTTCCATCTCCCCGCCGAAGTGGCGAAATCCCTTCGCGAACTGTTTCCACAACAAGTATCGACACGGTTTGAGGTGGACAACCTGCTGTCTTCGGGAAAGGTCACCGCCCTGTCAGATGAGGTTTCCAACGCTCCCTCGTGGGAGCCGTTAGTGACTCGCGTCTTCGGCATGGTATTGATCGGATTGCCGATTTGGTACCTTTTACAACGCCGTGAACGCGAAGAGGAACTCCAGCGACTCGATGACGGCTGGGCCGCGCGCCTCCATGCACGCAGTGAAGAGCTTCTGGCCGTCAATAACGCGCTCGTCAGCGAGGTGTCGAAACGAATCGACACCGAACAATCGCTCGAAGCCAACCGTCGGGACCTTCGCCTGCTCGCCTCGCAGCTTCTTCGCCTCCAGGAGGAAGAACGACGGCGGATCTCGCGCGACCTGCATGACGACATCAATCAACGGCTGGCGCTCTTGTCGATCGACATCGAGATGTTGGAACAACAGCTTCCCGACGCACCCGTCCGTACGGTCAGAACGGTGCGCACTATTCAAGACCGTATCGTCGAACTTTCTGAAAATGTTCGCCGCCTGGCCTATCAGTTTCACCCATCCATCCTCGACGACCTGGGTCTATCCATTGCGCTCCGCCGCCTGGTCGATGACTTTCAAGCCCGTACCGGCATCGAGGCCCGGTTCATGGGCAAAGACATACCCAAACACGTGGCGAAGGACGTCGTTACCTGCCTGTATCGCGTCGCACAAGAAGGGTTAGCGAACATTTCTCGCCATGCCGGCGCAAAGAACGTTCGCGTTGAGCTTCAACGAGTGCGGGACGGGCTTCAGCTTATGATGAGCGATGATGGAGTAGGATTTGACGTGAATCGTGACGACGGTCGGCGAGGGAGCCTCGGCTTGTTGAGCATGCGGGAACGCGTTTCCCTGGTTGCCGGCACGCTGGATATTCGATCCACACCGGGCGAGGGAACACAGATCTATGCCTGGGTGCCGTTCAAGCAGGAGCGCGCATGAACAAGCCTCGCGTACTCTTAGCGGATGACCATACGTTGGTGGTGGAAGGATTCAAGAAGCTGCTGGAAGAATATGCCCAGGTCGTGGGTTCCGTCGAAGACGGTCGGTCGTTGCTCGATGCGGCGAAACGATTGCGACCGGACATCGTGGTCCTGGATATTTCGATGCCGAAATTGAACGGCCTCGACGCGGCGCGTCGTTTGCGGAAGATGCTCCCCGACGTGCGATTGATTTTCGTCACGGTCCATGCCGATCCGGACTATGTCAACCAAGCATTCAAGGCCGGCGCATCAGCCTACCTTTTGAAACGGTCGGCCGGGTCCGAACTGTCCCAGGCGATTGGGGCGGTGAGGAACGGCAATTATTACGTCACGTCTTTGATCGCTAAGGATCTTGTTCACTCCGCGATCTCTGAAACGGAACCCAGTTCCGGCGACCAAGACCGCTTGCCGATGCGCCAGCGAGAAATCTTGCAGCTGGTGGCCGAAGGCCTGACCTTGAAAGAAATCGCCTCAACGCTCGGTCTCTCTCCAAAGACGGTCGAGTATCATAAGTCGAAGTTGATGGAACAGCTTGGTCTCCATACGACGGCTGAACTGACAAAGTACGCACTGGCCCACGGTCTCACTCCTTTATCCGAATAGACCAAATCTTCATGTTCTGATCTCCCGCCGGATTCCCTTCCAGTGGAATTTCCCATGGGTATCTTAGGCAAGTGCCTTATGGCATAGGAAGTGCCATCCTGGTAAGCATCTATTCAGGTAACTCGGTTCTAAAGGAAAGGAGGTTTGGTGTGCGGCTTGAGCAAGAGGGTTCTATCGGATACGTATCGAGG
>JAHBWU010000012.1 GCA_019636835.1 Nitrospira sp.
CTGAACGACACTTGGATGGAATGGTCGTAGGTCCCGCTGAAGTACCAATTGACAGAAACTTCCGCTTGCTTGATGAGGTCGGCGGTCGAGTTCGTATCAGGGTCCCAGTATGAATAGCGCCCGGCGATTTCCAGATAACGGGGAATCAGAAAATACCCGCTCTGGACGTACCAGCCTAAGGCGTTCCCGAGTTCATTCGGTGCTTCGGCGGTGCAGATGAAAGGTCCGGTAGGTACAACGTCCTGAACAAACTGGACGCATGGCCTGCCCTTTTCCCGGCGAGTCACGTTTTTGTAATAGACTTCTCCCTGTAACGAAAACCCGCGGTATTTGAAGATGCCGTCGACTGCCCAAGTGGAGTAATCCACCATTCCCCAGCCCAACTGCCGGCCGTTTCCACTTGCGGCAAGGAGCCGGCGAATGTTCAGGTTTGCCAGGTCGACCCCGATGAAGGCGTTGTTCGTGCTGGTGTTGACGCGAGGATTGTAGGCGTATCCGCCGCCAACGGCGAGCTGAGGTCGTTCCGAATAGGTGATGTCTCCTTCGCCATGACCGGGTCGGCCCATGACGTTCCAATTCAGCCGGAGGCTGACCATCACGCGGTTGATGTCCAGGCGGGTATCGGCGTTCAGGTTCCGCTGAAGGGGGTTCTGTAGATTCGAGAGCGGACCGGTCACAAGGCAATTCGGATCGGTCGTTGGGATGGGAACGCCGCCGGACTGGCCACCGGGACAATTCTGCTGAATCTGCTCGCTCTCGAACGATCCGAGGCGGGTAAAGTTCGGTCCCGCCCCACCGAAGACACCCAGATAATAATTGAGTGGATAGCGTTCCTCGTCGTTCATGATGGTGAGCCCGATGTCCCTACGGTCCAACCCGCTTGCCGTGAACGCGTCAGACACCAGCGAACGCTCGGGGAATTGCATGGACGCGGTTGAATTGATTTGGGCCCGATTGAAATAGACTTTGTACTGACCGACCTGCACGTTGGCCCAGCTGAGTGTTGTGCTTGTCACGAAGTAGTCGTAGAGCTGGATCACGCTTTGTGTTTGTCCCCCATCGCCCGCGGAATCGGCTCGAATCTGCACGTAGAACTTCAGGCTCGGATCGAACACGTGCCCCATGAAATAGAGACGCGATCGACGGAGATTGATCGTGGCGGCATCGGAATCGGAACGGTTCACTCGGTAGTCACCGAATACACCCACGAGGGCCGGGAAGTTTTTCCCATCACCGGGATTCCGCCAGGCTTCGTTCCGGTCTCGATACATAAATTGAGTGGCGAGCCGGCCGCGAATACGCAACAGGAATTTGTTGTCGTTGGTTCCCAGATTAAAGCCTCGGTCATACCAAAACTTGAAGGCAGGTTGGCGGAGGTGAGCCTGCTCCTCATAATCTCGTATCAACGAGACATACCGCTGTTTCGTGATGCGACCCTGCGCCAGCGCGTCGTCGAGTAAGTATCGTGTCACAGGGTCCAGGTCCGCCGAGGACTTGACGGGTCCGACCAATAGGTCTTTTAGGTCTTTGTCCGTCGGTTTGGCCGCTGCTGTATCGGCAGCTTCAGCCAAGCCGATCAGGCCGATTACCGTGTTCATACACAAGACCACCATGAGTACCGACTCTTTCCATCCAAAACGTGGTGTCCGTGCTTTGCGCAAAACGACGAAATGTTTATCCATCCACATCAACCACGCGCGTAGCGGCCGCGCTCGTGAGAATTTTGTTCGTGCGGCTGATACGCCGGCACCGCTGCAATGTTCCGTCTCAGGGCGGCGTGCTTGCGGTAAACAGGTCCAAATCAACAGCGTATTCGTCCAGCACCGGGTCGGTCACATATTGGCGTTCAGGTTCAAAGTAGACGGTGTAGGCCCGTTCGGGAGTCCAGGGGCTCGGGTAGTACGGGTCATAGGCGTCTGTCTTGCGGACCGGTTGCTCGACATGAAAATAGTCCACGGCGAGATGAAAGAAGTGGTCTCGTACTTTGATCCATCCGCCGGTCACATCACGCCAGTATCTGGGGTTGCGGCCGGGCGAGAACACCTCGAACCGAACCCGTTCGCGATAGCCCACCTGCTGCAAGGCCTCGCGCAACGGCGGCACGAGCGCGTCCAGCTCGCTCTCCCAAAACAATTTTCGCGAGGGTGTGTTGTCGATGAAGGCTTGAAGCGGGACGCGCGATCGCGGGCGGACTGAATAGCCGCCCAGGAGCGTGCGCAACTGTTCGAGCGAGAGATCCGTCTTTAGGCTGTAGGTCCGTTCCGGAGCGTCAAAGTCCGTTTCGAGTCTGGTCACGACACGATCGTCATCGTGCAGCACCTTGATGGTTTCCGGCAGGCGGGCGCAGCCGGTCAGGACCGTCCCCAGCAACAGGGTGAACGAGCAGAATGTTTTGATACGAAAGAATGACGACATCCGTCAGTCGCGCCTCCAAATCACCGCACCGTACATGGCCAAATGAACACGGCCAAAAGAATGGCCAAAGCAATACACAATAGATGTCAAAAATGTCAAGTATAGTGTTCTCTCGATGACGCTCGATCGTCTCGAGTTGAGAGAAATAAGCTAATTGTTAGTGTGGTAATGAGGGAAATGAGGCAGGAAGCAGGCGTGTTACAGGACGATCAATAATATGACATGGTACTTGACGTAGTGACTTATATAAACATATACATCACAACCCATGACCGGCATTGTCGATCATGGGTTCCGCGTGAGGTGGTGGTGAGCGTGCACCCGATGATGAACGATATCGTCAAGGCGGTGTGTGCAGTGCGATTGTTCATATGCCGGTGCCGGCTTCATGTAAGGAGGGAAGCCATCGGGCGGGCTTGCGTCGCCATCTTGGTAGGCATCTGTCTGGGAACTCCCGGCCCGGCGACGGCCAATCCGGTCGGTCTGAACAGCCCTACGTCCGGAGTCGCGTTTTCGGGTGTCGGCACGCCGAACGTCACGATTACGTCGAGTGCCCTACGGTCGATCGTCAACGCGCAGGGGTTCGATATCGCGTCCAATGAAACCACTAGTGTCCTCCAGGCGGCCAATGCGGCGATGCTCGTCAGAATCGGAAGCCTCAATCCGACGAGCATCCAGGGACAGCTGAACGCAATGGGCACACTGGTCCTCATCAACCCGAACGGGGTGTTCTTTGGCGCCGGATCACAGATCAACGTGAACGGGCTGATCGTCTCGTCGCTGAACATGACCGACGGCAATTTCCTCAACGGCCGCTACCTGTTCGAAGGAGCCGCTACGGCAGGGATGGTACGCAATGACGGTCAGATCGTAGCGGGATCGCAAGGCGTCTATCTGTTGGCCCCAAACACCATGAACGTGGGCGGGATCACGAGTTCTGGGGGGCCTGTCGCGCTGGCTGCGGGGACGACGGCGTATTTGTCGGATCGGGCTGACGGACGGGGCTTCCTGGTCGAAGTCAAGGCACCGGCGGGAGAAGCTCTCAACCTCGGCCGTCTCGTCGCTACCGATGGCGGACAACTCAGCATGATCGGGCGGCTGGTCACGCAGAGCGGTCTGGTGCAGGCGAACAGCGTTCAAAGACAGAACGGCAAGATAAAACTGGTGGCAAGCGAACAAGCCACCCTGGGTGCAACCGGCCGAACCGTCGCCGACGGAGGAGAAGTCTCGGTCTCCGGGCGCGCCATCGAGCAGCAGGGCTTGGTCCAATCCATAGGAACTCCGACACAGAGCGGCCGTGTTGAACTAGTTGCGTCCGAACGGGTCAATCTGCGAGCTGGCAGTCAAACCATCGTGAAGGGCGGAGAGACGGACATATCGGACGGCGGCACCATCGCGGCCATGGCGACGAACGCCACAACCGGCACGGTGACGATTGAGGACGGCGCCGTACTCGACATCGCTCACGGTGTTTCTGGTGGAAGCAGAGGCGAAGTGTGGCTTGGGGGCGCATCGGTGGCGCGTCCTGCCGTGATCACCGGGCTCGTGGATGGTGATGTTCACACGATCCCACGGACGCGCACCGTCACGGCGTCCGATCTGGCCGCCGATTCCCCGCGCTCCTATTCCAATTTCTACGCGCTGGACAATCTGATGGTAAATGTTTCCTCTTTCAACCTCGCTTCCCGCGCAATGACGCCGGCGACGACCGGAACCGCCCGAATCGGAACGCTGCGGTTCTTCGCCGGAAACGATCTCCTCGTCAACAATACAAACATTCAAAACGGCCAGAACAGCGGGATCGGCGCTGCCATCGGCTGGAATCTCGTGGGGACGGCGAAGAACGACATCGTGTTCAACACGGCGACATGGTCGACGAGCGCGGGAGGATCAATCAGCCTGGATGCGACGCGTGACATCAAGCTTGTGCCGGACGGAGGCGGAGGACTCACCACGCTACGGACATTTACCGGGGGAGACATCGCCATTCATGCGGGACGCGACCTCATGGCTCCCTTCGCACGACCGACGGGGATCGTCCAATATGCCGGCATTCGACTCCAAGGCACCGGCAACTTGTCCATCACAACCGGACGAGACTTCCTGGGGGGAATCATGGCCGCCGCGCCGGCGGGCCCAGGATTTCTGCTGTCTGACGGGAGAGCGGTCGTCTCTGTCGGCGGCAATGTTGGCTCCGTCTATGCTCCGGGAACTCCCAACCCTGCCGGACCTCAACATGGGTATGCCAACGTGCTGCTTGGCGGCGGCACACTCGATCTTGC
This sequence comes from Nitrospira sp., assembly GCA_019636835.1. Classification (GTDB taxonomy): domain Bacteria; phylum Nitrospirota; class Nitrospiria; order Nitrospirales; family Nitrospiraceae; genus Nitrospira_D. The sequence continues at coordinate 4,698 of JAHBWU010000012.1, forward strand.
AACGGGCCAAGTCGAACAGGGAAGTCAGCGTGCGGCAAGAGTCAACATTGTGACGGGCGGCAACATCTATTTGGGAAACGCCATGGATAGTGGATCGGCTGAAGGGTTCGGGCGGGGCGCCTTCGACGCACTGACCGTTCATCCGAACAGCGAGGTACGGTTGACATCGTACGGGGGAGATATTTTTTTGAATCCTCTTGGCATTACGCTTGATCAACCATCGACGGCCGTATTGCCCCCGACATTCATTGTCAATGCTCCGAACGGAAGTATCTCCATCCAGAGTCAGTTGGACTTCTGGCCATCGACGACCGGCAATCTGGCGCTGACTGCGGGCAACTCCATCGAAGGGACCGTCGGAGAGGCGGGATTCGTGAGCACGACCATAGGCCTGTGCCGACTCTGTCCCAACATTGGCATTCGTCCATCGACACAACCGCCTTCATTCAGTTTGGTCACGAACGGCGGTGACATCAAGGATCTCAAGCTCGAGCTTGCCAACCCTGCCGTGACGAGAACAGTCACCATCTCCTCCGGGCGCGACATCGCCAATGTCTTTGGAACGATTGCCGTGCCGGACCGTGGAAGCAGTCTATCCGTCACCATCACAGCCAAACGCAACATCGATTTCACCGGGCAACTCGATGCGAACGGGAACGAAATCGTCGATCCGACCGGTTCCGGGTTTCTCTTCGGAGGAACAGGGCTGGTCAAGCTGACCGCGGGAGGGAATCTCAACCTGGCGAAGAGCTTTGGGCTCCGCTATCAGTCCGATCCAGAGCAGCCTACCATCGACGCCGACCAGGGAGGATTGCTCGATGTTGCGGTCGGCGAAAACTTGATCATGGACAGATCCCGCATCATCACCAACAACGGCGCCGGTCTCTTCATCCATGGGCCGACAGCCAATCCGCCCGTCGGCGCGACAACGGCGACGGCCACGAGCACGACGCTGAATGGAAATCCCGTCTACGTCGTCGGCGGTCAGGTCGTGAGGGATGTCGCGGGACATCCGGTGGTCGTCGGGGCAAACGACGTGATCGTCGGAAAAGAGGTGCTGGTCGTCGACGGCACACCGGTATTGTCCATCAACGGAAAGCCGATCGTTATCGATCGGATGTCTTCCGAGACAGTCACGGCCGGTGATGTCGTCCACGGGACGGCGGTTCTGGATCGTCCTCTTGTTCAGTTGCCCGACGGCACGATGCTCCTCATGATCAATGGAAAGGCGGTGTTCTCTTCCGCACCCGGAGGCGGTCCCACCGAGGGCCGGCCAAGCGTGAGCAATGGAGCGGTCACCCTCATGGTCGGTGGAAATCAGGTGACTGTCGTCGAGCCCCTCGGAGGCACGGTGAACGTGGGAACGGCAAGCAACACCGTCACCGATCAGACCGGAATTCTGACGGTACGGGGCGGCTCGGTCGACTTGAAGGCGACCAAGAACATCGAGGTCAACTTGTCGCGCATTGCCACATTGGGAGGCGGGAACATCACGTTGACGTCGACGACCGGCGACATCAATGCCGGAACCGGTTCCATCACGGATATCACGCAGTTCCCGATCCAGGAACAACGACCCGACGGTACCGTGGTGACGACACTGTTCGCCGTTCCCGGTAGCGGCATTTTTACGTTTCATCCAAGAGATGGCAATCTGCCGAATGTGCCCGTCTTCGATCCTATTTCGCCCTTGGAGACACGAGTGATTCTGCACCGATTCTTGGGGCACGACGTGTCCGAACTGGAACCGTTGCTGCCTGATGCGCGTGAAGCTTGGAAAAATCAGTATGAGCAGCGGGTCAGTCAGCTCTTTGCGGGATTTCGTCTCGGCGATATCGATCTCACAGCCGCGCACAACGTGATCGTCCCGCCGGCGGGCATTCGTGGGCGAAACGTGACGATCAATGCGGGCCATGACTTAGAACTGCAGGGGGGTGCCATACGAGGCATTGCGACTGTCAATGTAGGAGGTCAAGTGATCGGAAGCCTGAGCGCCTTCCAAGGGGTATTCACCGTCAACCTGGGCGGGATCGCCGGCGGTTCACCCGGGACTACGTTGGGGTTGGGTTCGATCACTGGTGGGATCGGTACGGTGACGACCTCGTCCGCGGTAATGGCGAGCACATCCGCCGTGTCGGTGACCGGTTCGAAAGCGGCAGCTGAAGCCCAAAGTACTCAGCCGGTGACTGAATCAAGAGCCGTCGCAGACCGTACAGGCAAGAAAGGCGGCGGGCAGTCGACGCAGGGCTCGTTGCGCATCAGAGACAAAGTCAGAATCAAGGTCGAGACCAAACCAGAGGATGCGACCTAAGCAAGCGTGACACAGGACACATAAGGCGAAAGATACGTGTAACACTCAAGGGCGGGAAAGGAGGAGGTTAAGAACAGGAAGAGAAAATAGTCCGTCCTAGTCAGCCTATCCAGACAAGTCATAGCAATCATGGAGGAATTATGAGACAGACTTTTATGAGGCGAAAAGCTGGGGTTGTAGCCGCTGCTTTTGCCGCCATTATAGGAAGTGGTGGATTTGCGCCGGCCGGCGCATACACCTTCGACAGCGGGGATCTGGTCCTGGCCATCTATGGCAACGACACGGAATACTATCGAAATCTTGGACCGGCGGCATCATTGCTGGCTGATGGAGCCAATAATACCGTCGATCTGAATCTGAGCTCACTGAATCCGTTGACCGCAGTCGGCGGCCCTGAGCCGGTTCAATGGGCGCTGGTCCGAAACACGTTCGGGCCCGGGATCTCAGCGGCGCAAACCTTCAACAACTACGCGTCGAAACTGACGGCCCAAGAAATTCTCGACTCAGGGAACAATTATAGCGTGGCGCAGGCCAACGGGGCTATCACCTCTTGGCAGAGCAACATTGCCGCAGTTCCTGGACTACCGGCTGGAAACGAGGTGCTTCTGCCCAAGACCGACCCTGGTTCATTTACCACGCAGATGGGAATAGGCGGCATGTTGAACGGTTCGTTCCCCAGCATCCTGGAGGGAGAGTTGGGTACCTTTATGACGATCCTTGAGGGAACGGTGAGGGGCAATGTTCTCAGTGATGTCGGTCGAGCCCTCCTGGAGGCGGATGGACGACTGCAGGTCTGCGGCGGCGCGGGATGCACGGTCGAGCCGATTCCGATACCGGCGGCCGCGGTGCTCTTTGCCACCGGGATCACCGCCTTAATCGGACTCGCGCGCCGACAACCGAACGGAGAAGGGACGGCAGGTTGATTGTCCGACGGACAAGTACGTCACCATATAATCACTCTGACAGATAACTGGAGAATGATCATGTCGAAATGTAATGGTTCCAACAGGAAAATTATGTCACGGCTGCTCGGCTCTGTCTGTTTCGCCGTTGTCGGCGGACTGGCCGATTATGCCGCAGCCGACCTCAACGTCATGGGCTCGACGCACGGCCAGTCCTATCAAGGAGTGGCTCAGCCCGCGACCGTGAACCCGCCACCCGGCGCAGCTGCTTCGATCCCCCTCTCCCTGTGCGATGCTGGCGCACCTCTGCCATCACGGTATCAAAACGCTGCGAACCTTGCGGACCCGGTCGATCCCACCGTCATATGGCCCGCTAATACATCGATTGTCTGGGTCTGCCGGCGTGGGGGCGCACCCTTTACGTTCCGGTACACGGGCGGTTTTTCAGCCCGGGCCTACAATGCCATGAGGCAACCATTTGGAAGTCCCGGCTCGCGGATGGGAACGATTGTTCCGGGTGGAACCGGCTGCACGGCTGTCGCGGGCAATCCGCAGACGGACCCGGGCACCGGGAGACAGTACAACAGTTTCGTCGGTTGCAACCAACTCGAAACCGTGTTCGCCAACTTCGGCACATCGGATACGAGGGGGACCGCGTTTGAGCCCAATATGTGCGACCAGACGGGTGACTGCGCCTCCCCGGTTGCCGATTCAGGAATCCAATCATTTCCGATTGTCGCAGTTCCCTTTGTCATGATCGTGGGAAACGGTGTGCAGAAATGCAACCCGAATGGGACGGCAGGGGGCAAGATCACGCTCACCCGCTCCCAGGTCGAGTCGATCTACAGCGGGCAAATCACCAGCTGGAATCAACTCGGCTATTGCGTGTTTTCGGCGCCGGACACGAACGGCGACGGGTTTCCGGATCTCAACCCGATCGGTACAGGATCCACCGCAGGAATCGATCAAAGCATCGTCACCTGCTCGCGTCCGGTGAATGCCGGCACGCGGATCGTCTTCAACTCCACCCAGATGATCAACGCGTCTGAGCTGACGTTCGGAACAATCGGGGGCGGCTCGCCGTACAGGACGTTCGCGGTCCCGGGCGAGACCAACTACTTGGCGCCCACGGTCTCGGACGGGCTGACCTGCGTGCAGGGACGAACGACGCCGGCTCCGGCAAGTCCGGCGAACCGAGGCGCGATTACCTATCAGCGCGCCGATGAAGCCGCCAATTCGGCGAATTTCGGCGCCGGGAACGTCGGGCGGATGAACGGCGGGTATCCTGTGGAACTGGATGGGTACCTACCGCACACGTACGTCCCGCCCGCCAACGCGATCACTCCCACGGATGCGGAACGCGCGGCGGCGCAGAAGGATTTCCGTTGCGGACGAGTCTCCTTCTGGGCCGATTGGGTCGGTATTCAACGGACTTCGCCGGTCGATGCCAATCAACAGTTGTGGAACCAGTATGTTGCGGGCATCGCGCAGCTCTTGCCGAGGACGACGAATGGGTACTTTTTTGCGAGGAATCTCCGGCAGCCAGGACAGCCGGTGAACAGCGAGATGTTCGTTACGAAAAACGCCACCAAAGGCCCAATACAGTGGAACCCCGGCAATCCGACGGCTTGCCGGTAATCGGCGAACGGGATTGAGGCATCGATGCACTGTGAGGCAGGGCATGAGTATCCTGCTTCACAGTGCGGTGCTGCTAAAGAGCAGTCCGATTCGGAGTCAGTATCGGGCCGCTAATGAGTGGGGCAAGAGTTAGAGACGCACATGATCGGTTCCTCCAGCATGTGGAGAGAACGGGAGCATGGCGGGAACATGGGACTCATCAGGAACCTCGGTAGTCTTTGGCACCAATGGGCGTTGGGGTCAAATCGTGCGGCAAGCGAGCGTGTATAGCATTCGCCATTGTTATCTGTATGCTTGTCTCCGCTGTGCCTTCCTCGGCTGAATCTGTATCGCGGACGGCGTCGGAGGAATCCGACGACGCGACGTTGGCGATTCATGATTTTTTTGTCGAGGGCAATAATCTACTGCCGCCCGATCAGGTGGAAGCCATACTGGCGCCGTTCATAGGGCCGACACGCCGTTTTAGCGACATCGAATCCGCCCGCGCCGCGCTCGAGAAAGCTTACCGGCAGCTCGGCTATCCGACTATCTCGGTCTCGGTTCCCGAGCAGCTCGTGGAGTACGGCGTGATTACACTCACGGTGCATGAGGGAAGACTCAAGTCCATCGACGTCACGGACGCCCGGTTCTTTTCAACCGAGTATGTTCGTGCACGATTGCCGGCGATCCGGCTTGGAGGATTGCTCCATGAGCCTACAGTGGTCAAGCAGCTGGACACCCTCAATGTTAATCCAGATCTCAAGGTCTTGCCGATTCTCAAGCCTGCAGGCAACCCTGACCAGCTGCATCTTGAATTGAAAGTGAAGGACAAGCCTCCCATTCATGGAAAGGTCGAACTCAACAACCGGGGCGTGATCACAACGCCGACGCTGAGGCTGAACGCCGCCCTGCAGTACACCAACCTCTTCGATGCTGACCATAGTCTCACGTTTCAGACCAGTCAGACCCCACAGGATTTCGGCGCGGTCGAAGTCTACAGCGGGAATTATGTCGCTCCATTGGGGTCGCCTGATCATCAGCTCGTCTTGTACGGCGCGACGGCGCGCAGTCGCGCCAGCCTGGATCAGAGTCCCCTTCCGGTCGGTGGAGGGCTCGACATCATCGGGAATTCCATCGTCGCGGGCGCGCGCTATCTGCTGCCGCTACGCGTTACTGAGACGATGAAACAGCAGATTTCTTTCGGGATCGATTACAAGCATCTGAGTCGAAGTGAGCTCGTGATCCCCGGAGGATCGGAATCAATCACGGTCAGCAATGCGGTCTCGTATACGCCGGTTTCGATCGGTTACACCGGCGTTCGTCCGGACGCGCGCGGTTTCACCAAGGTTGGCCTGACCGCGCGAGGATATGTGGCCGGGATCGTCCCCCAAGGGGAGAAAGAGGATTTCCGTGGCGATCCCAACGACCCCCTCAACAAGCCCGGCTTGCGCCGTTTTTCATCCGGTACGTTTGTCGTGGTCCAGGGGGGCATTGATCGCTACCTCACGTTGCCCCAGGAGGCCAGTCTTTCAGCTCGAGTCGATGGCCAGTGGGCCAGCGAACCACTCATCCCGACAGAGCAGTACTTTGCCGGTGGACTGGAGTCGGTGCGAGGCTACCGGGAGTTCGAGGCCATTGGGGACCACGCCGTGCGTACCACCTTGGAATTGGTGAGCCCAGCGATCCCGAAGTTGGCTCTGGAAAACCTTCAGCGGACGCTACGGCTCGCCGTCTTTTACGATTTCGCCAGTCTGTGGCTGAAGCAACCGCTTCCGGGTCAGGTACGGCACTGGGATCTTCAAGGAGCGGGAGTCGGAATTCGAGGCACAATCAGCGAGCACCTGCGATTCCGGTATGACGCGGCTTGGGCCCTTCGCCCCGGTCCATTCACCCAAGCCGGGTCCTTCTATGGACATTTTGTCCTGGAGGCAGTGTTTTGAATACACAACACCCGGTTGTCGTGCGCATCGTCATGAAAGGCCTGTCACTCTGATGGATATGAGTTCGGGAGGCGTGGCCTTTGCGTTGAGCCATGCGACGCTCGAAGGGAAGATCACCATTGCGGTGCTGCTCCTCTTCTCCCTGGTCAGTTGGACCGTCATCATCAACAAGTTCCGCCAATTGGCGAAGGCCAAGAAACGGAACGGGCTGTTCTTGGAGTATTACTCGAAGGTTAAGCACCCGCTGGTCATCTTCAAGAAAGGCCGCCTCACCAAGTTGCAGGGGTCGCCCATGTACGACCTCTACTATGGCGGCTGCGAAGAACTCACAACCCAGCAGGACAAGTACGGGACCGACAAGATCCCCAATCATGGGATGAGCGCCGTGCGGATTGCGCTGGAGCGGGTGTTGGGCGAGTCCGCCGTCGGACTGGAGTCGGGCATGATCGTGCTGGCGACGGCCATCAGCGGGGGCCCCTTTATCGGGTTGCTCGGCACGGTGTGGGGCGTGATGGATACCTTCTCCGGGATCGGCCGGGCACAACAGGCGACGCTGACGACCATGGCGCCCGGCGTCGCGTCGGCGCTCATCGCGACGGTTGCGGGACTCATGGTCGCGATCCCCTCATTGTTTTGCTACAACTTTCTCGTGACGAAGACGAAAACGCTCACGATGGAACTCGATAATTTTGCGGCCCATCTGGAAACCGTTTTCATCACCGAGTATCTCCGGGAGAAGAATGGATCCGCGGCGGCGGACGATATCGAGGATTACCGACCCGGCGGCCATCGCCAGGAGGCGGAGCCGTCCAGCGCGGCGACCGGCCACTAACGCGCGAAGCGGGTTCGCGAGATACGAGAGACGACAGGAAAAGATGAGACGATTTTCACGAAAATCACACTCAGCGGTAGCGGATATCAATATCACGCCCTTGCTCGATTTGGCGTGGGTGCTGCTCGTGATTTTCATCATCACCACGACGGCGATGGTGCAGGGCATCGAGCTGAAGCTGCCGGAATCCACGCCGCACGAAACAGACATGGAGAGCAATACCCCCACGCTGTCGGTGAAGAAGAACGGCGACGTGTATATGGACGAAGAGCGGGTGAAGCTCAGCGAGCTGGAGAATCTTATTCGTGACTTGAAGGCGGCGAAGGGCGGCAAGTTGCCGCTGGTGCTCCGTGGCGACGCGGGCGTCGAGTACAAACATGTGGTGGCGGTGTTGGACATTTTGCAACGCATTCCGGTGGAGGACCTCGCCATCGCCACCAAGCCCATCGACGAAGAGCGATAATGCGTAATCGATCGGACGCAAGCACCGATCCGCCGAAGCGAAGGGGCATTCTCGATCACAATGGCTGGTTATTCCGGGTATCACACGAAGAGGAACGGTTGGAGCGTGACGACCATCTTTGGGGTGGTCGTCGTGCATCTCATCTTCGCCGCCGGCGTGTATCGGATATCCCGGACCGAGTACATTCAAAATCTGATCAAGGTGTCGAAGATCCTCACGGTCCAAGAACCTGTTCGAGAACCCCCGAAACCGCCGGAGTCACCCCCTCCGCCTGAATCAAGACCGGAGCCACCGATGGAGCCGCCGCCTATGGTGAAAGAATTGCCGCCGGAGCCGGTTCCAATACCCGAGGAAACGCCTCCCGCGTCGGCTTCGGGTGAGGAACGGGCGGATCTCAAGCCGGTGGACACGACTCCGGTTACGATCGGCAAACCCCGGCATCAGCATGCGCTGTATGAAGATTTGCTGGCGGGTTCCATTCAGGCCGTGTATCAACAGCCGCCTGAGTTGCCCGACAATCTCGAGTATGCAGTATTGTGTCAATTAGAGATGGATGAGGAGGGGTATATCCTGGCCTACAAACTCCTGACCTCATCCGGCAACGCGATCTTCGATCGTTCCGCGCAGCAGGCGCTTTCACGCCTGCGACAAGTGCGTCCTCCACCGAGCGGGATGTCACGGACCGTCGTGGTCAAGTTTTTTCCACCTTGACCGAGCCGGAGAACGTTCATTTGTTGGAATGAAGCGCGAACCGAATCATGTCTTCCTTGCGTAGACGATCTCAACAATTGCCGAAGCGTATGCTTCTCGGTCTATTCCTGAGCAGCAGCGCATTTCTTTTGGCGCACATCGTCAACGCCTTCGTAGAGCTGTCTTTGGAACCGTCAATTCCTCTGCCTCAACCGGTGGAGGTAGGGAGACATGTTGATGTGGAACCCGCGCTGACGATGGTGTCGAGCCGACGCCTTGCTGAAGATATTCTTTTGAGCGGACTATTTCCGCTTCCGCCGAACGCACTCGCGGCCCTTTCGCCGGCGGCTCCCGCGGCACCGCCGCCTCCCCCGCTGAACGTATGGTCAAAAGTCAGCTTGTTGGGGGTCGTGACGAGCCTGAACGGAGACGCGCGCGCGGTTCTCGAGGAAGCGAACAGCAAGACGCAAATGCTTTATCGAGTGGGGCAATCGATTCAGGATGTGGGTGAGTTGGTTGCGATCGAGCCGAATCGCGTGCTGTTTCGCGACGGGACGCAGGAGGAGTGGCTGAATCTCGCCATTATTCCGCCGGGGCCAAGCACCGTACCAAGGTTGTTGGGAGTGGTGATGGGCATGAAGGGAGATGAGCGTGCGGTGTTCGAGGGAGCGGAGAGCAAGACGCAAGCGCTCTATCGAGCAGGCCAATCGGTTCAGAATATGGGTGAGTTGGTTGCGATCGAACCGAGTCGGGTGCTGCTTCGGAACGGAACACAAGAGGAGTGGCTGAATCTCGCCGTCATTCCGCCCGGGGCACGCACCGATGCCCGCGCGCAGGCGGTGTCGACCGCACGTCCGGTCGCTTCCGCGCCCGTAAAGTCATCCCAGACGTCGCTCGTGCCACGGACCGCATTGCCTCGCCGGTCGGTCGATCGCGCGCTTCTTGAGGAACTGGTGTCCGATCCGGACATGTTCATGACGGAAGCCAGGCTTCAGCCGCACGTGACGGCACGCGGTCAAATCGACGGTTTTCGGGTCGATGGCCTTCGGCGAGCGGGTGTGTTGGCGAAGACCGGACTGCAGAATGAAGATATTCTCTCGCGCATCAACGGGGTCGAGCTCAGGAACCATGAACTGTTATGGAACATGCTCAAGCAATTGCAAAACGAAGAGACCGTTCGAATAGATGTGATGAGAAGCAGTACGCCGGTGACGCTGGTCGTCGACATCCGGAGCTAGAGAAACAGGGAGGGCCCGAGACCGGTACGCCCACCGGTCCAAGGCCTTCGTAATCAGAGGAAATTAGGGCCGGTCCTGACTCCTCTGGAAGACGAGAGAGCTGCCGCACTGCGGCAGCTCTCTTCCCTTATCTGGCGAGACAAACCCAGTCCCATTTCGATCAGGTCAGCTCGCTACTCTTGCCTTTGAGGACGGCCATCATACTCCGTTTGCCCGACCCCGTCGACTAAGGTGGACTCACCGAGTTAAATCTTCGTCAAACTCAATCCCGTATAGTTGACAGAATGACAAGTATTCTACTATACACTCTTGTCTTACTAGAGACGTGGGGCGCGTTGCGACGACGGGCGATCGGGGCAGCGGGGCGAGTCCGACGTTGAAAGAGAACCGGTAGTCGAGGGACTCGACACCGGTTCGGAGGATGGTTGTTCTGTAACCGTCGTTCTTTCATCGAGGAGGAGTCTATGCGTCATCACGATCGTTCTCGTTTTGCCTTCAGGTGGTTGGCCGCTGCGGGTCTTCTCTGTGCCTCGCTCTTATCCGGTCAGGTCCATGCCCTGCCGACCACCGATTCATTCACCCTCTCCGGCATCGTCAATACTCCCGGTGTCCACAATCTTGCCTCTCTTCAGGCCTTTACACCCGTCACGCAGACGGTGACCTATCAGGCCGGTTCGACCACGGTCAACCAGAGTTTTACCGGTGTTCCACTCTACACGTTCCTGACGAACCCGCCCGGAGGGGGCGGCATCATCACGACCCCGGGTGTCGGTAATGATGTCTTGCGCGATTATGTGGTCGTGACGGGAAGCGACGGCTATCGAACGGTGACATCCGTCGGTGAAATTCACCCAAACTTCGGTCAGACGCAATCTCTGATCGCTTACCGACAAGCGAATCCTCCCGGGTCAACACCGACTGACCTCGGGAACGACGGATTTGCTCGAACGACGGCTCCAGCCGACAGCCGAGGAGGCCGCTACGTCTCGAATATCGCCTCGATCGAGGTCCACAACGCCACGTCGGCGTCCCAGATTCAAGGGACCGGTGGAGGTTTGTCCGAATCCTTTAGTCTTGCAGGACAAGTCGTTAATCCCAGCATTTTCGACTTGGCTGATCTGCAGGCGCTGCCCGCCGTTACGAAAACCGTGTCCGTGTTGTCCGGTTCGAATCCGACTCCACAAGTGAGGGAATTTACAGGCGTGCCGCTCTTCGACCTCCTGACGCTGGCCGCCGCCGGAGGCGGAATCCTCACCGATCCCAACATCAAAAACGACATTCTGGGAAAGTACATCGTGGCGACCGGCAGCGACGGGTATAAAGCGACATTTGCATTAGGCGAGCTTCATCCGAACTTCGGTGGCGATCAGATACTCGTGGCCTACGATGAAACGGGAGGAGATCCCGGCGTGGGGACGGCCGGGTTTGCCAGGCTCGTCGTGCCGGGTGATGTTCGGGCAGGCCGGTTTGTCTCCAATCTGGTGGGCATAGAAGTCTTGAGCGCTCCTCCGACAGCGGTTCCAATTCCCGCCGCCGCCGTGTTATTCGCCACTGGTCTCGGGGGCCTCGGTCTGATGCGGTTTCGTTCGAGGATTGGACGGTAGCGTATCCCGGGTAAGTTATTCTCTCAGGAGCGCGCCGTTCCATACAGGACGGCGCGCTCCTGAGACGGCACCAACGCTTCCTTTGACAGGTTGAGACCGCGCCGACATGACGTTGTACGAAGCCTTCCTCGAATCAGTCCCGGCAGAGAAGAGCGTGCAACTCTTCGGACCGCAAGGCTTCGTGATCAGGTTCAATCAGCATACCTAGGAGCATCATGGAACGACTAGTGAAAACACTGGCAGCCGGGTGTCTTTGTGTGTGGCTTTTACTTGGTGGCTCCGGCGCGCAGGCCGAGCAAGTACAGGTCGCGGTTGCGGCCAACTTTGTCCCTGCGTTCAAGGATATTGCCGTCGCGTTCGAAAAACAATCCGGGCACGTCGTACAGACGACTTCCGGGTCCAGCGGAAGGTTTTATGCGCAGATCAAGAATGGGGCGCCGTTCGAAGTCTTCTTTTCCGCCGATGATGAGCGACCGACATTGCTCGAACAAGAAGGATTCGGCGTAAGGGGCAGCCGGTTCACGTATGCCATCGGGCGTTTGGTTCTCTGGAGCCAGGATCCCGCGTTGATTACCGATGTGGAAGTGTTGAAGACGGGAAAATTCAAACATCTTGCCATTGCCAACCCTCAGACGGCTCCCTACGGCACTGCCGCCATGCAGGCCATGAAACAACTCGGTGTTTGGGATAGTCTCCAACCACGGATCGTCATGGGGGAAAATCTCGGGCAAGCGATCGGATTCGTAGAATCGGGCAATGCGGAATTGGGATTTTTTGCGTTGTCGCAGGTGCTCGAGGACAAGCTCAAAGGCAAAGGGAGTCGTTGGGATGTTCCATCGAACCTGCACGAACCGATCAAGCAGGACGCCATTCTGCTGACCAAGGGTCAGGACAATTCGGCTGCAAAAGCATTGCTGGAGTTTATGCGGAGTCCTCAAACACGCACCGTCCTCGAACGGTACGGGTACGAATTAGACTAGAGACAGCCGATTGCTGCCCGAACTCGGCCTCAGTGCCCTATGGGTCACCCTTGGCGCTCGAAATGATCCCCGTGTAGCCTCAGATTCCGACGAAGATGAACGGAAGTAGTGTGTAAAGGCATTCCGTTCCTCCCTTGCCCCGCCCGACCTGATCGATTCCGTCCTCTTTCATTTAGTGTTCCGACTCTTACAACTGCCTCGATTTCACTGGGGCACAACTGTGAAATGCCGGTGCGACAAGCCGCTTTTGCTTGGTCGGCATCGGCTCTTCACGAATCAAGAAGTACTCATAAATTCTCTCGAACCTATCCTCCATTTCTCACCTTCTCATGATACTTTGATGAAAGTTCATATATCATGGCAATTGACACGTATTATGGAAAGGAGGTGAGGACATTTCGTTGAACTGATGGGAACCCAGGCTATATAGTGCTGCCGTCTTCTTTTTACGGGTGTACCTATGGCCTGGAAACGGCGCGAAGCGGGACATGACGTTCTGACGGCGAATGAAGCAGCCAGGTACGTCCGCCTCACGCTTTCCACGTTCTATCGGTATATCTGGGAAGGGAAAATCCAGGCACCCAAGATCGGTGGCCGGTACCGTTTTAAGAAGGTCCTTCTGGATCAGTGGCTGGGCAAGAAGCGAACCGGAACCGAAGACGTGAGCGGCCGCAACAAGCTTGTCGGCCGTGTGACGGCCATCAAGAAGGACCAGATCATGGCTCAAGTGGATTTAGACATCGGTTCACACAGGATCACCGCAATCATTACACGAGATGCACTGGATGATCTCGGGCTTCGGGTGGGAGATGCCGCCGTCGCAGTTGTGAAGGCGACGGAGGTGATGGTGATGAAGGATCAATGAAGAAGGAGACATAATCATGAAGCTCAGCGCAAGGAACCAATTTCAGGGAACAGTTTCTAAAATCACGGAAGGTCAAGCGATGGCCGAAGTGATCGTGAAGGTCGGTACTCTCGACTTTGTCGCAGCCATTACGGAAGGATCCGTCAAGAACATGGGGTTAAAGACGGGTGACAGTGTGACGGTTGCCGTCAAAGCGACGGAAGTGATGATCGGAAAATAATGGTCGGCCTCTCCCGTTAGTGGGCGGGCATGCTCGCGCCGCCCCTCTTCCCAACCTTCTCGGGTACCCTGGCTGCCGTCTTGGAGCACGAGGGTCCACGTTTTCCACGCCTCCGACTCAGGTTGCTCCGCTGATCAATCTACGAGCTGTGATGCTTCCGGTAGCTCCGTGCTTCTACGTAATCCGGCAAATCTTGATGATTATTTAACACGATCAAAACGCAGATTTTACATTGATGTCTACTGCGGCTTGCATCAGCAGTTCGCAGGATTAAGAATGTGTTACCAGGATTGAGTATATATTACAGCGAACACGTTTTCTCAGTCGCTCACATTGTGAGCAACTCTCTTCCACGAAAGGATGGGTCCCATGAAGCAGGTTGCTCTGTTGATGATGATCGGGGTGGTCAGTGCGACGATGTCGGTGACGGCGCCGGTGCATGCCGCGACCGTGACGCAATTGGAGTTGACGGGCGGGGCCGTCAATTACGACGGCAAGTATGCGAGTGCCATGGACCGCCTACTCGGTCAAGACGGCACGCTGAAACTGGGCCAGTTTCAAGCCATCGGGGACCTCGTGCCGACGATCCCATCGAGCAAGGGCTGTACGACCTACTCGCTCTTTACGTCGGGCTTCACGGGTGCGACGGCCCCATCGGCCGTGATTTCCGGTTCGTCGATCTCCATCGACTTGTCCTCCCTGTTCTTCGGAGCCAGCCGAGGCGATTCCCACAAGACGTGGAACATCGGCGAGTCAGCAACGGGCCTGTTCAATCCGGACACGCGCGAGTTTATGGTCTCGTGGGACCATATGTTCGATAGCGGCAAACATGAGGGGCTTGCGACGTTCTTCCTGAAAGGGATTGCTCAGGTGCAAAACGGGCAACAGCCGGTGCCGACTCCTGCCGGCCTCGTCCTCTATGCCACGGGTCTCTTCGGCCTCGGCACATGGGCCTGGAGGCGTCATCGTACGGCCGTTCCCCATGCGGCCTAATACCTCATGGTATACATGGAACCGGTCGGTCGGCTGGTTACCCATCGGATTCCGCAGGCTGGTCTATTTTCTCCGCATGAACGGCACCATGGCGGCAAGCCCGCCGCCGAAGAGCCAGACGGCAGCGGGGATGGGAACGGGAGTCACCGCATATTCAATCTGGAGCTGAGGCGCGATCGCATTTGCCAATCCATTCGCCTCTGCTTCCCTGGAGAAAAATGCCCGGTGAGTCTGCCTGCTGTTTTCATTCCGGTTGACGAGAATCCAGCCGAAATTGTTCACCGGGTCGTCCAGCCAACCTTGCACGTCGGCCACCATTTGCGGGGTTGACTCCCACGTCTGCGGTGAGAAGAACGCGCTTCCGACGTCCAAACTGCCGCTGACGGTCGGACGAAAATCCCCCCCAGGGGTCGTCCAGTTCACACTGCCGAAATGCCGCGCATTCCATGTCGCATCGCCCGGATCGGCAGGAAACCCTTGGCCCGTTCCTCCGATCGTCGTGTTATTGAATCCTGTCGTGCCCTCGCCCCAATCGGCAGTCAGAGAATGCAGATCCATGGTCCTCGGCGTCTGGTCGCCGAGCCCCGGCGCCCCGCCCGATCCCGCAACGATCCCGATGTGCATCGTCAACTGCGCGCTTGTCACGACCGCACCTCGCGGCAGGCTACCGGCAATGTCGAATGAGATCAGTGACCGATGGGGAGCCAACGCCCCGTTGCCTCCGGCGAAAATCCCAGGTCCGGCGCCGTTGCTTCTATGAAACAAATCCTGGCCATCGGTATTCGGCACACCCTGATTGATGCTCGCGCCAAAGATCGTCGCGTCGTGATTGGGGTTCAGCGTGATGGTTGCTCCCGAAGCGGGCGCCACGGCGACGAGCGCCGACAGCATCGTGACGGCACAGGAGGACGGCGCGCGAGATCGTGACCTGGACCATGTACGGCGAACCGCTCCGGCCAACACCAACACGCCGCTGCCGAATAGCCAGACCGCTCCGGGTAGCGGCACCGGCGCAAGCTCATAGCTCACGAGCAATTGCGGACGCATCAGCGGATCGATCCAGTCCTTGGTATAGAACGCGCGATACGATCCCTCGACACGCTCATCCCTGTTCATCAGCATCCAGCCGAATCCCAGAGAGGGTTGATCGAGCATGAACTGCAAGTCCGCCACCAATTGAGGTGTCGATTGCCAGGTGTATGCGTTATCGACCGTTTGTCCCACCGACGTGCTCGCGCTCGCCATGGAAAGAAAATCGCCGCCTGGCGCTGTCCAAGGCTGGCCTTGCTGGTACCGACGCTCGTCCCACGTGGGGCTCGGAGGGATCGCCGGATACCCCTGGTCTGTCCCGCTGATCGTGGTGACCCCCAATCCGGTCGGCCCATGCGCCCAATCCCCGATCAGGCGATGCAGGTCGATCGTCCGAGGCGTCTGGTCGGGCGTTCCGGCATCCGCCCCTCCGACGAGTCCCAGATACATGGTCAGCGACGCGCTCGTAATCGTCGCGCCGAAGGGAATGTTGGCCGCGACGTTGAAATCGATCAGCCCACGCCGTGGTGAACCGGTGCTGTCGCCGCCGACAAAGACGGCGGGTCCCCGTCCGATGCTGTGATCCGGCTGATTCTCAAAAATCGTCGAGGCCTTTCCGGCCCCAAGTGTCACGGTCACCGCTGAGACGATGGACGGCGACCAGCAGGTCCCGATTGCAACCACGATGCAGAACGCGAGCCTTCCCCATCCTTTCCCGCACGCGAACGATCCCATGCTCATGACCTCCACCATGCATTACTTACAGCCCACGGAGAAAATTCAGCACGTGCTGCTTGTCGATCTCCGTCAATCGATTGAACGTTGCGACGACTTCGTTCGCTTCCGAAGGCGGATAGCGCCAGTCTCCACGACTCGCGTGCGCGCTGATCGCCTCAAGCAAGTCCTTCGTCCTGCCGTCGTGCAGAAGGAAGAAACGATCGCCCAATCCCCACAACGGCGCCGTGCGGAATTCATCCCCCTGTGCCCTGCCTTGCTTGATGTCATCGGCCAAGCCCGGCCCCATGTTATGGAGCAGCAGATCGGAATACAGTTTCACTTCCTTGTCACGCAGGAATGCCAATGTCGCGTGGCCGGTCCGCAGCGTCGGCGTGTGACACAGCGTGCAGCCGACCTCTCCGAACAGCATCCGTCCCCGTACGATCGATTCGTCGTCCGGCACCGGCACCGGCGGGGCGAGGAAGCGGATGAAGAACGCGGCTTTCGCAACATCACTGGCAAAACCCAGCGGAGTCGAGGCATCGATGTGTGTCGTGCTTTCCGGGGTCGTGGTGAATCGACAAGTCGCAGCCTCTTCGATCTCCTGAGGGAACAGGTCGTTGGTGATGCCCTGTTCCACGTTGAAGGCTTGCGCAACGAAGAGTTCCAATGATTTGACTTGCGCCTTCCATCCAAACCGCGAGATCGTATGATCGTTGTCGTTGACGTTCGGCCGGCCGGCCCCGTTGGAACGGCCACGAATTCCGAATGAGAATTTTTTCGCATCGTCGGTCCGGCTGTTGGCGAGAATCGCATCGTCATCAATCGCCTCGATCAGGCCGGCACCGAACATCGGAGTCGGAATACGGAAGCTCAGGTTGTCCCACGCCGCCGCTCGCTTGAAATTCGGCTGCATCAAGAAACATCCTGGCGCATCGGAGCGCCCGCTGATCGTAAACAGCGCTTGCACCCCGTCATCGCGCCTGCCGTCATGCTTGAACTTGAAACGCGCCACGCGGACCGGCCCGTCCGCCTGGATAAAGGAGGGGAGTTCGTTGGTTGCACCTTCTCGCGTGGCTAATTCCACTTGAGGATTGAGTTTCGGGCTGGTCCCGCCGTGATGCGGGTGAGCATGGCAGCCGCCGCAACTGTCGAGGTTAAATCGTGGCCCCAATCCGGGGCGCGTGGCCGGCATGGTTCCCTGAACCGAGGCGGCCTCGTTGAATACTTGATGGCCATCGATGAACAATTGATGCTGAGCAGGAGTCAGATCGGCAAAGGAAGTGCCGCTCTTACTCGGAGTCTGCCGCGCGCCGGGGTCCTGAGCCTTGAAGGGCGGTGCGACCTGAGAGCCGGCCTCCACCCAGAAGAGAGCCACGGCCATTGCGATTCCGATGAGCGTCCAATAAAAAGATCGAGTGAACGAGATCATGAAGTCGCGTATTCTGCGCTGTGTCTAGCCCTGATGTGCCTGCACCGGGTTTTGGAGGTGACTGGCTCCGGGATCTCACCGGTGCCAATTCTTCCTGCCGATCATTCCAGTATCTTGATCCTCACGAAATTCATCCGGTGGGACGGTCGTCGGTTGAAGGACGACCGTCCCATCGTCACTCATCGCCGGTCGCGAGAACCGTACGGACAGTTCTAGCGCGAGCCAAGCGCCCCATTTCTCCGCGCAAATCCCACCATCGCCGCCAGGCCGCTGCCGAACAGCCAGACCGCGGCCGGTACTGGTACCGGAGCCACATCCGCCGTGATGATGAACTGCGGATGATTCTGTGCAAACGACTTGGCATTGAACAGAAAGCCGACCTGATCGTCTGCCGCGGTGAAGTGCAGCGAGGCCAGACTGCCCAGCTGGATATCACTCAGCAAATTCGGGTCAAGGGCCAAGCTATACGAGCGATACACGTTATCTCCAGGCGGTGTATAGGTGAATGTGCCTAGATTCGCGGACGTGCCGGTGAGCAACGTTGTGGCTTGGTTGCCGAATGTGACGCTCGGAGGACTTCCCGGTGCCGTCCCCATCCCGCTGCCGGTGCCTTCGATCCAGCTGTCGTTCGAAATCCACTTCACATTGAACTGACCGGCGTTGATGGTATTGAAGATGCCGTTGTTCGGCTGCTCGCCTTGGTCGCCGAAATTGCTGGCCAGATTGAGCGAGACATTCGTGATGTGCCAATTACCGGCACCAAAAGCCGTATTGAACTGCGTCGCAGCTCCGGCAGTGTTCCATTGCACCACGCTGTCGAATTGACCCTTCGGTGAAGAAGCCGGAGCGATAGCTAAAGTGCCTGCTCCACCAAAGTTCAGATTCGCACAGTTCGTGGTACAGACCGGATTGGTCGCGGACCCATTTGCCAGAAACGCATCAGTGGTAGAGGTGTTGACAGTATAGATCGACGCCGCCATGGTTCCTCCAGGCAGAATCGTCGCTCCGCATAGCACGGCAGATAATATGAGCAAGCCCTTTTGCATCAGCACTCCTTTCTTGAAACGACATGTCCCAACGTACGATTGATAAAAGACCGCCTAAACTACTCTCCTCGTCTGTCGACACGCCCTTCCTGCGTGCAAGATTGGCCATGCGGCTAGCTCGCTTGCCGAAGAGCGATGCCGTGGCCGGCACAGGCACATCGGACTACGGGACCACATAAATAGATGTGCTCCACTGCCATCTTCTTCCTGAGAGGCCAAACTCCCGCCACCAATTCGCGCTGGCAACGGAACGCACTCTGGCCTGGTGTTCCTTACACCGGGGTCCGATTTGTCTTTCTCCGCGCAAATCCGACCATCGCCGCTAACCCACTGCCGAAGAGCCAGACTGCGGCTGGAATGGGAACCGCCGCCAGCCCGCTGATGGCGTAGCCACTGAAACCGTTCGCTACGAAGCTGGCAAAGCGATTGTCGTACGCGAGATCGGTGTTCAAATACTTGGCCCAACTGATGCCATCAAAACGCCAGACATCGAGGTCATAGAACTTCTGGCCTGATCCAACCTGGAGCGAGAGATACACAGGATCCCCCGTCGTGTGGCCGGTCGCCGAGAAATTCCAGGCGCTCAAGACCGAATCGCCGGGATCGAGTGAGCCCTGCAATAGACTGAGCTGACTCTGGTCCATGAGGGAGGCCATCAGACTCAGGAATGTCTCACCAACTTCAGGATGATACTGCTACACCTTCTGATTGATGTTTCGTCGCGCCAGTCCGACTATTGCCGCCAGCCCGCTGCCGAAGAGCCAGACGGCTGCCGGTACCGGCACGGGCGTGGGCGTGTACTCCAGCAACAGTCGCGGACCGGTTCCGAGACCTTGTGCTTCTGCCTCCTTGGTGTAGAACGCGCGGAAGGTTTGGAAGCCCTCATTGACGGAGGGCGTCGCGGGGTTGTCCACTTCATCGACGTTCTTGATCAGCCATCCGAAGTTGATCGAAGGGTTGTTCACCCAGGACTGTACGTCCGCGACGAGCTGCGGGGTGGAACCCCAGGTGAAGGTCTGATTTTGCGCACCGCCCACGGGAAGACCGCCTTGGATTTGGGTGCTCGCGCTGGCCACTCCATCGGTGTTTCCCAATGCTCCCGGGGTGGTCCACTGGCTCTGGCCCAGCTTGTTGTCCGTCCACGTTGCATCGCCGGGATTGCCGGGAAATCCCTGGCCGGTTCCACCGATCATCGTGGCGGTGCTCCCGGTCGTGCCCTGCCCCCAGTCGGTGTTCAACTTGAACAGATCAATGGTGCGGGTGATTTGGTCGCCGCCGCTACCCGAGCCTCCTGAGCCGGCGATTTGCCCCACGGTCAACTGCACCTGCGCGCTCGTGATCGTCGAGCCGGTTGGAATAGCCGACACATCAAACGAGAGTAACCCTCGTCGCGGCGACTGATTGCTGTTCGATCCCGCAAACATCCCAGGTCCTGCCCCATTACTGTTCGTCGCCCCGTTCCCGCCGCTTAAGAACGCGTTTTCGAAGATCGTGGCATCTCTGCCGGCCTGAAGTGATATCGGCACCGCCCAGCTTGCGATCGGTTGCACCAGTGATGCTGCGCCGAACAACGCCGCGCACAGCACGATTGTTCTCGACACGATAGTTCTCGACATGGACATACCTCCTGTTAAAGACATCGTTTATTTCGTGACGCTGAGCTCGCCGTACATTCTCTAAATTTCTCCGACTGGACCGTAGGACACCTCGACGAGATGCTCCCCCACCACCGCTTTCGTCTGCCCCCAACGGTACTGAAATGACTGGGTGCCGCTTTCTTGCGGAATCGGAATCTCCACCATCCATTTCTTGGACCGAATCCGGAGAAGCGCATGGTCGACCTGATAGCTGACCGGGCATTCGGCAGAGAGCTTCGCCGCCGCACGGTCTTGACTCCACACCACCTCGCCGGCGATCAGACACGACTTCAAGAGCAATCCTCCTACTAAGAGTTCGCTAAGCATGGCATCCTCATCTGAGCATGGTGTTGTGGCCGATGTATGAAATCCATTTCACATACGCTTTCGGAGCGGCCGATTGGGTCGAACGCGCGCATCATGCGTACGCCGATGACGCAAGGAAGCCCCTGCCCCCCCGCAAGAAAAACGGAATCCGGCGCCGTGCGAAGTCCCCGATGACGGAATCCATCAACGCGTAGGGCCTGCCGGGTGGAAACGGCCTGAGCGCGCAATTGTTCTGAAGAGGGAGTGACTGCAGGGACACGCCGATGCTGGGAACGGCGGTCGGGCGATTGGAATCCATCGATCAAGTCCTCGCTGAAAATGGACGTCGTCCTGAGTCGCGTCCATGCCGAACGGCGGCGTGCTTCCTGCTATGGAGCACGGTCTCACCGCCGTCCTCTTCAGCGTGGGCTCGCCCCGTCGCTTACGATCGCCCATCGAAGCAACGCGCCTACGCTTGGAACAACTGTGTGTCCCTTAGTACTAGAGATGCCTCTCGGCGTCAACGCGTTCATTGCATCTTTGACAAAGAGTTAACATTGCGTTCGAACTGTCCCGGCCGTGTTCTGTGATCCCGCACATCGATGACAAGTGGGATGAATACGTTCCATGATCCTGCGACATCATGGACTTTCTTCGCGTCTATGTGATCCAGCTTGAGAAGGTCCTCGCGAAGAACGGCCCTTTCTCGGTGGCATTCTGCCGGATCGTGGCTTTCAGGACGAAACGTGAGACAGAGGCCGAAGCCGGCGTGCCGGAGAGGAATGCGCAGCGGGAGTGCCGGACTCACCGGCGCAAGTGGTGCGCCTCGCAGGCGCTAGTCGGTCGGCCATCGACGGTGGCGACCTATGACTATTTTTCAGGAGCGTTTGGGGCGCCGGCGAGAGCAGTCCAAGGGATTGCGCAACATGATCGTCTCCGCGCGCTTGGACCCGGTGGAGATCATGTCGATTCGGCACTGGGCCAACTCTTCGATGCGAGCCAGGTAGCGTTTCGCTTCAACCGGGAGGCGCTTATAGCTGGTCGTCCCGGTCGTCGCAGTGGTCCAGCCTTTCATGCGTTGATAGACCGGCTCGCAGTTGGTCAACACGTCCACATCAGCCGGCATGGACTTATACATGGTGCTTCCATGTCGATAGCCGGTACAGACTTTCAACTCCTTGCAGCCGTCGAGGACATCGAGTTTGGTCAGCGCCATCGAGGTGAGTCCATTCACCACGGTCGCATGACGAACCACGACCGCATCAAACCAGCCGCATCGTCTCGCCCGCCCTGTGGTCGATCCGAATTCTCGCCCTCGTTCCTGGAGTCCTCGTCCGATTTCATCGGTCAGTTCGGTTGGAAACGGCCCACTGCCGACTCTTGTCGAATAGGCCTTGGCGATGCCCATGACCGCGTCGATCATGGTGGGACCGACACCGGTGCCCGTACAGGCTCCGCCTGCCGCCGCGCTGGAGGAGGTCACATAGGGATAGGTGCCGAAGTCCACATCCAGGTTCGTGCCCTGAGCCCCTTCGAACAGGACCGTCTTGTTCTTCTCGATGGCACGATTCAGCAACACCGTGGTGTCGGCGATGTGGGTCTTGAGTCGGTCGGCATAACCCATGTACTGATCGAAGACTTTGTCGACCTGAAAGGTCTCGACCTTATACAGTCGTTCCAGGAACCAGTTCATCTCGACAAGATTTTCTTCGAGTTTTTTCTTGAATAAGGGTGGGTTCAGCAGATCGCCCATGAGAATTCCGATCCGCGCCATCTTGTCGGCATACGAGGGCCCGATCCCGCGTCCGGTCGTGCCGATTTTCCGTGACCCTTTGGATTGTTCCGACGCGCGGTCGATCGCCTTATGATACGGGAAGATCAAGTGCGCCCGTTGACTGATGACGAAGTTCTTGCCGATCGTGATGCCCTTGGTTTGGAGCAGATCCATCTCTTCGATTAAAGAGCCGGGATCCACGACGACGCCGTTGCCGATGACACAGGTCATTCCCCGGTACAAAATTCCCGAGGGGACAAGATGAAAAATATAGGTCCCCCGTTCGTTGATCACGGTATGCCCGGCGTTGGAGCCGCCTTGATAGCGCACAACGACGTCGGCGTCCCGGGCTAAGATGTCGACGATCTTGCCCTTGCCTTCATCGCCCCACTGAGCGCCGATGATGACGAGATTACCCATAGTTGAGGATGTCCACAGCCGTCGTCCGCACGAAAAAATGGCTCTGACCGGATTGGGAGATCAGAGCCAAGGGGGCTCATGGTAGGTGCAGCCTATTCTTTTGTCAAGTTGGTCATTGAGAGAGTTCGAGATACTTCGCATTCAAAGCTTTGCTCGGATTCATGACACTGTAAAGACGGCTCTGGGTCGGTTGACTGGCTCTACACTGCGTGTTAGCATGCCCACGTTGTTTCAACGCCGCAATTTTCCATATTAATTTGGTCTCTGAATCTCCCAGGGTGGGGCTGTAGCGCAGTTGGGAGCGCGCGTGAATGGCATTCACGAGGTCGCCGGTTCAATCCCGGCCAGCTCCACCAAACCGCACTTCGTGCGTACCGTTGGCTATTGTGAGATTTTTCGTAATTGAGCCGACGGATGAAACCCACAAGTGTTTTGCAGTTTCCTGATAACTCGGTTGTGCCGGTCGCGCTCTTTTGAAGGTTATCGTAATCGTCGCAACCAGATACACATCCCCAAGTGATTGTAGGATCGAGAATGTTCGCTCTTCACATACCGACTAGGTTCAATTTCCTTCAGCTTCCTCGCCTCCCGACCTCCTAGCTGTTCACGTCATTGGAGTTTATCTCGGGTGACCCAATCGTCCCATTTCACACGGAAGGTTTGTGCCGATGCTCCAAATTGAATCCATCAGCAAGCAATATTCCACGAAGGTGCTGCTCACTGAGGCCTCCGCGCATCTTCGCCCGAATTCACGAGTCGGCTTGGTCGGGCCGAACGGCGCCGGGAAAACGACGCTCTTTCGCATGGTCCTTGGTGAAGAGTCGCCGGACAAAGGCTCGATCCGTAAGCGTCCTCGGCTCCGGATCGGCTACCTCCCACAGGAGCTCGAAACGATTACCGGGAAGACCGTCCTCGATGCCGCGCATCGCGATGAGTATCCTGAGCACGAAGCGAAGCGCATCTTGATGGGGCTGGGGTTTACGGAGGTCGATTTTGATCGTCATGTCGAGAAACTGTCCGGAGGCTACCGGATGCGGGTCGCGCTGGCGCATCTGCTCTTATCGAACCCCGATGTGTTGATGCTCGACGAGCCGACCAACCATTTGGATAAACCGACCCAGCGTTGGTTCGAACAATTTCTTTTGCAATCCGGCATGACGCTCCTGATCATCAGCCACGACACGGCTTTTCTGGATCGCGTGGTCACGCATATCTGGGAACTGCGGCATCACAAGATCGAGGAATACCGAGGCAACTATTCGCTCTTCTGCAAGTTGAAAGCGGAAAAAGATGCTCAGCTGCACGCCTCGGCGGCTCGGCAGTCCAAAGAGATTGCCCGCGTTCAAAAATTCGTCGATCGCTTCCGGTACCAGGCCAACAAGGCCAGTCAGGTTCAATCGCGACTGAAGCAGCTGGACAAGGTCAAACGGATTGAAATCCAACGAGATGCAAAACGAGTCAAGTTCCGGTTTCCCCTTCCGTCAGCGAGCGGCCGCCAAGTATTGGATCTCGCCGGAGCGAGTAAACGCTACGGTGAAAAGGTCGTCTATAAGACCCTCGATTTTTCCATGGAGCGTGGCCAACGTGTCGCGCTGGTCGGTGAAAACGGAGCGGGGAAAAGCACTCTCTTGAAGATGCTCGCGGGTGTGCTTCCTCTCGATACCGGCACCAGAACCGTGGGGCATGGGGTGAGCTTACACTACTTTGCTCAGCATCAGGCGGAAACCTTGAACCCCGAACACTCGATTCTCGAATCGCTCGAAGAAGTCACCAAACATGCGGAGATGAATTTTTTGCGTGGGATCGCGGGCGCCTTCTTGTTTTCCGGCCAGGATCAGAAAAAACCGATCAAGGCATTGAGTGGTGGTGAGCGGAACCGGGTGGCCTTAGCCCGCATGCTGGTTGAGCCGGCCAATACCTTGCTTCTCGACGAGCCGACGAATCATTTGGACCCGGCCTCGGTGGATGTGCTCACCGATGCACTGGCTGAATTCCCCGGCACCATCATCTTCATTTCCCATGACCCGACGTTTCTGGCGCGCATCGCCACCCGAGTCGTTGAGATCGAAGAGGGACAAGCCCGAAACTACATCGGCGATTATGAGTACTACCTGTGGAAGAAGGCTCAGGAATTCGAATCGATCAAGGAAACAAGCGACGACCTTGAGGGAGCCGCGCAACCCGCGTCTTCCGGCCCTACCCGCGCGATGGCACAGCAAGTTCAGCCAAAAGCGCGAGGAGGAGAGCGACGCGACTTGACCAAGACCCACGCACGATTGGAAAAGCAGGTGTCCCGAGCGGAATCAGAAATTACCGAGGCTGAGACCAAGATCAAGGCGCGCGAAGCGGAGTTGGCCGATCCAAAACTCTACGCCGAGTTCGACCGTTGGAACCTCCTGCATCAAGAACAGGAGGACTGGAAGCGCGATCTCGAACGACTGACCGCGCGCTGGGAATCGCTGTCGGCAGAACTAGAAGAGGTGAAACAACAGCTGGTGTCCATGGGCTAACGGATTCTCCACACCATGGCTTGGTACGCTGGTTATCGATGGACCACGTGACGGCGTTACGGACGGGAACGTTAGACGGAGGCTTTGAGCGTTTCTTCCAGATAGTAGTACAACCAGCGGTTCTTCTCTTTCGTCACCAATTCATCCCAAACAACCCCGATCAAGAATCCCTTCTTTTCCCAGGGCCTGACCCAGGCGACGGTCCCATCGAGCTTTTCCTGTTGCTCGACGCGATCGGAATCGAGGAAGGCGAGCGAGACGGTGACTCTCTCGTTTGATGGGAAGCGCTCTTTGGTGTGAAGCCCGGCCCCGATCTTGTTCACATTGTCCAGGACTGCAGTGCAGGCGCGTCCGCCGCTCTTCGGCGACATCAAGGCGGAGCCGACCAAAGTGGCTCGGACAAATTTTCTCCGCTCACTCAGTGCAGCGACGCTGGCCGACGGTTTTCCTTCCCCTCGCTTCATTACTCTAAGTATAACCGATTAGACAAGAAAGTAAACTAGGATAATTGGCCCTATTCCGGCGGCTTAGGGCGGTAGTATCGTCTATCTTTGAGTGGCGTCGGCAGGTGGGTTTGTTCGGTTCGTGCCCGTGGGTCGTCATGGACATAGCGATAGTCGGTTCCATAGCCGAGATCCCTCATCAGGGACGTCACGGCATTTCGGAGATGGAGCGGAACAGCCAGATTCCCGTGAGTTTTCGCATCTTTCAGGGCTTCCAACAGACCGACGTAGGAGGCGTTGTCCTTGGGCCGTGATGCCAGGTAGGTGGTGCCTTGAGCCAGATTGATCTGCGCCTCCGGGAGTCCTACGAACTGGACCGCTTGTGCCACGGATGTGGCCACGAGAAGGGCCGATGGATCGGCATTGCCGATATCCTCGGACGCAAAAATCACCATCCGTCTGGCGATGAATTTCGGATCTTCGCCGACATTCAGCATCCGAGCCAGCCAGTAGAGCGCTCCGTTCGCATCAGAATCGCGAAGGCTTTTGATGTACGCCGAGATGACATTGTAGTGTTCTTCGCCTGTCTTGTCGTACCGCAGTGCCTTCTTACCCAGCGCCGCTTCCAGCATCGATCCGTCCATCACACGCACACCATCAGGTCCAGCCGGCGCTTGCGTCACCACAAATTCCAGCGATGTGAGCAGCGCCCGCGCATCACCATTGCCGAATGAGATCAATCGTTGTCGAGCATCCGGTAAGAAGCGCACCTTCCATTTTCCCAGCCCTTGCTCGATATCAGTGAGCGCACGATCAAGAATCCGGCCCAACGCGTCCTCAGTAAGCGGCTTGAGGACAATGACCAAAGACCGCGACAGCAGCGGACTGATGACCTCAAAGGAAGGATTCTCCGTAGTCGCACCGACCAGAATGACCGTGCCTCGTTCGACATGGGGAAGGAAGGCATCTTGCTGCGCCTTGTTGAACCGATGGATCTCATCCACAAAGAGAATGGTCCGTTGACCGTTACTCCCTCGGCGTTGCTCGGCGGCCTTGATGATTATGCGCAATTCCGGCACGCCGCTGGTCACAGCCGAGAAGGGAACAAACTGGGCTTTGGTATGCCGGGCAATGAGATGGGCCAGGGTCGTCTTTCCCGAACCGGGTGGTCCCCAGAAGATGACGGAAGAAAGCCGGTCGGCTTCAATCGCCTTTCGCAAGGGACAATCCGGGCCGACAATCTCGTCTTGCCCGACGAAATCGACAAACTCACGCGGCCGCATCCGCTCGGCGAGCGGGGCCTCAACCGTATCTTGGGAGGCTTCGGAGGGGGTGAACAGATCAGGGGCCTGATCGCGAGAGCGGGTCATCGCACTCCTCGGGAATAACACGAATTGTATACGTCGCTCCGTAGGATCGCAAACGGCCTCTTGACCATACAGACAGCCCGGTGGTACGAACACTGCACTTCGGAGCAGACCGTGCAAGCCCAGATTAACGGCATCACCCTCGCGTTCAACGATCAGGGGACAGGCCTTCCCATCATCTTTCTCCATGCCTTTCCGCTCAATCGAACGATGTGGGCAAAGCAGGAGGAAGCGCTTTCGTCACAGTTCCGAGTTATTACGATCGACCTGCGCGGGCACGGTGAATCCGATGCGCCGCTCCGGCACTATTCTCTCGATCAAGCAGCCGATGATGTCCATGGTCTGCTTGATGACCTGTCGATCCGACAAGCGGTCTTCGTCGGACTTTCCATGGGAGGGTACATCCTGTTCGCGTTCTATCGAAAGTATGCCGACTCCGTCAAAGGACTGGTACTGGCCGATACGAAAGCTCAGGCAGATACCGACGAAGGGAAACAGGCGCGGTTTGAGATGGCTCAGATCGCGTACAAACAAGGAGCGAGGGCGATCGCCGACATTATGATTCCCAAGCTGCTGAGTCCCGCAACGATCCAGACGAGGCCGGAGCTGGTTCAGCGCGTGCGCACGATGATCGAGGGCAACCAAGTCAGCGGCATAGCGGGGGACTTAATGGCAATGGCAGGGAGGCCCGATTCCATCACACTTCTAAAACAGATGACTTGTCCTACTCAAATTATCGTCGGTGACCTGGATCTCCCCACCCCGCCTTCCGATGCCAAGCTTATGGCCGATCAGATTCCCAATGTCCACTTGGCCATTATTCCAGGTGCCGCCCATCTTTCGAACCTGGAGCAGCCCGGGCTGTTCAACGAAACCGTCCGTTCTTTTGTGTCGAATGTCCAGGATAAACGAGGCGGGTGAGAGGGCACTCTGCAAACAATCACTCGGGATCGCCGACGCTACCTCGTCGAATCAATTTTAAAAACTCTTCGCGAGTCTGTGATTGGCTGCGAAATGCTCCCAACATGGAGCTGGTGACGGCGATCGTGTTCTGTTTTTCCACGCCACGCATCATCATGCAGAGATGTCGCGCTTCGACGACGACTCCGACGCCGTGCGCGCTCAACTTGCTGCTCAGAGTTTCGGCGATCTGAACCGTCAACCGTTCCTGTACTTGGAGTCGCCTTGAGAAGGTATCGACAATTCGCGGGATCTTACTGAGGCCGACGACTTTCTTGTTCGGCAAGTAGCCGACATGAACTCTGCCGAAAAACGGGAGCAGATGGTGCTCACACATACTGAAGAAATCGATGTCTTTGACGATGACCATCTCGTCGTATTCGATCGGAAACAACGCACCGTTCAACAGATGGTCGATGTCACGCTGATAGCCCTGCGTCATAAAAGCCAGGGCTTTGGCCACGCGCTCGGGTGTTTTCAGCAAACCGTTGCGGCCCGGCTTTTCTCCGAGAGCGAGTAGCATCTCGGTGACCAGCGACTGGAGCACCGGTAAATCCGTCGGCTTCCCACTTCCGCCGGTGTCCTCGACTGATTCTCGTCTTTTCTCTCTCTTCTGTTGCTTCCTCACTCCGTTTCCTCGTCGTGTCAAGCGACGCCCGCATATTCGAAGTAGTTGTCCCTCGTCTCGATGACACCTACCTTATGCAGACACCCCGCAGGCAATTGGGGCTCCAAAATGTCCCAGATCAATTTGACGATGTTCTCCCCGGTGGTCGTCAGTTCTGCCAACGCCGGGTCACTATTGAGATCATGATGATCGAACCGATCGATAATCCTCTCGTTGACCAGCCGGTCGAGACGGTTGAGATCACAAGGCTCTTGTGTCGCTCCGCTCGTGATCGTGACCAGCACGACGTAGTTATGCCCGTGGCCATTCGGATTATTACATTTTCCGAACGCAGCCCAGTTCTCTTCAGGCGACAGCTGGTCCGTGTGAAGCCGGTGTGCGGCGCAAAACCGATAGCGCCTTGTCACATATGCCTGTGACATTCGATCGTCTGTCTCTGGGAGTGGAATCAAAATCCAGGACCGCTCAGGTGCGAGCGGTCCTGGCATGGAGGTCCTTTATCAGCTTTCGTACGGCGTGCCGTATCGGCGCTTACGCACTAAACGAGCTGCCGCAGCCGCACGTCGTTTTGGCCTGAGGATTCTTAATCGAGAAGCCCGAGCCTTGCACGCTGTCGACGTAATCGACTTCCGCACCTTGAAGCAGCGGCGCGCTCTGGGAATCCATGATGAGCTTCACATCACCCTTTTCAATGATGGTATCGTCTTCTGCCATTTTGGATTCAAAGGCCATCCCGTACTGATAGCCATGGCACCCGCCGCCGCGGACGTACACCCGCAATCCGACGATGTCTTTTTCCTCGGCCATCAACTCCTTGATTTTCTGCTCCGCCACCGGCGTGATTGTAACCATCGTCTTCCTCCTCTATAGATCAGTCCCGCACTCACGGGATAGAATGTTAGTCTAACACCTCTCTCTCGAATATCAACCCCTTGCTTTCTGTTGTCGTTGTCGCCGGATTCCCCCATTTGGCTTCCGGCACGCGCACGACGACATCCCCCAAGACACGTGCCTGACATGCAAGGCGATGCCATGGCTCCGTCAATGCTTCTCGATCCAGCAAATCTTGCTCATCGAAATCGATCTCCGAGAGATGCTCATGCCCCATTTGGACCTCCACTCGGCAGGTCGTGCAGGAGGCATTTCCTCCACAGTCATGATTCAACCGGAACCCCACTTCTTTTGCGGCATCGAGGAGGGAAATGTTCTCTTCCACTTCCCCGCTTCGCCCGTCCGAATGAAGAAAAGTCACCCGCGGCATGACTCCTCCTAGGAAGCACCTATCCCGACCGGTGTTTCCTGATAGGGACACCTCTGCAGCCGGATATGTTCTTCATATTCGTGACGAAACAACTTCAAACTGCTTTGCACCAATACTGCGGCTCCGGTCACGAGGGTACAGTAACCGGTTCCTTTGACGAATCCACATAGTTGAAGCAGACTGTCCAGATCTTTTTGAGTGCCCTGCCCCGACTCAATTTTGGTCATCAGCGCGGCTAAATTGATGGTCCCCATGCGGCACGGGGGACATTGTCCGCAACTCTCATTCTTGAAAAAATCGGAAAAGTGTAGCGTCTTGGCCACCATGCAGGTTGCATCATCGACGACGATGACACCGGCAGATCCTAGCCCTGTGCCGGCCTTTTTCAACGAATCGAAGTCCATGGGAAGGTTGAGTTGATCGGCCGTCACCATTGAAAACGCCGGACCACCTGGAAAGACCGCTTTGATCTTGCGGCCGTTGGGCACTCCACCGCCGCATTGCTCAATCAGATCCCGAATCGTCACGCCCATCGGCATCTCGTACACACCGGGACGATTGATCGCTCCACTCAGCGAAAACATCATGGTACCTGGGCATTTATCCGTCCCGGTTTGCGTAAACCATCCGGCGCCTTTGGAGAGAATCCTCGGTATATTGCATAACGTCTCAACGTTATTGACCAAAGTCGGTTTGCCATAGAGACCGAAATCGGTCGGATAAAATGGAGGTTTCTGTCTCGGCATCGCCGGACGGCCCTGCATCGACTCGAGCATAGCCGTCTCTTCGCCGGCTACGTAGCTTCCATGGCCTTCGAACACTTCCAATTCTATGTCGAAGCCGCTTCCCAACACATTTTTGCCGATCAGTCCCCGTTCTCTCGCTTGTGCCAAGGCTTTCTTAAGATTCTGCCGCTCTTCATGGTACTCATGATTCACATAGATGAAGGAGGCCTTCGCCTGCACCGTATGGGACGCGATGAGACAGCCTTCGATCAACTGGTGCGGCAACGTTTTGAGCAGGTGACGGTCTTTAAACGTTCCTGGTTCATGTTCGCCGGCGTTGCAGACGAAATATCGCTCTTTCACCCTGTGGTTGAGGACCTTGTCCCATTTGATGCCTGTCGGAAATCCTGCTCCACCCCGCCCTCGCAGGCCGGACTTCTTCAGCTCATCGATCACTTGGGTTGCCTTCAGTTCCTTCACGCAACGCTTCCAGGCTACATAGCCACCGATTTTGAGATACCCCTCGATTTCCCAAGGGGCCCCCTCGGTCTGTTGGACAAGGCGTGGTTCTGCAATCGTAGGCATACTTGTGCCGATCTACGTCCTCAAGATGAAGATCGTACTATACGGCTCCATCTCTTCATCCGTCAAGGCAACGGAGGCTAAATGGGCCTGAATCTCAATCAGTTAGGACTAGGGGCCTACGTGAGGGTGGGTATAGAGGGCAGAAGAAATACGGTCCGGATGTAAACCTTGGCCGGTAGAGTTACTCTCTACCGGCCAAGAAAGGTATGGATCCTATCTAAAATGGCTGCCGGCTCCCATGAAAAACAACATGGGAATCGAGAGCATGAAATTCACGCGAGAAGCCAACAATGCTGTCCGCCCCCATTGAGCCATCTCAGGCGGCGCAGGAGTGCCCTGAGCTGCCGCGGTCACTGCGGCAATGATCTTCTTTTGGTTCGGCCAGATAATCCCATGGACGTTGCCCATCATGATGATACCGAGCAACCCACCGATCGCCAAGGCCACGGCTCCTGTTCCGCCTTTGTGATACATGTGGCCGTATAAGAGAACCCCCGCCAGCACGGTCACGGTCGCTCCATGTCGGAACCAATTGAGAGCAGCCGGCATGAGCTTTGGAATCACGATGTTTTTGGTCGGCCCATCCAGGCTTTTCAAGAAAGCGGCATTGATAATGTTGAAGAAATATAAGAGCCCGATCCACGTGATCCCGGCCAGGAAGTGCACCCAGCGAAGGATCAGAGAGGCCCACTCGGCTTCACCCGCGCCAATTCCGGTTAAACCTAAATATATGACGATCAACACGATGGACAGCGCGAATCCCGCCACCACCGTCTGCATCGGATCCTCAAGAAATTTCATTGCTTTCTCTCCTCTGAACGGTTGATTGTCTAGCCAGATGCTGAAAAAGTCCGCCGGCATCGTTCTCGCATCGCTCAGCGGCTCAACGTACCGAAGCGCACGCCTCGCCCCTTCGCTTGCTGCGGCCTTGCTGGACAGCCTTTTTGAGCATCCTGAAGTTATTCCGCAATCTGCTGGCCCGATGTCTGTACTGCAGCGTTTCTCCGATTGTCAAGCCTGCGCCCTCGTCATTCGACAGCGGCCATTCGTCAAGGGTGTGGGACCAGCATCAGCGATGTGCGATGACAAGCGACGGATGATGGTTGACGATGTTTCTTAAGTCATGAGTCGATCAACAGTGCGACAGAGTTCCCGCACCGCGTGGGCCGATGTTTCCAACGCCGCCCGTTCACTGCTGGTCAGTTCATACTCCAGAATCTGTTCTGCCCCTCCGCGTCCGATCTTCACCGGAACCCCGACCACAACGTTTTTGAGTCCGTACTCCCCTTCACACAGCACCGCACAGGGCATCACCTGCTTTTCGTCCTTATGGATCGATTCAACCATCGCCACTGCTGAAGCGGACGGGGCATAGAAGGCACTGCCCGTTTTCAAGAGGCCCACGATTTCGGCGCCCCCATCCCGCGTTCGTTTGACGATGGCGTCCAGTTTCTCCTTCGACATCAGTTCCGACACCGGCCTACCCCTGACGGTTGTATAGCGCGGCAACGGCACCATCGTATCGCCGTGTCCGCCCAACACCATCGCCTGCACCTCGGTGGCCGGCACGTTGAGTTCGGCGGCAATGAACGTCCGCATTCTTGCTGAATCCAACACTCCGGCCATTCCGATGATTCTCGATTTAGGGAGACCGCTGATGGAACGCGCCACATGGACCATGGCATCCAATGGATTGGTGACGAGGATCAGGATGATGTCCGGAGAGCGGGAGACTAATTCCGTGACGACGGATTTCACGATTTTCGCATTCGTCGCCAACAACTCGTCTCGACTCATGCCGGGTTTTCTCGGAATGCCGGACGTGATCACGGCGATCGACGACCCGGCGGTTTCCTCGTAACCGTTGGTGCCGACCACCTGCGTGCTGTACCCACAGACCGGCCCCGCCTGTGAAATATCAAGCGCCTTGCCCTGTGGAATCCCTTGGGCTATATCCACCAGTACTACGTCGTAGAGATTCTTCTCGGCCAACCGTTGCGCCGTCGTCCCTCCGACGTTTCCCGCACCTACTACCGTGACTTTCGTTCGTTCCATCATTGCCACCTCGTGAAGCGTGAAACGCACCGAGTGAAGCCCGACATCCCCATACGCTTCACACCGTTGCCGTCACGCATGTTCATGTTCTGTCCAGCCCGCAACCTTGAAGTTGATCGTGCAGACGAAATTATCTCCGTCATAGAAATTGACCTTGATCTTCTTCTTGCCGAATGTCTTTGCCAGAAACCCCTCCGGATTGTCGACGAGTTCCTGAAAGCTACCGGGAGGATATTCACCCAGGTCATGAAAGACCACGATCATCCCTTCTTTGACTTCCTGCAGCACTTTCACCCGGCAACGAGGATAGACTTCCCAGAACTTTGCCTCGATCATTTCCTTCGTCGGCTCCGGTCGGTCCTCGCCGGGTTTCACCGTCTGCCCGAACTTGGCTAATCGACGGACGTAGGGATACTGATGCCCTGTGAAGAGCTTATACAGCCATGCAGGGATCGCCTGTTTTCCGATCGAATTCGTCATGTTCTTGAATTCTTATGCCGTCAATCGCCTGTAAATTCCGGGCAACTTCGTCGGAAGGGCTTCGACACGGTCTATGACGCAGTACTGTGCATCGGCGTACATGCGGCGTAGATAATTTTCAGCTTCCCGATCGATCGTAATACAAAAGGTCTCAACTCCCCGTTGTCTAGCCTCACGGAGCGCCGCTTTCGTATCTTCCAACGAGTAGTCGTCCTTGTACTGGTCGTCCAATGGTCTTCCGTCGCTCAACAGCACGAGGACACGGTTCTTGGCTTCCCGGGCCAGCAGCTTCGCCGTCGCGTGACGAATAGCCGCACCGTCGCGATTCTGATGACGGGGAGCCAAGCCACCAAGCCGATGAGCCGTCGTCGCTCCAAGGCGATCGTCAAAGTCTTTGATCGTAAGAAACTCGATTCTCGCTCGTCCTTGGCCCGAGTAGGCATAGAGTCCATACTGATCGCCGACGGCATCCAGTGCTTCACAGAGCAGCACCAGGCCTTCCTTCTCAATATCGATCACCCGCCGGCCGGTTCCGAGGTCTCGGCTTGTGGACCCACTGATATCAATGAGGAAAGCCACCGCCACGTCGCGCTCTTGTTTTTCTCGCCGGATATACAGTCGATCGCCGCCCTCTATGCCTGCCTGCCGTTCCACTGTTCGTCGGACAACGGCATCGAGATCCACCTCTTCTCCGTCAGATTGTCCTGTAACGCGGCGGAACGCCGGTGGACGCAAGCCTTCAAAAAACCGGCGCAGTGACTTGACCGTACTCCGGTGGGAAACCAACGTCTCCGTGACGAAGTCGTCGGATCCGGCGTCCGCTGCTCGTTCTACCACGCGACACCAATTCATTCGGTAATCCTCAATCCGACAGTCCCACTCAGCGTAAAGAGTGGCTCGCCCGTCATGAGCCGTGAGGTCTCGAATCGGTTGTGTTTCCATTTCAAGTGCGAGGCACTCTTCCACAATGGACGGCAATGAACGCCCCTCGCTCAACAGATCCCTGCTTTCGGAACCTTGCTCGCCGCTCCGGACATTCTCCTTCGTTCGACCATCCGATTGCGCTGGAGGCTCTGGTTGCCGGTCGAGTTGTTCCTGACTCCACGTGATGAACTCCGGATTCATCGAGCCACGATGGGCCAGATCGGTCACTGCACGGTACTGGTCACCCGGTTGCTCCGGTTTCGTCTGTCCCGTTTCTGCATCCTTCGGTTCTTCGCGCCGCTCTGCACGTATCATCTCGCCGCGAACTACCAACAGTTCTTCCAGCCGAACATAGACCTGATCGACCACACGAACGGTTTCTTCTGCCGTGGCCGTAGTCTTGAAAATGGAACGGCACATGCTCCAGAGGATAGAGACTTCTTCCCTGACGGCCTTGGGCACCGCCGAATCTTCCGTTTCACCGGTGGAGAGCCTCAGGAGACCATCGACGATCAGTTCCTCGGGCGTCACTCCTTGAGCCGGATCGCGCGGAGCGATGGATTCAGCCGCGAATCGCGCAAGGTCGCACCGGAGTCCCGGATACTCTGCTTGCAGCAAGAATTCGATACGCGCATCTTCCAGCACGATCCAGAGGTCCCGCACCAGCGCGGGGTTCGGATACATCTGAAAGAAGGCGGCCAATGTGCCTGGCCCGGCTTCATTGGATCGACCGTACCGGTGTTGTACGGTTTCAATCAAATCGGTCAGCGACTCAAGCCGGAGGCGATAGGTGCCGAACTCCAAATGTCCAGCTTCATGCGCCGCCATCACGAGATAGAGACGCTCGTTTTCCGTGGCCGTTTGATACCGACGGAGCAGCGCCGGCAACGAAATGGTTTTCCCATCGTCGCTGACCGTCGCCCGAGCCGGAGACGTCACAGAGTCCGGAAGCGCCGCCACGGCGACGTCGGTTCCACAGAGTCCTTGGACGAACAGTTTTACTCGTCGCGCGACCTGTCGAAACGGCACTCCGCTCAAGGCTTGTTCGACCGACGCCAGTGCCTTCCGCGACTCCACGGAAAAGTACGCGCGCGCCCCGTCCTGGCTGTAGGCCGCTACTTCCATCCCGGCCTTGAACCAATTTTCAAATCGCGTGAGCGCCTCGGGTCCATTTTCGATGAGTCCGACGAGTTCGGAGGCACGACGCAGATACTCGAGTGTCACCTCAGCGTGCTCCTCGGCAAGCAAGGAGCCGTACTGCAACAGCCGGAGCCGCCATTCCATAGACGGCAACGTTTCCAAGAGGCCGGGGGACTCTGCGAGCCACGTTATGCTGGACTCGGGAGAATGTTGAGCCAACAGGAGGCACAGGGAGACGACCTTTTCCCGAACGGGAGGGTCTTCGATATTTCCAAGAATCGACGGGCTGGTCCTGAGAAACTCAATGGTCGCCATATAGTCCGGCTTCCCGAGGCTATTCGGCACAATCAATTTCATGCCCACCCCGGCCCAGCTGCGCACCACCTCCCAAGGAAGCACGGGGGCCAGCTTGGAAATGTGTCGAATGAACTCAAGCCCGACGACGACATTGACCTCGGTCAGTTCAATGCCGATATCGAGCCAGGATCGCAATTGCGGAGCCGGAACAACGGACAGAATCTGCGGGGCGTTTCGGATGTATTCGAGCGCAACGTTGGCATCTTGCTCAGCGATTTCCAGACCGATTGTTAAGACTTCCGTGCGCGCATCGACCGGTTCGATCAGCCCAAGGACCAAGGGACTATCTTTGAAATATTTGAGCGCGGATGCCCCGGAGGACTGAGCCAGTGCCGTTCCGAGATCGAGCCACGAAATGATATGCGAGAGACCTGCCCGCCGGTCAAGCTCGGGCAATGCCGCTATCGCTGCGCCGGCTGCTTTTTCAGACAACTCTTGGAGTTCATCCAGCAGAATCAGTAGCCGCGCCTCGGCATCCGGTTTGCCGGTGGCCTGCGGCAAACCAGCCACCAGTGTTTCCGCGACCGCCGGACTCAACTCGGAGACCAGCCGCTGTAGCAAGATCTGTCGATGCGACATATTCGTCATGACTTCATATGAAAATCAGCTGAAGGGACGGATTGTAAAGCAGCGAATTATCCTTGTAAACTAGCGATTCTACCGCCATCGCTGGAGGAGGAAGCCCATGGCCGAACCGACGCAGGAAAGTCTCGAGAAGATCCGGAAGTTCGTACAGGGTTTTGCCGAGAAAAGCGGAACTGCGATGCACCCCAATACGACCGTGACGGAGGCAGTGGTCAAGGGACTAGCGTCTCATATCGATGAACTCGGAAAACCGCTCTGCCCTTGCAACTTTTACAAGGACAAAGAAGCCGAAGCCAAACTCCGACGGTGGATTTGCGCGTGCGATGAAATGCAGATCTACAAATACTGTCATTGTCTCCTTTTTGTCCGCGAGGATGGAATGCCGATTACGGAATATTTGCCCGAAGGCCATGAAGGTCGTGAAGTGTATGGTCTGGTCACCGATCCGACCCCCGACAAAGGCCGCGCCCTCAAACACAAAGCCGCCCCGTCTCCAACCCTGTCCGACGAGTCCACTGCGGCGCCGGCTTCCTCGACATGACGTGGCCTGACAGACAACTCAGATGCCGGTTCATCTGTCTACTGCTGATCGGCAGCTTCCACGTAGTCTCAGCACAGGCCGTAGCGTCGGGCCCATCGACCCCGCCGGTCTTCAACGAGAAAGAACTCTTCACCTACCGGGCTAAAGGTCGGGGGGGTGCGGCCGGACAGGTGTTCCTGCGCGCATCCTCCGGAAAAGCCGTGACTCAGGCCGGAGCCTCGATCTACTTGATTCCAATGGTTTCGTATACTCGCCATTGGTTCGACAAGAATGTGCGAGACTACTCCTGCCCTTCAAAATCCTCAGAGCCTCCTATGACTCAGGGGTCGCCTACCGAATGCCTTCGCGCGGTCATGGGTCAACTGCTGACCGATAAGCGCCTTATTCCCTATCTTCGTACGACAAGAGCCAATCCAACCGGTCACTTTTGGTTCACGAAAGTTCCCGCCGGCCGCTATTATGTCGTCAGCCCGCTTGAGGGGAGCGGTGGAGCCCACCAGGATGAGCGAGCGATAGGAATGGCTTGGCTGACCATTGACCTTGAAGCTGACGAAAAAGCAACCAACCTGGTGGTCACCGATTGCAAGAGTAGCCTCTGTTGAGCAACCGCTTCATGTGCTGCCGGTCTGTGTGGTCCAGTCACGAGGTACATCATGAAAATTCTGCTCGTTGAAGACGATGCGGATCTTGCTCAATTCATCAGAAAAGGATTGAAAGAAGAGCACTACGTGGTGGACGTTGCCGCCGACGGCGAAGCTGGCTTGGCGTTGGCTCTGGACAATTCCTATGACCTGATGATCCTGGACATCATGTTACCCAAGCTTGACGGCCTGACCCTCTGTCGCCGTGTTCGTGACAAAGGCATCTCCACTCCGGTGCTGCTATTGACGGCGCGAAACACCGTGGAGACGAAAGTCTCCGGCTTTGATACCGGCGCGGATCAGTTTATGCCGAAGCCGTTCGCTTTCGCGGAATTGCTGGCCCGAATCAGGGCGCTCTTGCGCCGCGGGACCTCCCAGCAAATTGCTCACCTTCAAGCGGCCGACCTCCGGTTAGACCCGGCTTCTCACCGTGTCTGGCGCGCAGGACATGAAATCTCTCTGACGAATAAGGAGTATGCCCTGCTCGAGTTCCTCCTGCGAAACAAAAATCGCGTGCTCACCCGAACCGCGATCATTGAACATGTATGGGACATCAGTTATGACCCCATGACGAATATCGTCGATGCCCACATTCGAGCCCTCCGCGCCAAGATCGACCGGGACTTTTCGCCGCCCTTGATCGCCACGGTGCGCGGCGCCGGGTATATGCTCGAAGAGCCGGAAGTCTCTACATGAAATCCCTGCGCAGCTTGATCAGTTGGTCCGCCATCGTCTTGATGGCAGGACTCCTCGTGTTTTCTGCGCTCGTGTATGCCGCGAGCGAGATCTTGCTGCAGCGTTTTGTGGACGGCCGTCTGCTCGTGTTGGCGGAAACCCTGGCCGAGTTTGTGGATAGGCATCCCGAATTCTATGAGCACAGCGGCAAGGACACTGTCCCGACGAACGAATTGACCCAAAGCATCACGGAACCGCACGTACTGCCCGACGTGACCCACGCCCTTCGCGTCTTTTCAACCGAAGGTTCGCTTTTGTGGAGAAATGCTCATGCAACTGTGCAAGGGCCGCTCCCCCCTCGTGTGCTGGAACAGGCCCGCCTTAAGACTCTCCTGTTCGAGACACTCGACGCGCCTGATGGGACGCCCGCGCGACATCTGTTTCTCTTTCTCGTAAGCAAGAGCCATAAACGGTATATCTTGCAAGCGGAAGCCTCGTTACTCCATTACCAAGAAACTCTGAATGGTCTTGCGTTACTGCTCACCCTCGGATCCGGGGCCACCCTTATCCTGGCCTGGGTCGGCAGTCTAGGGCTGGCAAAGAAAGTGATGGCCCCGATCGAGGCTTTGTGTGCCGGCGCCGAAACCATGTCGGAAGCCGACCTTGGGAAACGACTGACGATGGATTCACCCTATCGTGAATTCCGTCGCCTTATCCAGGCTGTCAATGCTGTGTTGGATCAGTTCCAACGAAGCAGTGAGGTCCAACGGAACTTCTGCGAGATCGCGGCTCATGAGATGAAGACCCCCCTGACCATCCTACAAGGCAACCTGGAGGTCGCACTCATGAAAGCACGGACCGCCGAAGAATATCGTGAGGTGTTGCTCAACAACCTCCAGCAAGTGGATCGGCTCATTGCCTTGACCCGTCCCCTATTGACTCTCGCGAAGTTCACCAGCAGCAAACCTCCGGTCAATCTCGTGCCCCTTGCCCTGGAGCCTCTGATTCAAGAAATTGTGGATGAGTTGACTCTGCTGGCAGATGACCACCGGATTACGTTGACGTTCGAACCCCAACCAGTTCCATCCGTTCTCGGTGATGCGCAATGGCTCAAACAAGCGTTGATCAACCTTATGGATAACGCGCTGCGCTACACTCCGTCCGGCGGAGCAGTCTCCATCCGCCTGCAGGCCGTGGGTCAACAAGTGGCGGTATCGGTCGAGGATACAGGCCACGGAATCGAGCCGGAGAATATTCCCCATCTTTTCGAGCGATTCTACCGCACCGATTGGGCCCGAGCGAAAGACTCCGCCGGTACAGGGCTTGGACTTCCCATCGTGAAGGAAATCATGGATGCCCACGGTGGCAGCATTTCCGTCACAAGCGAAGTCAACAAAGGCTCCATCTTCACCCTGCGTTTACCGGCCCTCGCTCAGCAAGCGGTTCCTGCCTAGCAGTCTCAAAGCACTTTGGCCGTTTCTAACTCGTCTCCGACCGCCGTTTACCATTAATAACTGTCAACGATGTGCTGGTTTATCCGGAAATCCAGCTGCGATTCTTATGCGGAGGATGAAGAGATCTTCACCAGGGATTCATCTTTACTTCATACCGGGCCGATATATTGCTTCTATCGGCAATCATGCTTGAGAGAAAGGACGAGGTGGAACACATGGCAAATATTATCGCTACTTCAATGGTGTGTTTTCCGTACGTCATGGTGGGACTCGGACAAGCGATCATCGTGGGAACGCACGCTGCCGGAAGAACAGTCCGTGACACAGCCGAGGAGACCATAGGTCGGAGGATCCCCCTCGCGACGTTTGACGAGCGGGTCAATACATCACGCAAGGAAGATGGGCGTTGCAAGGTTTGTTTTATACCCGGGTGTCCTGTGTTTGCGCCTCGTTGAGGACCTTCAAAGAACCATGTGAGTGATCCGGACGCGAATTCTTTATGGATCATTAAGGCAAACCGGGCTACGCAAGGCACGAGCATCACCTAATATTTCCAACTCTAACGTTCAGGAGGGTGTCATGAAAAAGAAATGCATATTGACAGTCGGATTCTTGGCCGTGATGGCGGCAACCGGAGCTGCAAATGCTCCCAATAGTTCGGCCGATACGCGGCGGGTGGACGTCATCGAGAACACAAAAGGGATGGTGACGCAATTGGACAGCACCGTTCCACACAATACCTATGCCGATGCCCGGCTGGTAGATGTGAGTGAAAACACTGAGGGGATGGTGATGCAGTTGGAAACCGTCGAGGGGCAGAAGGGGAGGGTAGACGTCATCGACAGCATTAGGCCTGGAGGCGCTCGGTATCCCTACACGAACCCAATCAGCCATTGATAGCGGAGACCGGCCCAAGACTGAGGAAGACGCATTATCTTCCTCAGTCAAACGGCCACAAAAGCCTTACTCACTTCCGCAGCTCGATATCCTGTACTTACCACTACTGGTCGTGATGGGTCCTGGAGGTGGTCGGTAGACTACGACGTTCTCGAGAACCTCGCACATCTGCTCTCGCCTGCTCACGCAAGTTTCGGACGTAGTTTCATTCCTAGGAGGAATCAGCTCGATCCACGCAGACACAAGGTTCTGTTCGAATTTTTGGAAGGTACCTAAGGTTCGAAGGATTCTTCATGACCTCTTCATAGACCCTTCTTTCTCGAGAGCTACAGCCATACCAAGCGAAGGGAGCTGAACGGTGGTCGACGCGCATGTCAATCAAATGGCCGATGCGAAGGCCGTCTTGCGCGACCTGTGATCCGGACACATCTTTTGGATTCGGAATGTCGTGGTGGATATCCCTGAAGCCACTATACGCACCCGCAGTCTTGTCCGCGAAAGCCTCGCGCGCGATATCGACATGAGCCGCGCCGATGCCTTTCAGTTCGATGGGGCGCGCTGCGATCGAATCGTGGCCGGCGTCCCGGTGAAAATCTGGGGCCCGCAGACGTTGGCCCGCACCGTTCGAAATCCTAACCTGAGGAGATATCGATGCAAAACTCCTTATTTCGTCAGTGGCCCCCGCCCGGGAACGTTTTTCGGGTTTCCGACATCTAATGCATGTAGCAGGTAGGCCACCATGTTGATGGTTAGCGCACAATCCAAACCCGAATCGCTCCATGCCGCAGATGCAGACTTGGCGCAGCGTGCGGCCGAGGGCGACGAACAGGCATTCGTCATCATCATGCGGCGGTATAACCAGGTCCTGTATCGTACCGCGCGCAGCATCCTCAAGGACGAAGCCCAAGCGGAAGATGTGCTGCAGGAGGCCTATGTGCGGGCGTGGAGATCCCTGGCGGGGTTTCGTGGTCATGCGTCGCTCTCCACATGGTTGGTGCGCATCGTCGTCAACGAGGCGTTGGGGTGGCGACGCACCCAGAGCGCCACGGTCATTCACTTGAAGGGCACGGCCACAATGGCTGATGAAGCGGATATGCCACTCGATGCACACAACACCATGCCCGACAACCCGGATCGGCAGCCCGATCGCATCGCCATGCGCAGAGAATTGCGCAAGCTGATCGAGGCCCACATCGACTTATTGCCGGACGCGCTTCGGACCGTGTTCGTTCTTCGTGGCATCCAAGAAATGAGCGTGGAAGAAGTCGGACGCGCGTTAGGCATCCCTGACGTCACCGTACGCACACGATATTTCCGTGCCCGAAGCCTTCTTCGAGAAAGTATCTCACGCGACATCGACATGAGCGTCGCCGATGCCTTTCAGTTCGACGGGGCGCGCTGCGAGCGAATCGTGGCCGGCGTCCTGGAGAAAATCTTGAGGCCCAGATGGAACGGCACAAACCGTCATGAATAAGGAGATAGCAATGCAGGATTCCTCGCCCAAAATAGCGTGCCGCTCCGTCAGCGTCGTCGCGACGATCATGCTGAGCGTCCTCCTCGCCGCGTGCAGCTCTGACAATGACCAGACAGGCTCGGCTCCCGTGTCGCAAGTCGAGGAGGGCAAGCAAATCTTTCGCTTCGACACGTTCGGCGACGAAGCGTTCTGGACTGACACGTTGCGCATGCACGAGGTCGTCGGAACTTCAGTGGACCCGACCACGGCTCTGGCTGTGGGGTTGAAGGTCGACTCGGACGCATTGCCCTCCGAAGTGGTGCAAGGGATACAGAACGGCAGCGTCAGTCTGACCGCGCCGGCTACGACAGTGGCGCTGCTGAAACTCAATGCCGTGGTCGGAGTGAAGGGAACGGTGGAAGCCCAGGGCGGCCAAGACGTCCTCACCAAGATCGGCATCACCTGTGCGTTGTGCCATTCCACTGTCGACAACTCCTTTGCGCCCGGTATCGGCAAACGTCTCGACGGGTGGGCAAACCGGGACCTCAATCCCGGTGCGATCATTGCATTGTCGCCGGCGCTGAGCGCGACAGCCAAGGAACAATACAACTCCTGGGGGGCCGGGAAGTTCGACCCGCGTCACAATATCGATAGCTTGAACAAACCGGCGGTGATCCCCCCGGCCTATGGACTGGCGGACATTCACCGCATCACATATACAGGCGATGGCGACGAGATTGCCTACTGGAATCGCTATGTGGCAGTGGTGGAAATGGGAGGCCAAGGCTCATTCTCCGACCCGCGCCTGAACCTGAATGTCACCAATGGTACGGAGGATCTGGTCTCCAGCAAGTTGCCGGCCCTGCAGGCCTATCAATTGAGTCTCGCCGCGCCCGCTCCACCGGCGGACACGTTCGACTCGGTCGCCGCGGGACGCGGCAAGGCGGTCTTCGACGGGCCCGGCAACTGCGCGGCGTGCCACAGCGGGAATACCTTCACCGACGCCAATCTCCGCCTGCACCCACCGGCTGACAGCATGGCCGAGCCGGAAACACCGAGTTATGCGTCGCGTTCCGCGACCAAGCAATATCGCACGACCCCCCTGAAGGGGATATGGCAACATCCACCCTACTTTCACGATGGATCTGCTGCGACATTGCTCGATGTCGTCCAAACATACAACACCAAACAGTCGTTGGGATTGACGCCGCAGCAGATGACCGACCTCGTCGAGTATCTGAAATCACTCTAATCCGGGGACATGCGAATGAGGTTCGGGTCATTTCTTACTCGCAGTGAGGCCGGACAGAGATGTCCTCTGGAGTGACTGGGGAAGCCCAGAGCGCATCGTGTCAGGCCTGAAGAAGATCGGAAAACGGCCAGCGTTACGGAGGCTCCACCGGTTCTCCTTTACCAAAACTGATGGATTGTCCGGTCGGATGGCATTTCAACCCCATGCGCACTGAGTGATTCTGCGCAGGCATGACACAAGAAGGTGAGGACGTAACCATGAAGCTCTATCTGGATACCGCGAACGTCAAAGAGATTCAAGAGGCGGCGAGTCTTGGCCTTCTGGACGGCGTAACGACGAACCCGTCGCTCGTGGCGAAGGAGGGACGCAGTTTTCGTGAAGCGCTGGTCGAGATCTGTCACGTCGTCGATGGACCGGTCAGCGCCGAGGTTGTCAGCCTCGAGGCGGAGGCGATGGTGAAAGAGGGGAAGGACCTCGCCAAGATCCATATGAACATCATCGTCAAGGTGCCGCTGACCATAGAGGGGCTCAAGGCCACGAAACGGCTGGTCGCGGAGGGAATCAAGGTCAACGTGACTTTGTGTTTCTCGCCGACACAGGCACTGCTGGCTGCGAAAGCCGGTGCCTGGTGTGTCTCGCCGTTTATCGGCCGGTTAGATGACGTCAGCTCAGACGGAATGGCGCTGATCCGCCAGATCGTCACAATATACAGAAAC
Organism: Nitrospira sp.; assembly: GCA_019636835.1. Classification (GTDB taxonomy): domain Bacteria; phylum Nitrospirota; class Nitrospiria; order Nitrospirales; family Nitrospiraceae; genus Nitrospira_D. Next base: position 49,363 of record JAHBWU010000012.1, read on the forward strand.
TACGACTACAAGGCCCTCGTGCTGGTCGCCAGCGTGCGGCACCCGCAGCATGTGGTCGAGGCCGCCTTGGCAGGCGGCAACATCTGTACTTTGCCGTTTTCGGTTTTTCAGCAGTTGGTTAAACACCCCCTCACCGATCTGGGCATGAAAAAGTTTCTCGCGGACTGGAAGGTTCAACTCGAGAAGGCGCAATCGATTTGAGAAGGAATTACGTGTGAATCTGAAAGGCCTTGTACATCGAGAGCTTAGTGAGGGGTTGACTGAAGAGGAGCTGGCATCCGCAATCGGAGTCTCCGCGCAGACGATCGCGAACATTTTAATCGACAAGCTTCCTCAAGACCCGACGATCTGGAAATCGTTTGCGCGGTATTTTCGGATGGATGCGGATTTCCTGCGGGTCGGCGGTCCGCCACTTCCAGAAGGAGTGTTCGAACTCACGGAGAACACTCAGCACTCCCCCGTCGGCCAGATGAGAAAGGCGCCGCTTCTGAGGTGGGATCAGATTGACCAGATGGTCACGTGCGAAGATCCGCCTCGTCTCATCCATGCTGAAGCGCTGCTTGAAACAGACGTTCCGGGGAGACGTACCTTCGCTGTGCATGTGCGAGACAATTCCATGGAACCTCTGTTCAGCGAAGGAGAGATCATTTTCGTGAATCCTGATCTTCCGAGTGAGCCCGGTCATCATGTGCTGGTCGAGAGTGGAGACGGAGGCCCAGAGGGGACCCTCTTACGACAGCTCAAGGAAATCGGCGGGCAAGTCATTCTTCATCCGCTCAACCGGCGGTATGAAGACCTCCCCGTAACAAACCGACAGCGAATTTTGGGGAGGGTCGTGCGTTTGCGGAAGAATCTTTAAAGGGCGGGAAAGGCATTGAGATTTTAACCTCAAAAAGGAGGACGCCGTGAGCGTCGTTGGCGTACCAGTTGGAGGATTGAAGACCGTGGGGCAAATCGTTGCCACGAACACCTTGACGTTTCAGGCGGGCCAGAATGGGTTGGCGATCGCAGTGGAGTTGTTGTCTACCCATACTGCTGGTGCGCCCGTGATTGACCACGAGGGCAAGTATATTGGGTTCATCAATGAGTTTGATGTTATGAAAGCGCTTGAGGCGGGGAAGGAACTGAGCAATCTCGTGGCCGAAGACCTCATGCGGATCGGTCCCATTGCGGTGCACTCGTCCACTACAATCGCAGACGCTGCTAAAAGGATGGAGGAGCGGTGTGTGTTGAACCTTCCCGTCGAGAAGGATGGGAAAGTGGCCTACTCTGTGAGTCGCCATGATCTGCTGCGAGCCTGGATCGGGCTTGGGCTGGGAATGGGTCTTGACCCCTAGACAGCCAGCGCCGGAGCAGGCTACCAAGTTTGCGTAGTCGCTCGCGCGTGGTGAGCCGAAGCTGGAACAGACCGCCCACACGGTACTCGCGGATAAAGCTTGTGAACTTTTCTCAGGTTGAGACAAATTCCACGGCTTCGCTGTTGGTCGTGCCGCTTGGGCAGACACCGGACTACCTCGATCCTCAAAGCCAGGAAGCCCTGTATGAAGTGGACGTGAGTGGGATGGCGCTCCACTTCTCTGTCGCCCGGTGTGAGAGGGGGATACCATCAAGGCCTAGAGATGGAGGAATTAGTCCGGATCGGTGGGTGACAGAACGAGGAGCCGGCCATGATACGTATCAAGCGTGCGTACAGTGAACCCAGCCTCCGCGATGGGGTGAGAATCCTCGTGGACCGGGTTTGGCCACGGGGGATCAGCAAGGAACGGGCTCGCATCGTTGAATGGCGAAAGGACTTGGCGCCGAGCACGTCGCTCCGCAAATGGTTCGGACATGAACCCGGAAGATGGACTGAGTTTCGCAGACGATACCGAGCGGAGTTGGCTCGGCCTGAAATGATGGATGAGTTGAAGAAGCTTGCGCGCCTCTCATGCAAGAGGACGATCACGCTCGTGTATGGCGCAGCCGATGAGGAGCACAACCAGGCGGTGGCCTTGAAGGAATTTCTCGACGAACTCGCCTGATCGTAGTCGAGAGCAGCAGAAGGAGGTCAACCATGAGTCCTCCCGAAAGCCAGACCGCTTATCTGGTGAAATTAAGAGACCGCCATCGGGTGGCTGAGCGCACCATGGCCTTTCAGTTTGAGAAGCCGGAAGGCTTTACGTTCAAGGCCGGCCAGTCCATCGATGTGACACTCCTCGACCCACCGGAAACGGACGGGGAAGGGAATGGGCGCGCTTTTTCCATTGCGAGTGCCCCTGACGAAGGCATGCTCCTGGTCGCTACCCGGATGCGCGATACGGCGTTCAAGCGGGTGTTAGGAGCCGTGCCGATCGGCTCGCGGGTCAAGATCGAGGGCCCGTTCGGCAATCTGGTTCTTCATAACGATCAGAACAGGGCCGCGGTGCTTCTGGCAGGAGGGATCGGCATCACCCCGTTCCGCAGTATCCTGCTGCGAGCGACAAGCGAACATCTACCGCACCGCCTGTTCTGCTTCTATGCGAATCGTCGGCCGGAGGACGCTCCGTTTCTTCAGGAGCTGGAGGCTTTGAGAGGACAAAACCCCAGTTACACATTTGTCCCCACCATGACGGACATGAGTCGATCGGATAGTTCATACCGGGGAGAAACGGGACGCATCGATCAAGCCATGATTGTCAAACATCTCAAAAGTGCGGCATCGCCGATTTACTATCTCGCCGGGCCGCCAGGGATGGTGAGGGCCATGCGCACCGTGCTAAACAGCATGGGCGTCGACGATGACGATATCCGGACGGAAGAGTTTGCCGGCTATTGAATTCGGGTCATCCCACACTCCGAAAGCATAGAAGTAGGTAAAGAGAATTCGCCCCTTCCAGGCAGCCCCGCGCGCAATAAGAAACTGCGTGCTGAGCTGGGAGGACGGCTGCCAACCACGGCTGCGGAACTATCACCCTTGTGGAAGAGAGGTGAGAAGTGATGACGAAGTCGCACGGTAAGATTGCGTTGGCTGCTGCGTATTCTCACGAGGAAGATGAAGAGATTATCACCGTGGGTTCATGTTCACTTCATGTCAGGCCGTTATATTACTCATGTAGGTAGTTCTTAGGGTCTCGATAAAAAAAAGGATGGGGTAGCACACGTGGACAATATAATCGCTGCTTCAATGGTGTGCTTTCCCGACGTCATGCGGGGGCTCGGACAAGCTGTCATAGTGGGAACGCGCATTGCCCGGAGGAATGCTCAGTCATACGGCCGAGACTACAGACTGGACAATCTAGCATCAGGTAGCGGAAGGAGATAGCCATGGTGGCTTTGTCTCAATGTGGAAAGCATCGCACGGCGCTCGTTTTCTATGTCCATAACCAGACCCCCGCGTGACGGCGCAGACAGTCTCGCGCATGTCGAACCTGGCGGACGTTGATCGGGAACGGCGCGCCCAAGAGCATCCTCGATCCATTTTCCAGCCAAATAGCCGGTTCGACCGCACGTAGCATCTACTAACTCGACACGTCACCCGAGGGATCAACCTGAGATTCCATGAAAGGAGCTTGGGCTGATTCACGGGTGTAGGCGTACGAATTCCCGTAGGACTAGACTGACAGAGCCTCGCTCAAAGGAGAACCGATGAACGCTCGATTGATGACACGAATTCTCTTCGCGACGGACTTTTCCGATTGTGCCGCACGAGCTCAGGAGTATGCGACCTCTCTTGCCATAGCGTGGGACGCGGACATGGACATTCTCCACGTCTTGGAAGGTCCGGCGGTGATGCCATCGAGCGCAGGCGACGTCTCGCCCCCTGAGCAGATTCACGAGGATGTGACTCCGAAACTCGATGAGATGCAGAAACAGATTGCGCGCATGGGGGTGGCAGCGACCGTGCGCCAGGTGAGGGGCATTCCGAGCGAGCAGATCAACCAGGCCGCGAAAGAGTGCGGCACCGATTTGGTGGTGCTGGGAATCGAAGGCAGAACCGGAAGGGATTATAGACTTCTCGGCGGTACGGCCGAACGGGTGACGAAAACAGCACCCTGTCCGGTCCTGGCGGTCCAGAGCCTTCGCGAAGAAGCCGTCCGGCACGTCACGGCTATCGAATCGCCCATCTTCATTCAGCATATCCTGACGCCGGTCGATTTCTCGAGTCCTTCTCTGGCGTCCCTCGAGTACGCCATTCAATTCACCAACCGAGTAGGAGCGAAATTGACGCTTCTGCACGTGCTCGAGCCTGTGTACCACGACCTCGGGTTGGGGTTGGGGCAGATCGAACAGGAACCTGTGAAACGTGCACATTGGGAAGCTCACTTGGCGGAACTTGCAACGATGGTCAGGTCACTCGGACTCCCGGCGGATTCTGTGGTCTGCGGAGGAATCCCGTCGCATTCCATTCTTGTCTGCGCGTTGCAGCGACAATGCGATCTGATCATCATGGGAACTCATGGGCGGCGGGGTCTGTCGAACGGGCGCTTCGGGAGCGTGGCGGAAGCGGTGCTGCGCCAGGCGACGTGTCCCGTCTTGACCGTCCGAAGCCCGAAGTTCAGTCCCGACCATCGCCGCGCGATTTTTGAGACAGCTATAGCTTAAGGAGAGGAATACGATCATGAACCCGCGCGACATGTACATTACCACGTTCGACTTCGTCCGCCTGAAGGAACTCTTGCAGGTCGGCATCATCCTTAAAGAGCGAGATCGCGACCACCTGGAGAGTCTGCGGCATGAGCTGGACCGAGCACATGTCGTGGACCCCACAGCAATTCCTCATAATCTGGCAACCATGAATTCTCGCGTTCGCCTTCAAGATATGGAGACGGGCGAGGAGAACATCTATACCCTCGTGTTCCCGTCCGATGCGGATATCGAGCAGAACAAGATTTCGATTCTTGCCCCGATCGGCACTGCAATCCTTGGGTGCCGGGCCGGCGACCGGGTGGATTGGTTCGTGCCGGCCGGAAAACGGAAGGTCCGAATCCAAGACATTCTCTATCAGCCTGAAGCCGCCGGCCATTATGACCTCTAAGCGCTGTTGTGAGTAAGCCGGAACAGGTAACCAACGGAGACACAATATGAGCATTTTAGTCGTTGGTGGGACTGGAACAGTAGGCAGTCACGTGGTACGAGGCCTCCTCACAAAAGGAGAACAGGTGCGCGTCCTGATCCGCTCGGCGGACAGAGCCGATGCCCTTCCATTTGGAGCACGCGCCGTCATGGGAGATCTTCGCAAGCCGGAGACCCTGCGATGGGCGATGATGGGTGTCGATCGTGTGTTTCTGGTCACAGCGCTCAGCCCGATGGAGACTGAGGAAGGGCTGGCGGCCGTGGCTGCTGCGAACCGGGCTGGAGTACGGCATCTTGTCTATCTATCGGTGCATCACGCGGAGCGGGCTCCACACATTCTGCAGCTCAAATCGAAGGTGGAGATCCATAAGGCTCTCAGAGATTCGGGGATGCCGTTCACCCTGATCATGGCCAATGATTTTTTCCAGAACGATCTCTTGTATCGCGAGTCGCTTCTGGAGGAAGGGATGTATTCTCACCCGATTGGAGACATCGGCCTGAATCGGGTGGACGTGCGTGATATCGCGGATGCCGTGGTCACGACCCTCACCCAAGCAGGGCATGAATTCCTCTGTTATCCATTGATAGGTGTGGAAATCTTGACCGGGCTGGACGTAGCAGACATCTACAGTCGCTCACTCGGGCGAGAAATCCGTTACGGGGGAAATGATCTCGAGGTCTGGGAGAAAGAGGCTACGAGCACAGTGCCGGGCTGGTTGGTCCACGATCTGAAACTCCTCTACGAGTTCTATCAACGCCATGGGCTCCGGGCGAGCGAAGGGGATTTTGTCTTACAGGAGAAGGTGCTCGGTCGGCTTCCCCGTTCCTTCCACACGTTCGTCAGAGAGACGGTCACGGAATGGGAGCGCGATGGGGCTCGCGAGCACGCGAAGGCGGTGTAAGGAAACCTGATGAACGACCCGATCTGCTAATGGGGAACTGTCCCATGCATCACGTTGATCTCAACTATCGGGCTCTGCTTGAAGTGACGAATGTCCTCAATTCGCAGCGGGACACGGACAGCCTCTGGCAGGCCATCGCCGAACAGATCAAACAAGTGGTGCCGTGGGAGCGGGCCGGTATCACCCTGTATCGTCCGGACACGGACTCCTTCCGCTTCTACGCAGTGGAAACCAGCCTGCCTGCCCTTGTATTGCAGCGCGACGCCGTGATCCCTCGGGCCGGCAGCGCCGTCGGATGGGTCTATGAGAATCACCGTTCTCACGTGCGTCCCGACCTGAGACGAGAACGGGCATTCATCGAGGATGACCTTTATCTACAAGAAAGGCTGGGGCGGATGATCAACCTTCCGCTGATGGCCGGCGAACGGTGCCTGGGTACCTTGAACATCGGGAGCGTCCAATCGGGCGAGCCGGACCCGGGCGATATGGAATTTCTGCACCAGGTTGCGACACAGATCGCCTATGCGATCGCGCACGTGCAGGCCTATGAAGAGATCGACCTGTTACGTCGGCGATTGGCACAGGAAAATGAATACTTGGTCGAGGAGATCAAGCTCACGCACAACTTTGGAACGATGGTGGGAGAAAGCCCGGCCTTACGGAAGACCCTGACCCAAGCCGAGGCCGTCGGCCCAACCTCGGCGACGGTATTGATCACGGGAGAGACGGGAACCGGCAAGGAACTGCTCGCCAGGGCGATCCATGAATTGAGCCCGCGCAGAAACAAACCCTTCATCCGCGTCAACTGCGCGGCCATTCCGATGGGACTGGTGGAGAGCGAACTCTTCGGTCATGAGCGGGGCGCGTTCACGGGAGCGGACCAACGACGGCTCGGCCGGTTCGAGCTGGCCGACGGCGGGACGCTCTTTCTCGATGAGATCGGCGAGATGCCGTTGGAAGCCCAGGTCAAGTTGTTGCGGGTGCTGGAAGACGGCGTGGTCGATCGCGTCGGCGGAACCCGCTCTGTGCCGGTAGACGTGCGCATTGTCGCCGCCACGAATGTTGATCTGCATTCCGCGATCGAAGAGGGTCGATTCCGATCGGATCTGTACTACAGACTGCGCGTGTTCCCGCTCGCCCTGCCTTCTCTGCGGGAACGACCCGACGATATTCCTCTCTTGGCGCGGCACTTTCTCGAACACTACCGGGTGAAACTGAAAAGACCGCCTCTCGAATTGAGCGACAGCACCATCGGGTGGATGATGCGCTACTCGTGGCCCGGCAATATTCGTGAGCTTCAGAACTCGATCGAGCGAGGGGTCATCCTGGCACGCTCTGCGGTCATCGAGATCGACGACCAGTTCCTGACCTCTTCCACCTCAATGGCGCAATCGGCCCCACCGATCAATCTTCAAGAAATAGAGCGTGAGCATATCACGCGCGTGCTTGAGAAGACTCACTGGAGGATCTATGGCCCCTATGGTGCTGCAACCCAACTTGGTCTCAATCCCAGTACGCTGAGGAGTCGCATGAAGAAACTGGGTATCGGTCGTCCGGCTGATTTCCGTGCTCAACCTTCCTCAACCACTGTTTCACCCTATTGCTAACGCAGAACCTTCTTTGGTTGCTGTTGCGGTCCTCTTCACCATTAGTCTTTGGCGGCTTTGAACCATTGAACAACTGAGCGTTCACCTGATTCGTTCAACAGCACGGGCGAAGCGAAGATGCGCACTGTAGGCCGATTGGGACTCCGAGATCGATAACCGATGAAGGTGTCCATTGCTTGTTTGACAGTTCGTTTCCAACTTTCCACCGTGACATTTCACTGTTTTCGCGATCCTTCGCGGTCGACGACGCACGATGTGTGGATGTGATCACCGACTCGATCCTCTTTTCTCTTCGATAACTCAAGCGATTGTTGTTATGAGGCTCACACTGATCGAGCGGCATAGGGCTTGCTCAATGCTGTGATTAGGACAGCGGATCAACGGCAAATAAGCCCGTCAGCACAGCCAAAATAGCTGTGCAACTTCGAAGAAAGACGATGCAGGAGGGACAGGGTATGGAAAGTTTGTTGAGCCGATCGTTGAGGAGGATAACAACATGGACCACTATATTCTGCTTGCTCTTGGCCTTGGCGTCTTTGCTGGCGCAACCTGTGATCGTAGGCATGCAGGTCTGGGCAGCGGAGCCCGATTCAGCCCTGACTGCCACCGAGTCGAATGTCGAGAAGGGGCGGGATGTGTACTACAAGACCGAGGGGATCGTGAGCGGGCCGCCGGCGCCCAAGACAGCCGATGACCATCAGCACTATCCTCGGTACAACTTCGAGAGCCGGGTGCTGATCTGGTTCGCAAACCAGCAGCACCTGTACTACGGGAGCTTCGTGCTGGCGGTCCCGATTTTCTGCATGATCATCGAGTTTCTCGGCATGGTGACCAAGGATCGAACCCTCGGCAAACGCTACGACCGGTTGGCCTACGACTTCATCAAGATCAGCTTGACCGCATACTCGCTGACCGCGATTCTCGGCGGCATCCTCTTGTTCACGTTTCTGACCCTCTATCCGTCGTTCTTCAGTTATCTCTCCAGCATCTTC
>JAHBWU010000120.1 GCA_019636835.1 Nitrospira sp.
GGTCGTGCGTTCTTCGACCTGCTGTTCGAGTGTCTCGCTGAACCGGCGGAGCGCCTCCTCTGCCTGTTTGCGTTCCGTGATGTCATTGCCTATCGTGAGGATACAAGCCTTCCCTTTGAGCGTGATCAAGTTCGTGGAGACAAGGAACTGCCGGAGTTCTCCGTTCTTCATCCGCATCGAGACTTCAAGATTCCTGACTGCTCCTTGAGATCGAAGTCGATCGATGAGTCTTGCACGGTCGAGAGGGTCGGGCCAGATTCCCAACATCAACGTCGTCTTTCCGATGACTTCGTCTCGACGAAATCTGAAGATCTCTAGACAGGCGTCATTGATTTCCAGACAGCGTCCGCTCTCGAGTTCTGTGATACCGATCGGGTGAGGGCTCAGGCGGAAGGCTTCGGCAAAGAAATCGTCCCTTACCGTTTCAACCGCGTTCCCCTGCCAACCCTCTGCGTGGTGTGCTGGTGAAAGCGATCGTGCCTTCACCCAATGCTTCTTCTTGATGGCTTTGGGTGCCATGGCGAGACAAGTTGATTCTAGTCTTCTTACGTAGAGCCCGCAAGGCCAAACTCCGCTCCATGTAGATTGCACAGTATCTGTCCGGGACACGTTCTGCGACTTCTGTGTCGTAGGCTGCATCAGCCAGTAGCCGTTTGACGGACCCCAAAAACCGGCAGAGGCGCAAGTCGGTATCAGCCGTAATGATGCGTTCCCCCCACGATATCGCCGATCGGCAGCGGGAGTCTCTATCACTATCGCTCCTCATTCAGCTGAGCGGCGCGTCGCAGCTGCCACACGAGACTCGTTCGGTTGAAGGCCCAGAATGGTGAAATCGGCAAGCCTGCTTCGCGCAGTGCCAGCGCCGCATATTGATGACAGGTGTGAAACAAATGGTACGAACGTTTCGCGGGATAAAACACGGATTGTCCGAACGAGGCCACGGGTTCGTCGTTCAACAGAGTTGTATGCAAGTGCCTGCGTAAGCGCTGATAGCCTTCTTCCGACAACTGAAATGAGAAGAGGTCGGAGGGCGGTTGGGGCGTGCGCCCCGCCCACACCCGATCAGAGTGCCCGACTTCCACGACGCCTTCGGTCGGCCAGAAGAGAGCCCGCACGGCGCCGCTCGCGCCTGTCTTTCCCTCCAGATACCAGGCTCGCTCGGCATAGCCCCACTCTTCATATGAAGGCTGCGAACCGAATGCTGAGTGCCCAGTCCCCTCTTCACGTGGGAACGCGATCATCGCATGCCAGGTGTCGATCGACACGGACACCGTGTGCTGAACAGACTCCGAAGGGGGAGGCCATAAACTCTCGACCGGTGAAGCGCAGGCCGAAAGCAATACTGTTGCTGAAAGGGTGATCGCCCCGGCATGACAGAATTCGGCAACAGTGGCATTGCGGGGCACCGAGAAAGACGGATACGGATTGGACGGCATTCCACAACCTGGCGATCTCAGTGCTCATTGACAGGAATGGGACGAACGGGAAAGTCCGCCGCGCTAAACGGCTGGGGCGTATGGCGAGTTTGCCCACTAATAGATGATAGGCGGCCGTTTCTCATCGACGATCAGCATAAGCCGGCGATGTTTCAACGGTCGTTCGGGATCTCGCGTGTAATGTCCGAGGTCCTCTGAAACTTCCGTAATCCTGAGCGGAACCGAGATCCGTTGCTTGATATGAAGCGCCTTGGTTTCAATCGAGAGGTCGACCAATTCCTCAGTGGTCCCTGTCACCTCGGCGTTCAGGTCCTTCTCGTCCAGGAAATGCACGGTCACGCGCTCCTCCGGATCAATCCATGGAATGATCTTCTTTCGCTTTGCATGGTTCGTCATGTCAGGTGCTCCGTGTCTTGAACCACATGTGAAAAAAGCGATCGTTCACTCTCGGCTTTCGATCATCGAGCCAGCCACCGGATATACTGCAAGATATTCTGCTTGTCCTTTTCCGATAACGCCCATTTCCAGGACCCCATCGCCGTGCCTCGTTCGCCTTCATGAATCGTCTGTGTCAGTTCGGCATCCGACTTCTGCTGGACGGCTGGGCTGGTGAGATTCGCCGGTGGAGGGGTCACGTCATAGGCGTTTCCTTTCCCCTGGTCTCCATGGCAGAACCGGCAATTTTGCTCATAAAGACGCTTGCCCTCCTGAAGATCGTAGTGTTCGCGCAGCGCCTCGGCGTGACGGCTCTCCCCCTTAGATGTGGCGTGCGCAGGAGGGAGCCACAACACGGTCAGTATGACCGCCATCGTTATGGATCGCGTGCGCATAACCTCTGGGTTCTCCTTACCCATGAGTGATGGCAAACCTCATACCATCCACACTGACGATGAACGTTGCATACCATGCGTTCCAAGCCCTTTAGAAAGTGAGATTTCCTCTGTGCTCGGTCCTTCTGCCGGAAGGCAAGAATCCACAGTCCGATGAAGCTTGCTGTCGCAAGATTCCACAATCCATCCCTGCCCGGATGCTTCTGGTCCAACAGTCAGACAGGCGGAATGTGAAGAGATGGTGTTGTGAGGTCGCAGTACAATCCCTACGGAGACGGCCGGCCGGCGACTTCAAAAACGAAGAATTCCTGTCGCGGCAGGAAGTGATGCCGCCTGGTCAGCTTGTATCCCGCCTTACCCATCTCTGCTTGAAACAGCTCCGGTAGAAAACGAAATTCCTTCGGTGGTCCTACGGGAGAGTCAGGCTTAAAATCGATAATCGCCACCTGTCCACCAGCCTTAAGCGATGTGGCCAACTTCCGGAAATACGTTTCACGGTCACCGATATGGTGATACGTGTTCACGATCAGAATCAGATCGACCGGCTCTGGTAGATTGGGCCCGTCGGGAGATGCTTGAATGACCATTACGTTGTCCAAACTTTCCTTGGCCGCACGTTCGCGCAGATACATCACCATAGAAGGTTCGATGTCAGACGCATACACCTTTGGCGAGGCATTTGATTTCGCCAGTCGCACGGTGAAATACCCAGTGCCCGCACCGATGTCGGCCACACTTTGTCCGCGCTTGAGGTTGAGCGTGGCGATGACCTGATCCGGCAACTGCCATGCATCACGCGCCGGATCGTCAAATCTTGGCGCCGACTCCTCCGCATCGAAGTGTTTCTCCATGTGATCAGCATGGGATTGTCCGTGTTCTGCAGCCTGACCGACCGCATTGGGAACCACGAGCAAGCAAAGCGCGAGCAGATAGGTTTTCGTATGCATTGAACGCTCCTGTTTTCTATTACTCATCAACTTCCGGCTGGAGGATCCATCTCAAGAGCTGCTATTCGCTATTTGCGATAGCCTGTTCGTCGGCCTATGTGAATCGATCATCCGACCTTCTGGTCATAACGGTTTTTCTGGCCTTCTCAAACCATCCGACCCGGACACCGGCGCAACTGTCAAACTCCGGCACGTAGGGCTTGATGTCGAGTAACGGTGTGCCGTCCAGAATGTCCACGTTCTGGATATGAAGCACCCTACCTTCGATCCTTTCCAACGCAACCAAGGAAAGGCCGATGGCATTCGGCCTCTTGGGCGCACGGGTGGCAAAGACCCCCCGAGACTGAGTATCCATGAACGGGACAAGCTCCAAATTGAATCCCTGGCTGCGGTGGAAATGATAGAGCAAGAAAATGTGCGAGAAGCCATCGAGGTCCTTCAGTCCAGCCTCGTACTCCGCAAATAGCTCGACGGTTCCGCAAGCGCCATCGGCGTACCTAGGTTGAATGGGGGTGCCTTCCGACCTGATGAAGGGCGTGTGAATGATGCCGATGGCCTTGAATTCAATCATGTTCGACTCACAGGACCGATCGGGTCCACTGACCGGCATAGTATGGTCGTCTTCACCGGAAAATCTTCATCCACGCTGCCGTTTCAGTTTCACTCGCTGCTGCATCCACCCGACTGCATAGCTCACCAAGTTCCCGACCATGAACCAATGAAGCCCCCCGAAGACGGTAGTAAGAATGAAGGCCCTCAAGTTGACCCCTTGATGCCCGTAGAACCACAAATCGGTCCACGAATCGGTCAGGCCGGTGAGGAGTCCGATCTTTCCTTCGATTTCGAACGCCAAGGGAACGGTCGGGGCGTCAACCACAAAGAAGAGAAAATAGACGAATACCGACTGACTTTCGGTATTGATATGGCAGTAGAGAAACACGAGGAACGAGGCAAACGAATGGATCACAAGCAGCGTCGCACTCAGTACCAAGCCGTCTTTCATGCTGCGATTCATGCTTGGGCTCGCCGTGAAACACGGAGACTTTCGTTACCATTTACAACCTGTATCCTTGCAACTCATGTGCCCTTAACAAATGCGCGGCAGCTGCTCGCCTGAGAGCAGATCGAGTACACGATGCGTGCCCACAACCGTCCGCAAGACGATCATGGAAGGATCGCGATCCGTCACGATGCCAATATGAGCCGCAAGACTTGCGGCCTTGTGTCGACGCATCACGGTAAGCGCGGCTTCTCCTTGTGAAGCCGGAACCACCGCGACAAAGCGTCCCTCGTTCGCCACATAGAGTGGATCAAGCCCTAGGAGCTCACAGGCTCCACGTACCGGCTCGCTCACCGGAATGACCTCCTCATCAACCAACATGCCGACCTTCGCAGCAACGGCCAATTCGTTCAATACACTGGCCAGTCCACCTCGGGTAAGATCACGCAGGCAATGGAGTTCGACACCGTTATCGATCAAGTCAGCAACGATGTGATGCAACGGCGTTGAATCGCTTTCGACGTTGCCGTCGAAGGTCAGTCCTTCCCGCACACTGAGCACCGCCACTCCATGGGAACCGAGATCACCGCTCACAAGAATCGCATCACCCGGCTGGATCAACGTGGGCAGCACACGAACGCCGGTCGGGACCACCCCGACGCCGGACGTATTGATGAAAATCCCATCGCCCTTGCCGCGATCCACAACCTTCGTATCACCTGTGACAATCGGCACACCCGCCGCCCGCGCGGCCTCCGCCATCGAGTGCACGACTCGCTGCAGCACCTCCATGCTGAGCCCTTCTTCCAGGATAAATCCCACGCTCAGATACAGCGGCTTCGCGCCACACATAGCCAGATCGTTGATCGTCCCGTTCACCGCCAAGCTTCCAATGTCGCCACCAGGGAAAAACAGCGGACGCACCACGTAGGAATCAGTCGTGAAGGCAAGCGTCCCTTTTTCAACTTGCCATGTCGCACCGTCGTGCAGGGAGTCCAACATGGGATTGTGAAAGGCCCGCACGAAGACGTCTTGAATCAACTCCTGCATGAGCCGCCCACCGCCGCCATGGGACAACTGTACGGTGTTTTTTGCCGAGATCGGCAGCGGACAGACCGGCTCAAACTTTCGGTTGGTCACGATCGACTCCGCCTTTCTGCTCGTCATGTTTCACGGGCCCTCGATACCGATAGTAAGCAGCGCAGGCCCCTTCGCTCGACACCATCGGCGCGCCTAACGGTCGCTCCGGCGTGCATCGAATCCCGAATGCAGGACAGTCCGTCGGCTTGAGCAGCCCCTGGAGAACCAGCCCACTCTGACATTCTGGATCCTCTTTTCCTTCAGCGAGCTGCGACAGCTCCCGCTGAAACTTTAGCTCCGCATCGTAGACGCGGTAGGCAGACTTGAGGCGTAAACCGCTGGCAGGAATCTCGCCGATGCCGCGCCAGGCCCTCGGCGCCGGTTCAAAGACTTCGCTGACGATGCTCCTCGCTTGCGGATTCCCCTCCCGGCAAACCGACCGCGCATACTGATTCTCGACCCCGACTCGCTCCTCCTCCAACTGGCTCACCAGCATGGCAATACCTTCCAGAACATCGAGCGGTTCGAACCCGGTCACAACGATCGGGACTCGATAATTCTGTGCGAGAGCTTCATATTCTTCATAACCCATCACGGTGCAGACATGGCCAGCGGCAAGAAACCCTTGGATCCGATTCTGTGGCGACGACAGAATCGTTTCCATCGCCGGCGGCACCAGCACGTGGGCGATCAGCAAGCTGAAGTTGTTGATCCCCGACTGCTTTGC
>JAHBWU010000121.1 GCA_019636835.1 Nitrospira sp.
TGGTTTGCCTATTTGTGGTTGAAGCCGCTGCCTGCTCCCTACAGCTATCAGCTTGTTGATGAAGGGGGTGTTACCAAGTTCAATAACCTTTCATTGCAGGCCTGGCCAGATTTGAAGATCAGCAAGTACGAACTTCGTGTCGACTCAGTGGAGAAACCGATTGCTGTTGCCTATCGGGCCCATAAAAGGGACGGACAATCGATTCTCATCAGTTGGGAAAATCTTGTTTCAGAGCCGATCGGCGAGATGGGCGGTGATGTCTCCGAATTGGCTACGATTGCTGTCGACATTACAAAGCATGTTCCAAAGGAAGCTGTCCTGTTGGCTTGGTGGGATACGTCGCGCCAGCTGGGATTGCTATCGGACCGAAACACGGTCTTTACGTCTCATCTGGGACAACCTCTCATCGCCCCTTCGTATTGGAAAGAGCGAACAGAGGTGATCACCGAGTATGAACGACAGTTCTGGGGGGCCGAAGGATCCGCCGAAGAACGGAAACGTTTTCAGCAATTTGCTGACGCGTTAGCCTCTGAGGCAGGAAAGGGCGTCGCGATGCTTCGAGAACTGGTTGGTTCTCAGGATGTCTACATTGTTGTTCATCCAACCGACCTCTATAAGCTTGGTCTCATGCGTCCTGATCGGCTGGACATAGCATTTAAAGACTTCCCACTCACCGGTAACGTGCATGGACTTGCCGGACAAGTGAAGGCATGGATGAAAGCGAACGGGTACGATACCTATACCCTACAGTCTCTCTCGGACACAGTCGTGCGCGCCTATTTCTTGAACGAAAGTAAGAATGGGAAGATACTGCTGGCGCAAATGCTGCCGCTTATGAATTCAACACCCATAGAATTTCAAGCCTTACAATTGGTCCATAAGCACGGAGGCTACTGGGTGTACAAGGTCCCGACTGCTTGATAGCTGCTCCGGATATAATTACTGAATCCTGGGGTAGCAGTCCAAAAACCACTCATGGTAAACTGACTCGGCTGGAAGTACTAATGACTAAAGACTCGGTGCAATTTTCCATTACGACGTAGTCATGACAATTATTACGACTCTTACTTCATATATCTATGGAAAGGAGATGCCGTGAACCACCGCATTCTGTATGGACTGGCCGCTGCGGCGGTATTCTTCGTAATGGCTGGGGTAGCCTCAGCCGAAGGGACGTTCGAGGGTAGAAAGAAATGCTTTAATTGCCATAAAGGTGAAGGGGAGTCTTGGGAAAAGACCCTCCATGCGAAGGCCATGGAATCGCTCAAGCCCAGCAGAGGCAAGAAGAAGGACGAAGCGATGGTCAAGGCCAAGCTGGATCCCAAGAAGGACTATACAAAAGACAAGGATTGTGTTGGATGCCATGTCGATGGATTCGGCAAGGAAGGCGGGTACATCATCGAAGAGCCGGAGAAGTTCCTGACCGGTGTTGGTTGCGAGTCTTGCCATGGCGCAGGCAGCGACTATCGCAAGATACACCGTAAGGCAGGTGAAGCGTTTGAAAAATCCAAGAAGACGATGGAGCGAGCCAATCTCGTCGAAGCAGGTCAAGATTTTGAGTTTGAAGAAAAGTGCAACGCCTGTCACCTCAATTATGAAGGATCTCCGTGGAAGGGTGTGAAGAAGCCGTATACGCCATTCACTCCGAAGGTAGACAAGAAGTACGCCTTCGATTTTGAAAAGTATGTGCGAAACGATAAGGCGATGCACGAGCACTTCAAGCTTGAGGGGACGTTTACCGGACCACCCATACCGAAGTTCCATGAGGAATTCCAGAAGACAGCCAAGCCGCCGGTGAAGTCCGATAAGGATGGGGAAGACTAGCAATGGCAAAGACAGGGACATTAGTAGCCGGCGCACTTCTTGGAATTGGAGCGATCGTTGTTGTCTTTGGTGGTGAAGCTGCGGTTTCCAGGACCGAATTCTGCATAAGTTGTCATTCTGAAATCTATCCCTATGAGGAACTCAAGAAGTCGTCACACTGGGGCGCGCTTGGTATGGACCCTGGGTGCAAGGATTGCCATGTGCCTCAAGGCTTATCAAACTTCCACAAGGCGATTTATACGCACGTCGTAGATGGAGTGCCCTTCCTGATCAAGGAATTCACCACAGACTACTCAACGGTTGAAAAATTTAATGAACATCGCCCAGAGGCTGCCTACCGAGCTCGAATGAAGCTGAAGGAATGGGACAGCCTGACCTGCCGAGCTTGTCACAAGAACACGAAGCCGCCAGGAGCTTCGGCTAAAGCGGCACATGCCAAGATGCAAAGCGAAGGGGCGACGTGCATCGATTGCCATCAGAATCTTGTGCATAAGAAGGTTCCAGAGCACGATCTCAATGCAAGTCTTGCCCAGGGACGGGCCGTGCTAAAGGAAGTCAAGAAGAAGAAAGATGACGACGACGAAGATGAGAAGGAATAGTATTTAGCGGGATCACCAACGTCAGTGAAGCATCAGGGCCATATTCATTCCGCGTGGTACGGTCCTGATGCTTCACAAAAAAGGTGCAACAACCGCTTAGTCGTCTACCCCTCTGGGTCCATCCAGCCGAGAAGAAGTATTCTCTGCTATCCCACTAAGAGCGCGTCGTTTGAGCTTCTCCCGCCATCTTGATGAGAGGTAGATGCAGTCGGCGAGGTCACGTGCAGCCTCCGTATCATCTGTACGATGATGCATAACATCGTTTGCCGCGGTCACAGTCCAGTTTGGATGATGACGTTCAACTAGAACTAGCTTAGCGTCGACTTGGACGTGACCTTCTCTCAGGACACGGAAATACCAGCCGGTACGGCCGGTTTCCTGGACACGAAGAGCCAGATTCTTTACCCGCCACCGGCGTGCCAGCTTCCAACAAGGTTGCCTGGGCTGCGATACCTGGACCAGGGATTCACCGATTTCAAAAATATCACCGATACACACGTCACTCTCCAGCAAGCCTTCAATTGTAAAGTTTTCTCCAAAACCTCCGGGCTGAAGATTTGCCAATTCTATTGTCTGTGTCCAATAGGGATAGTGTTCAACTGGGTAGACATTGACGGCCTTCTCGGGGCCACCGTGGTTTTCAAGGTCTGCTTGTCCATCACCGTCGAGATTGGTCCGCCCCAGCCAAACCAATCCGGACATCGGCTCCTTAAAAAAACCGGTCGTCCAGACCTGATCCACTGGATCAGTTTCTTCCCGCGATCTAACAGTGCGAGGTCGCCCCACTTGTAGTGAGACTACCACTGCACTCACGTTGGATTTCAAGATGTGCTCCCAGGTTTAATGAACATGGTCAGGGTCATATCGAGAGCTGCCTACTGGTGATGACAAGAAAACAACGGCGACATATGCGTCGAGTTATTGGCCTCACTCTCCACACATAGCATATGCTTAAGTTGTGTGGTCATCGCAGTCATTGTCGATACGAAGGAAAAACTTTGAACTGGATTCTAGTTTTGCAGGCAAGGCGTCTTGCGCGGGAAGATTCTATAGGCAGCGCAATCGTCAACGGATACCGGCCTATTTGAGTGCTCCAAATGATCTTGACCAGTCGCGGAGACGCTTCATCCCATAGAGTGCAGGTCCTGCTCCTCCGATAGCAACGGCATCGACTAGGCAGTACCAAGCGCCCACCCCACTGGGAGGATTCCCTTGTGGCCATCCCAGCAGGGGGTCGATGGACGCCCATTTCCACGCACCGACAGCAGTGCCGATGAGTTCCAGCCATGTCGTAATAAAAAAAGCGGCCAAATAGACCATCGGCGAGCGGCCGATTATCAGCCAGACTAAAAATATGGAGAACAACAATGCTCCGACCCAATCTCCTCGATCCGGGTAACCGCTGATTCCCCAGAGAGACCACGTACCCCATACTCCCACGACGCAAAGAGCTATTTTCCCAGGATGACGGACGAACAGCCCGGATCGTGCAAGCGCCACGGCCGTCAGGTAAACCATTCCATGACCGGGCGGAACGTAGGCAGGAACATTTTCAAACCGGTAGGTGTATCCACCCATGTAAATAGAGGCAAAATGCTCACCAATAGTCGCAAATAGCACGGCGATGACGACCTGAGCCTTAGTTTCCCGATTCTCGCCGAGCAGCAAGGCGCCAAGAAACATCCATGCAAACGCTCCAAGCAATTGTTGGCGCTCGACGCTCGCGCTGATCTCGAATAAGGAACTCACAGCCACGCTGAAGAACGTGAAGGCAGCAATCCCGTAGTCCCGCATCCGATGGGTATTGAGCGCACCCGCCTGAGGGAAATGCCGAATGGCAATACGTCCGATGGTGTCGAATAACGGTGATGGAGGAGAGGTACTCGAAGAGGTATCCATGGATCTAACAGAGTGTATCACGCAGGAGTCCCTGCGCTGGACATCCGAAGACACAGAAGAATTTCAGAAGTCCCAGGGACATAAGACCGATGACATCATACAGGACCATTGTCGGACGGGCAAGTTGTGGAAAGGGGACGGATTTATTCTTGAGGAATCACGAAGAAATCGTATCAGGTCAAGAGTAGTGGATCTGAACCGCATGTCTGGAGCCGCGTGAATGCCTAAGACGGCATAGGGAAAGAGAAGGTTGTGCTAGGGATAAGAGCCGAAGCGAATCGGTGTGGCGCAAAAACAAAAACGCCGACCCGCTGGACCATCTTTCGATGGGAGCGGGCCGGCGTCTTGTCAGAAACGCGTTGCTCTAGGTTCCCAGTCTTGTGAAGACGGGGAGAACCGGAGCCCAGATCGGGTTGATGAGCCGCTCACCCTTGTCTGTCCAGGACATCAATAATCCTGCGAAGCGCTGATCCGGATCGTGGAGAATGTCCACCAACCGCTGCACCTCCCACAGAACGTCCTTGGACTCGACCTTGATGTCGACCGTCTGACCGGGCTGGATCGCAGCTTCGTTATCCATCGTCAAACCGGCCGAAGCGACCAGCTCGGCTGGATAGTTTGGATCGAGCTTGGCAGCCCCCATCTTGTTGGTAAACCGGATGCCAGCGGTCGTGAATTCACCGATGGTCACAGGCTCCGTACCGTTATTGGTCGCATGAAGGGTCATGCGCAAGGCTCGGCCCGGGACGTCGTATTCAGCATGAGTGACTTCAACCACGAACGGGTTCGGCTTGATCGGCAACGGCTTGATCTTGGCCTCACCGGCCTGGAGAGGAACGCTCACAGGGTGCCGCGCATCTGCCGCCAGGTATCCGACGGTCACGACGACCAACACGAAGATCAACACTGCCGCGCCGACTTTGCGATCGATGGGGTCAAGTAGGATCTCATCCCCATACGCCGCCAACACTCGCGCCCTGACCAAGTACATCGGCCGGATCATGAAGAAGCCGACCCAGAAGATGGCCACGGCTGCCCAGAACAGGTGCCACATGATTCCGGTGGCAGTGCCCATGGTTTCCGAGTCGAACGTTTCACCGGTCAGTGTCTTAACCGGATTGGTGAAGTCCTCATATCGACCCGTGATGTCCATCCATCCACCAGGCCCCGCGATCGGACCCGCATCCTTGACGGCAAACATCGGATGAATGTGATGGTGACCTGGGAGTCGGGCCTTCAATACAACTACGTACTCATAGTCACGCCCGATTTCCGCCGGACCCGCAACGAACATCGGGGTCCCATTGATTTTCGAGCTGAGACGCACAAAGACAGAACTGGGAGAACCGACGTTGAGGAACGTCCGGTTCGGCTT
This sequence comes from Nitrospira sp., assembly GCA_019636835.1. Classification (GTDB taxonomy): domain Bacteria; phylum Nitrospirota; class Nitrospiria; order Nitrospirales; family Nitrospiraceae; genus Nitrospira_D. The sequence goes on from JAHBWU010000121.1 coordinate 5,698, forward strand.
GACCACCGCACGCGGCCAGTCCTCTGACAGATGGTACTTACCTCTCAACTCCGTTACATCGTTGACTTTGGTCGATTTCCCGACCCATTCAGTGTCATACCAATTCACGGTACGCATTCGCAAGAACGGCTCCTGCGAGCGTTCACCGTGAGCGAATGCAGGAGTGATATCGAGAACCGGCGTGAACGCCAGCGTCGCCACTCCGCAGAGGCCCATTACCCACCGTTTAAAGACGTGTGTA
>JAHBWU010000122.1 GCA_019636835.1 Nitrospira sp.
CGCACATCATCATCATTTTCCATCCTCAGGTCATCACTCACGGCAAGTCGTATACGATGCCGTTCTATTTCGGCTTGAAAGAAGATGGGGTTGCCCTGATCAACAACGACGGGCCGATGAATCTTCACAGAGATCAGGCGGCTGAGCTGAAGAATCTTCGGGTGAAGCTCTATTATTTTCCAGCGACGAAGATTTCATTGGAAGTGGCGGGCATGGATCTCGCCACTAATATGGCACTGATGGGTTGTATCGGTGCAATTACAGGGCTGACGAGCATGGCTGGATTGGATCAGGCCGTGAAGGATCGGTTTCTCGGAAAAGGCTTCGTGGTGTCAGGCGGCACCGCCGCCCTCGACAGTGTCGTTGAGCGGAAGTTCAAGAAGAAACAGGAACTGATCGAGAAGAACGTGGCCGTCATGCGGACTGGATGGAACTATGCCGTCGATCATGGTTGGGCCGCGGCTGATATCAAGCGGGCGGAAGAGCCAGTGGCAGCGGCCACCGCGTAGCCGGTCACAAAGGAGTTTTTATGTACCTAGTTGCCGATATCAGCATCGAAATCTGCGCCGCGAAGAGCTGTAAGCTCTGTACGCAGTACTGTCCAGAAGCCAACACGATTCTCTACAGCGACGAGATGGGCAAGGAGCAGGGGTTCAAGTATGGTTCAGCCTATGTCGCGGTGGATCGCTGCAAGGGCTGTGCGCAATGTGTGTGGGTCTGCGACAACATGGCCAAGAACAATGCCATCAAGATGATCATGATCGATCAATTGCCGAAGGCGGCGTTGACGGACAATATTACATACGGCGAAAAGAGCACGACGGCCGTTTTGGCCAGTCCGGTCGTCGGGTAAGAGCAGAGGAAAGGGGGAAGGGCGTGGCAACAACACAGGATACTAGAGAGCGCATCATCGTACCAGGCCCCGCGGGCTTCCATCCTCCGTCAGCCGCGCAGCTAGGGGTGTCACTGCCGGATCCAGGGGAGGGATTATTTTACGGATTGCTCGAGCCGAACGAAGAAGTGGTGATTGAAGAGATGGCTCGTAAGATGCTGACGAGCCCAAACGCGACCCTCTTCCCTGGACCGCTGTTGCTCTGGGCCTGGAACGATCATGCAGTGGAAAAAGCAAAGGCGACTCTGGAAATTGCCGCGCAGATTCCGGAAGTCATGATCATTCCGATGCCGGACTATCGTCCAAAGTATCCAAAGATCGACCCTGAAGAAGTCATCAACCCCAATCATCCTAACCTCACGATCTGGGGCAATAAGATCGAGGCCTGCATTTTCATCGGAGTGCATTGTCATTACGCGAATCTGACTCTCAAGATGATTCGGGCGGGCACGAATTGCTGTACGATGGCCGTTTGTGCGGAACAGGGCCATGAGGATGCGATGTTGACGATCCGAGACTCCGATACACTCAAGATCAAGCGAGTGGCTCAGATTTTCAAGCGTGTCCGCGAAGAGATGGGGATCAAACTGCCAGAAAACGGTGAAAATGTACGTTTTACCGGCACACAGTCGAAGGTACACGGCGGTAAGACCCACACCAATCCGATGGCGTTCGCTCCGACTCCTGGCGGGACGGGCAGTGCGGCAATGTTTGGTCATTCTGCCGAGCACATGAAACGGGAAGGATAAGGCCGGGCGGCAACGCTCGAACTAGCCAAAGAGGTGCAACTATGAGCGAGACCGAAGTTAAAACGAATCCGCAGGGTGATCCGATTACCAGCGTTGCTGTGCCGAAGTCCGACGGGAAAAAGGATCCTCATGGTGAAGCGAAGAGACAGCGAGTGGTGACCCCTGAATACATGTTTCATGAGGCGCCTCGGACAAAAGAGTTCATTACGGGCAGTGAAGCGGCAAAGGAAGCCATCCGCCGATCGAACGTGGATTTGGCCATCGCCTATCCGATCACCCCGCAGAGCGAAACCATGCAGCTGGTCGGCGTGCTCTATGGCGAAGGCTACGTGAAAGAGTATTACCGGGGCGAGGAAGAAGTCGGTGTTATGGCGGCAATCGCCGGTGGGTCCCGCTCAGGCGTCCGTTGCTATACCGCGACTGCCGGACCTGGTACGCTGCGCGGTCTGGAGGGTATCGCCTCTTGGCCTGGCCACCGTCTCCCAGTCGTTGCCATGTTTACCTGCCGGGTGGTCAACGCGCCGCTCGCGATTCAACCGGACAACATTGAAGTATCCTACTTGCTCAACTGCGGGATGATTGTGTTCCATGCTGAAAACCAGCAGGACATGTTCGATTTCACAATGGCGGGCTTCACGATCAGTGAAAAGAACGATGTCACCTTGCCGGTCGGGGTTTGCTGCGATGGGTTTTTTGTGACTCATGCCCGTGGCTATGTGCGTATGCAGGATCGTGGTATCAAGTTGCCTCCGCGAGAAGCTTGGCGCGGCGCGGTCCCAGTCCTCGATGCTGAGAATCCTCCTGCTCGTCTGTCCCGCGATGCCCCGGTCCAGAAGTCGAACTTCATGGCGTACAACATTCACGCCGTGTGGCAGCAAGAAGTCTGGGCGGCGGTCGAACGCTCCCGCAAGTACATCAATAAGTACATGGGTGGCTTGCTGACGGCGGAAAACGTCGAAGGTGCGGAGGCCATCATCATCGCTTCCGGCAGCGCGGCAGCTCAATCGCGAGAAGCGGTACGTCTTTGCAAGGACAAGGGCCTTAACGTCGGTTTGATCAAGGTTCGTTCGCTCCGTCCGTTTCCGACAAAGGAGCTGCGCGAGCTGTGCAAGAACGCGAAGCTGATCGTTGTGCCGGAATTCAACTACGTTGGGTGGCTGGCTAAGGAAGTAGCAACGGCGATTTATGGTTACTCCAAAGCTAAGATCATCGGCGGCCCACGGGTGTATGGCGGTCAGTCGATGCCGGTGGAGTTGATCTTGGACGAAGTCGAATCTGGTCTGACCGGCAAGAAGTCCACGAACGTCGCGATGTCGCAGGTCATGGGTGGCTCTGTCAGTCAGGACGAAGTTGCCCACTTCATGCGCAGCATCTAAACTGGTGTTTGGAAATGAAAGAATCCCTCAGAGTTCAACTCTGAGGGATTCTTTCATTTTGGTGTTTGTTTAGTTTGTCTGGTTTATCTGGTGAACCAAACAAACCAAAACAACTAGACCAACAAAACAACCAGATTATCCTTGTATCTCGTCCTCGACCATTTCTTCACTCGCCGGCATGCCATAGGCCACATACTTCGCATAGGACAGATAGATTCCCGCACTATCGGTCATGGCCTTTGAGCCGGCTGTTAGTCGGATAACCTTGTCGGAACCGGGTGGTTCCACGTTCTGTAACATCGTGACATGGTCGTGCAACAGCCTGATATAGCGTTCCACGGCTGATTCGACTTCTTTATAAGCCTTTAGGATTTCGTCTGTCATGGTTGTCCTCCGTAATAGACCAAGCATACACTAGGCTCATGCAACGCCTCAACGCCACGGTTTCACCGTTACTCCTTGACGCCATCAAAGAACTTGTTGAGAGACAAGGATTTTCACAAGAGAGATTGGCGCAGGCTGTGGCGAAATTGTCCAGGCTCTTTACCAAAGATCGGTATCATTTAGCCCGAACATATTTAGACGACGAGCTCTTGGCGGGTGCGTACCTTCAGTATTTCCTGCCGGTCAATCTTGCTAAAATCCAGTCATTGCTCGATGAGATGCCGACTCCGGAATCGATCGAGGGGTTTTCCGTTCTCGACATTGGATCGGGGCCGGGGACTGGAGCATTGGCAGCTCTCGACTGGTGGCATCAACAAAAGTTGCCCAGGGCGGTATCAGTTACGGCTGTCGATGGTTCGTCCGGAGCTCTCAGACAGGCCAGACAGTTGTGGGATTGGTACTGTCGGGCAGCCAATATTCAAGAAGCAGACTTGCAAACGTATGAAGAAGATTTGGAGCGACGAGCCTGGTTGGAACAGATTCGACAGCACGGATCGTTTGATCTCATCATTCTTGCCAATTGCTTGAATGAGACCTACACAGATATAAGCGATCCCATCATGGCGCGAACTGACTTTGTGAATGAGACCCTAGCGTTACTGGCACCACACGGCACGATGATGATTGTGGAGCCCGCCTTACGAGAAACCTCCCGAGCATTGCATCAGGTGCGCGATCACCTACTCCAAGACAGACGCTGCACCATTTATAGCCCCTGTCTCCATGATCAGAACTGCCCAGCCTTAACGAAGCCCAACGATTGGTGCCATGAAGAGCGGCCCTGGGAACCCCCGGGGACCATCAAGGCAATCGACGAAGAAGTCGGCTTTATCAAGGATGCACTCAAGTTTTCCTATCTGTTGCTGCGTAAAGACGGGAAGACCATCGTGGACCGGCGACCAGACGTCTATCGAGTCGTGAGCGAGTTGCGCGAGTTAAAAGGAGAGAAGCGGGCCTGGCTCTGCAATGAACAGGGCCGACAAGAAGTCGGACGGCAGGATCGTCTCGCTTCTCCTCACAACGCATCCTTCGATCAGTGGCATCGCGGCGCGATCGTGCAGATCGAAAAGATCGTTCACAAAGAACGAAAGGGAAAGGTGTCGTCGTTGGGACGCATCGAGCAGGATGCAGAAGTGGGGATTATTCGCCCTATCTGACATTCAACTCAAACAAGGAAGCATGCGGCTTTTCGCTTAGACATCTCCTCCGGCACCCCTTCCACGGCACTCTGAAGCGATTGTAATTATGTAACGCAATAGGTTACAGTCAGCCGGTGATCCGAGGGTTCAAGCATAAAGGATTGCGCAGGTTTTTTGAAACGGGGAGCAGATCGGGTATTCAGGCTCGGCATGTGGACCGGCTTCGTCTGGTCCTAGCTCAGTTGAACGCTGCCACGGCTGCGCATGACATGAATTTACCAGGGCTGCATCTGCATCCTCTCAAAGGCGAACGTAAAGGAAGTTGGGCTGTCTCTGTGAGCGGAAACTGGCGGATTACATTTCGCTTCATAGGTAAGGATGTTGATGACGTAAACTATGAGGACTATCACTAGCCGGAGGTTGACTGATGCGCATGCACAATCCTCCACATCCTGGAGAAATCATCAAGCGACTATGCTTAGAACCGCTAGGGGTCAGTGTTACAGAGGCTGCTCAAGCGTTGGGCGTTAGTCGCAAGACTCTGTCGTCCATTCTAAACGCCAGGGCTAGCATCAGCCCGGAAATGGCGGTGCGCTTGTCCATTGCGTTTGGCACATCGGCTGAGAGTTGGCTGAATCATCAAACACAGTACGATCTGTGGCATGCCGAACAGCGCCGGAAACTCCTTCGTGTTTCTAAATTAGCTGGATAACAGGACATCTCCTTTCTTGTAGCTCAGTAGGATTAAAGCATGGCCGGAAATGCCAAAAAGACGAAACATGTCGGACCTAAAAGGGGACGTGGTGCCTACTGGGGCAGTAAGGCCGACGCCAAACGGGAGCAACAAGGTTCGGCGTGAAAACGCAAGGCTAGCCATCGTCATCAGCAGGGGCTTGGAACGGGGGCTAGTCCTCTTAAAGCTGTCCCTCGGATAGAGCGGGTTTCTGATATGGGGAAAATCAGCAACCCACACGAAATTCACTTCAGTAATAGAACATGAGACTCTCTCCAACAGTAGTTAATATGGCTCTTCCGGTTTTAGTGTGGGTAGAGATCGAGTCCTCCACAA
>JAHBWU010000123.1 GCA_019636835.1 Nitrospira sp.
CCCACGTTCCATCGGGCAACCTGAAGGGCACCTTGGTGCAGCGCACGATCATTTTCCGTTTCACTCATCCTGGTTCGGCAGCCTCCAGCGCCTTCAACCCCTCAGCATCCGTTGGCCTCGGATGCTCGGTCCACTTGCTGGCCGCGATGGGAGGTGTGAGAGGCAGGATTTGGAGGTAGAGGATTGAGGTAGGAAGGAGGCGGATCTCGTGCGCAGAGATCGGAAGCACCTGGCTTGACGCATCTCACGGAGTATGGGAATGTTGCGTGACGGTATTGCGCAAAGGTCAGAGGTGGCATCTTGTTTTTCGATGATCTTGGAACGGGTATGCCGACAATTCTCCAGATTCTCGGTTGGCGATTCTTTTTCTACGCGAACGAAGCAAATGAGCCTCCGCATGTGCATGCGCGCAAAGCCGAGAAGGAGTGCAAGTATTGGCTGGATCGAGAGGGCTACGATCTCGAAGAGGCTTTTCTTATCAGATGAATGCGCGAGACACGCGAGAGGTGAGAAAGATTGTGTTTAAACATTTCGACTACATTCTCCGACAGTGGGATGAGTTTGAACGGAGGAAGAAGAATGGGTAACTATCACAATGTGAAAGAGGTTGTCGTCGAAGAAGGACGGTTGTGTCTTGAAGTGGACGGGAGAAAGCTTTCCTTTCCACTCGCGGAGTTGTCTGATCGGCTCGCCACATCGACACGGGAACAGCAACAAGTATTCGAGGTGAGCCCATCGGGATATGGCATTCATTGGCCGCTCCTCGACGAAGATCTATCGATCGACGGATTGCTGGGTCTTCGACATGAACGGAACAAGAAAGCATGCGCATAGCCGAAAGCGGTGTGAACCCCCCGCGCAACCTTCTTAGCGATATCGAGAGAAAGAGCCAGAAACTCCTTGCGAGCGTGAGGTTGAAGCAGAAGCTCGTAGGCCATCAGCGCGGGAGATGAGCGCGGTGTAGGAGTTCGTACTCCCTCAGCACTTCAGCGAAGTGGACACCCTTTCCCCCTTTGGCTTTTTCGCGCCGCAGATCTTCGAGGTCCTCGAGCTCATCCATCAGGTCTTCATACCTCGGGTTGGCTTTGGCCCACTCCCACACTTCCCCAGAGATCCCAATTGCCGCCTTCTTTCCCCGTGACTGTCGCTTGGCTTTTGCCTTCGCCATGTGATCGGCCTTTCCTCATGCGGATTATGGCCATATACGAGTCCCACTCAGCCCGGTCAAGAAAGCCGTCGATAAATCAGGAACCCACCGGACGGAGGTCTGGCCACTCGCCGTGCAAATCATGCAACCCGTCTCGTGTTCCCTCCTCTGACATCAATGTTGGTCCGGCGACAGGCCCAGTCGGCACCTCACGCTCCGAGGGGGTGAATGCGAAGCGCTTCCCGCTTCGCCGCGATATTCAACTCCCGATCAAACGCCACAAACATCACCGATGAAGGGACACGCTCCCGCAAGCTCAATGCCGAGGCTAAGTGCAGTGCATCATACCCACGCAATGCGCGGGATGCCGCTAAATGACCGGCGTTTTTCACGAGCCGATCCGTAACCTCGACAGCTACATAGCGGGGCCAATCCTCTTCGAACGCATCGACGATGTGACGATACCCATGAGGAGAGAGCGGCGCCTCCCGGCGCGCTCGTGCGAACGCCGCCAGGGCTTCAGCATAGGCAAGCAAGGACGTGGCGACTGCCTCGGCCTCATCCACGGCAGCCGATAATTCTTGTGACAGCGGCTCATCCACATAGAGCTTCACCAACGCGCTCGTATCCAAATACAGCATCATCGACGTTCTTCCTTCACCGTGTCAGCCACACTTTTCCCACGGATCACCGGTCTGCGGCTCGCTCCACGAGGCTTCCCCCCGCTCCAGCGCACAGCTCCATCACGAAGCATTGGCTCAAGAGCCTGCTTGAGGCTCGCAGGTTTTACCGGAACTATTCGCGCTACAGACCGGCCTCGCTCCGTCACGACGATTTCCTCGCCGCCCTGGACCCGCTTCAAATAGCCACTCAACCGATTCTTGAGTTCGCGGACGCCGACCTGTGACATGGCCCCCTCCTCCTCAATAGAATGAGGCTACAATATAGACTTATTGTGGCCACACATCAAATAGGGTCTCTCCCGGCAGATATATTGCCCATGGTTCATTCAGGCGCTACCGTTGGGGGAATTGTGCATTTCTCCCCAGCACTCGTTCCAGATGCTGGACAATCCGTTCCGCCGCCTTCCCGTCCCAAAGCGGAGGAATCGCGCCTTTCTTCCACTGCCCTGCCATCAACCGCGCCAGTGCCGGAGCGAGTTTAGCTGGATCGGTTCCGATAAGCTCGTTCGTGCCGGTTGCTTGTATGTTTGTCATTTGCGAGCCTGAGCATGGCCTCTGGGACGATGGGCGGGCATCCCGTGCAACATGCCTTCCACGCTGATATCCTCGTCAATGTCAGGCCAGCGTACACCCTCCCCGTCGCCAAGAATCTCCCAATGTTGTCTCTGCTCCCGGGTGGCCTCCGCTAAGCGCCATGACCAGACCAAGGGTACGCTGATCGTTCGTCCATCCACCAAATGCGCAATGATCTCGTCGTCGGTGACTTCAATGGTCATGACACGAGGATCAACGATCTTTGCCGCAGTGCTCATCCCATGCCTCCATGATTGGTAAAATATTCGCTTCAATAAGCCGTCGAATGCCATTGAGTTCTCTTGGAGAAAACCCACCGTTCTTGCTCAGGGCAATCGGTTCCAACCAAAACTTGCACGTCAACTTTTCTCTTTGAATATGAACATGCTTTGGCTCATGACAGTCAAAGCTATAGAAGAATACACGGTAGGGGCCTTCAATATTCTTTACCGTGGGCATAAGTCTGCTTTGCGTGATCCGAAAAGATCTTACTCTATGACAACGTTCGATGTCAGACTACGTGAGGCAAGGGAGTATTCTGTTCGTCGTCGCTTCGGCTCACATCAACAATCGTTCCAAATACTCAACAATCCGTTCCGCGGCCTTCCCATCCCAAAGCGGAGGAATCGCGCCTTTCTTCCACTGCCCGGCCATCAATCGTGCGAGCGCGGGAGGAAGCTTGTTTGGATCAGTCCCGATTAATTCATTTGTTCCAATCGTAATAGTTTCAGGCCGTTCCGTGTTGTCACGGAGCGTCAGGCACGGCACTCCAAGCACTGTCGTCTCTTCGGTGATCCCGCCGGAATCGGTAATCACACCTTTGGCATGTTTCACGAGATAGTTGAATTCCAGGTACCCAAGTGGATCGACATAATGAAGCTGGGGTATTGCACTGTCGAGTTCCCTAAGATTCTTCGCGGTCCGCGGATGCACGGGAAATATCACCGGAAGTTTTTTAGTGCCTTCGGCGATGGCGCGCAGCAACGACAAGAGCTGCTGCTCTCCATCGACATTTGCCGGCCGATGAAGCGTCACGACAAAAAACTGCCCCGGTTCGAGCTTCAGCGACTGCCAACAAGCCGGAGGTCGCAATTGCGGCACGTTCTTGAGCAACGTGTCGATCATCGTGTTGCCGACAAAAAAGATCCGGTCGTCGGTGACGCCGGCACGGCGCAAGTTGTCGTTGGCCGTCTCGCTCGTCGTAAAAAACCAGTTGGTAATGGAGTCGGTCACCACCCGATTGATTTCCTCCGGCATCGTCCAATCGCCGGACCGAATACCGCCCTCGACATGGGCCACCAACACGCCAAGTTTTCGCGCCGCGATGGAACAGGCCATCGTAGACGTGACGTCCCCGACGACCAGACAGAGATCGCTCTTGTCCTTCAACAAGATCCTTTCGTACCCGACCATAATACCGGCGGTTTGCTCGGCTTGAGTGCCAGACCCCACCTCAAGATTGATGTCCGGATCGGGAATCCCGAGTTCTTCAAAGAAACTCCCGGACATCGCGCGATCATAATGCTGGCCGGTATGGATCAGCCGGTACCGTAGTTGCCCACCACGGCGCTCAGATGCTTTTAGCGCCTCAATGATCGGGGCGATTTTCATGAAATTCGGCCGCGCCCCGGCGATGATATCGATATGCTTCACCTTTGACCTCAACTCAGACGTGATTCCTGTTAATCTAACTTGGAAGGCTTCTGTGATGGTATTGGCTCGAAGTACAGGTGGCAACTGAATACCGCTTTTTGATAGCAAGACATACTCTGCATGGGCATCGGTCAGAATGCGGTGACGACTCAATGTCTTATGAGAGTAGGATTATGATTGTCCAGTACGAGCGGAGGCAAGTCTCTATAACTGCGTTCCAATTGGAACGGGTGGAACGGTCAGAACCTAAAAATGCACTTCGCGTATCGCCTGCCGGTTGGTTCGAAACCACTGGACGGTTTTCTTCAGCCCATCACGCAGGCCATGTCGCGCTTGAAATCCGAAGAGCTGCTTGGCCCGGCTGACATCAAGGCAGCGCCTCGGCTGGCCGTTCGGCTTGGTGGGATCCCACTGAATCGTCCCGGTAAACCCCACCTCTGCCGCGATCATTCCGGCAAGGTCACGAATCGTTACCTCTTCACCTGTTCCAAGATTGACGGGTAGATTCCCATCATACTGTTCGGCTGCGAGCAGAATGCCCTCCGCGGCATCCTCGACATAGAGAAATTCTCGAGTCGGTGAACCATCTCCCCACAGACTAATCGACGCCTGCCCTGCTTCCTTTGCCGCCACGCCCCTGCGGATGAGTGCCGGAATGACGTGAGACGTTTCCAGGTCAAAGTTGTCGCGTGGCCCATAGAGGTTGACGGGAAACAAGACGATTGAGTGAAAGCCATACTGCTGTCGATAGGATTGCGACTGTACCAACATCATTTTCTTCGCCAGCCCGTATGGAGCATTGGTTTCCTCGGGGTATCCGTTCCAGATATCGTCTTCCTTGAATGGAATGGGCGCGAATTTGGGATAGGCGCAAATGGTTCCGGTTGCGACGAACTTCTTCAGACCGCGTTGGCGGCCGACCTCAATCAGCTGTGTGCCCATCATCAGATTGTCATAGAAGAACCGTCCTGGATTGGCCTGGTTGGCGCCGATTCCGCCGACACGCGCCGCGAGGTGGATCACCACATCGGGCTTCGCGTCGCTGTACAACTGCTTGACCGCATCCATCTGGACCAGATCATAATCCTTGCTTCGTGGAACGACGATCTGCCGGCAGCCCTTCGCGTGCAACTGGTCGACGACGAATGAACCAAGAAACCCCGCACCACCAGTGACGACGACACGCTGATCAATCCAAAAAGTCATAAAAACCAAAGGTTGAGGTTAAGGCCGAGGTTGAGCAACTTTCCGCAGCGAACGAATCAATGCATTAATCTCTTTCCATACTTCATCTATCAACTTTATGGCGCCGGCACAATCATTCTGTTTGAAGTATCCCACTTCTTTGACCGTAAATGAGATGACTTTTTGTTTCGGCAAGTGATCCACGAGAAGCATAGTAGAAGTTGAGCTTATCTTTCGTATGGTGACGGCCAAATCCCTCAGCGAGATTCCCAGGAATTGATAGTGCCGATCGTCTGAGCTGCGA
>JAHBWU010000124.1 GCA_019636835.1 Nitrospira sp.
TTAATATAAAGAAGCCCATCCTTGATCTCATCAATAGGGAATTCCAATACACCCTTGAACCACCATCGGAAGGGTCACAAGAATATCCTATTCATGCGCTAGGCAAGACCTTCAAGTGCGACTTTGCTTTCAGAATTAGAAGTGGAGGGTGGTGTTTCATTGAAGATGATAGCGCAGGGACGTGCTTAAGCAATCTACTAAAATATTCTGCATGGATCGAAGAAACACATCCTCCAATGCCTGTTCTCTTAATGCATATCGTCTCACCCAGTGATTCTGCATGGATTCGCCTGTGCAGGCGAGAAGGAGTGAGGCTTCAAACCAATTTGTCAGGATTCAAACATATCCTCATTACTACACCTGACTGGCCTGAGCAGAATCCCAAATGGTTAGAGGAGCTACGCCTTAAACTCAAGGATGCAGCGACGGAGATCAACGGCACACGAGTAGACGCGAGCCAGCATGGCTGAACTGTGTATAGAGATACAGCAGATGCATCGGCTGTCCTTTCTCAGGCGCAGCAACGCCGGGCCTGAACGAGTTTGCGACGCCGAGCAGACTGGAGGCTTACTGCGGTCGAGCCGAAGCGACTGAGCGGGGCAGGATCGTCAGCGCTGATCGTGTTGATTTGATCGAGAAGTTTCCTGAAGTCGATTGCAGGCTATTAGGTCAGCTAGTCCGCTTCCGGCTCAGAGCTGCCGTGCTGGTGGGAAACCTTATCTTCTTCGAACAGGTCGGCCATTTCTTCAGCCATTACTGCATCATCATCCTGAATGGCAATGAGGGGGATCTCTTTTCTTGCCTTGGGCTTCTCTTCCGGTGACGAAGGATCAGGCTGTTTTGGATGGTCAGTCATAAGATTGAGTATACACCCAGAATATCGAAAAAGTCCGCCGGCTTTGTTTGAACCCTCTGCAGGCTATTCAAAAGCCTCCAACGAGGATTTCTCCGGGAATTGCTGCTTACAGTTCCGACAGGTCACGAAGTAATAGGCCTCTCGGACGGACAACGTGGCTCGAAAATCGAGATCAACCCCCTGATGGTTGCAATCTGTGCAGGAAATCTCCTTTAACCGGAGCGGCACATCCGGCTGTGTCCGCAGGTAGAACTCCATGTCGGTATAGACCGGAAATGTGTAGTAACACTTCTTGCAGATGCCTCGCCAGTCGCCGTCTGTTCCCATGAATCGCTCGTCGATAGCGAAGCTGGACTGTTTGCAGATGGCGCATTGGACGGTGTTCAGGCGACGTTCTACTTCTTGCTGAGTGATGGTGACCATATTGACGCGAGTATAGCGGGCGGGGAAATGAAATCGCAACCGGCACCGCTGAGCCGGCGAGATCGCTTGACGCCTATAAGCGGCGCGTTATACTGACATCGCGATGCATCTGATTACGGAAAATCTGTTGGTGGGAAGCATCGACGATGCCCGAGAGCCTCCCGAGGTCATCGGCACGCTTCTGCTTGTGGCAGAAGAATTTTCGATCACACCGGCTGCCTGGGTGGACTATCATCGAGTTCCTTTTCGAGAGTTTGCCAAGGTCGATCCTCTTAAGCTGATGGAAGCTGTCCAGTGGCTTGAAGCGCGTGCATCAAAAGGTCGGACGCTGGTCTGTTGTCGGGCAGGCATGGGCCGCTCCGTTTCAGTCGTCATGGCCTATCTATGCTGCATTGAAGGCAGAACCTACGATGATGTCTTGAAGTTGGTCATGGCTCGACGCCCGGGTGCCATGCCGCTGCCGAATCTTCAGGTTGCTATTGAACAGGTACGCCAACTCCGGCGCGCCGCCTAACAGGGTGTTGAAAAAGCCTGCCAGCCGCGTTCTCGCATCGCTCAGACAAAGATTACGACTCTGCTTCGTAAGATACTGGGCGCTCACCGGGACACGGCCCGCTCACCATCTCGCGGGCGTCCACAGACGTGCCATGCCTTATTCGGCATGGCACGGACTTCGCGCCCGTCCGCAAACGTGACGCTCATTATTCTTCGCGTCGCGGACCTTGCCTTTCTTCCATCCTCATGGCGTAATGGAGCTCCCTCGCTGGTTCCTAACCTGGATGAGTTATGCCGGAGCTTCCAGAAGCAGAAGTCGCCGCTCGACAAATCCGTTCTCGCCTCCTTGGAGCGCAGGTGACCGATGTGTGGGTCGGACGTGAGGATATCGTTCGCGAAGGCTACTCCACCGTGCCTTGGTATCGAGGTGCCGGCCTGCAATCTGTCGAGCGATTCGGCAAGAGTATCGTCCTGGGATTTACGAATGATCAAGTCTGCCGGTATGTGGTAGCCGAACTCGGGATGACCGGACTCCTTCTGTTCCAGTCCGTGCAGACGAAATCCCCACAACACATTCATGTTAGGTTGCTGTTCGAGGGTTCCAGTGAGCCGGAACTATGCTACTGGAACCCTCGTCGCTTCGGCCGTCTTTCCCTGCTGGACAAGACGGGACTTGAGCGCTATCTCGCGCGCCGATTCGGGGTCGACCCACTTCTCGTGTCGCAGCCTGATTTTGTACGAGTTCTAGGAGAGCGACATGGTCGGCTGAAGTCGCTGTTGATGCATCAACAAGTCATTGCCGGTATCGGAAACATCTATGCGAATGAGATCCTCTTCAGGGCCGGCCTACACCCAAACATGCAGGTCGGACGGCTTTCAGTGGGAAAAACGGAACGGCTCCATCGGATTATGCGAGCGGTTCTCGAGGAGGCGATTGCCTGCGGAGGATCGAGTGTCCGAGATTTTTTTGCCCCCGATGGAACAGAAGGGCAGTACAAACGGCGGCATCTGGTCTATGGAAAGGGGGGACAGCCCTGTCCAAACCACTGTGGCGGGGTCATTCGACGTGTTCAGGCGGAACGGAGCGCATATTTTTGCCCACGATGCCAGTCGCTTCGGTCTACAAAGTAAGGGTCAAGAGCAAAAAACATTTATATTTTATCGGTTTAGAAAACAATAGGTTTAGGAATTCCCCGCTAGGCCTTTTGATCCGCTTCACTTTAGTCCCTCTGGTGTCTTGAGTCATCCCGTTGATTTCCGCTACAATCCCACTCCCCTATCGGCTGAGTTGAATACGAAGGAGAACTCTCATGGCAAAGGTTTTGGAAGGTCCCGGGATGGGACTGATGAAGAAGTGGGGAATTCACGTTCCACATTATGCGGTTGTCACCTCCGCGGACGAACTCTCCAAGCTTGGTCAAGTCAACGACTGGATGAAACAAACTAAATTGGTCGTCAAAGCGCATGAAGCGCTGGGTTCCCGGTTTAAGCTTGGTCTGGTGAAGGTCGGCCTCGATCTGAAGGGTGCCGTTGCCGCAACCAAAGAAATGATCGGCCGCCAGGTCGGCAGCATTACCGTCTCGCAGGTCATCGTTTCTGAAATGGTCCCCCACAAAGAAGAATACTATTGCGCGGTGAAGTCCACTCGCGAAGGTGCCGAGGTCCTCGTCGCCAATTGCGGCGGTATCGAAGTGGAGTCCAATTGGGAGCGCGTGAAGCGGTTGTGTCTCGATGTCGGGCAAACTCCTTCCCCGGAACAACTTGAAAAACTCGCCAAGGATGCAGGATTTACCGGCTCGGTCGCCAAGAAAATGGCCGACTTCGCCGGAAAGATGTTTACCTGTTTCGACAACGAAGATGCGCAGTATCTCGAAGTGAATCCCGTCGTGACACGGGAGAGCGACGGTGAGTTGATCGCGCTCGATGCCGTGACGCTGCTGGACGGCGATGCCAAATTCCGCCACCCGGATTGGAATTTCCAGTTCGCCGCTGAGTTCGGCCGTGCCTACTCCAAAGACGAAATGGAGGTCATGGGAGTCGATTCGAAAATCAAGGGGTCCGTCAAATTCATCGAAATCCCGGGCGGCGATACGGCGATGCTTCCGGCCGGCGGCGGCGCGAGCGTCTACTACTCCGATGCCGTCGTTGCGCGAGGCGGCAAGTTGGCGAACTATGCCGAGTATTCGGGTGATCCTCCCGATTGGGCCGTTGAAGTGCTGACGGAAAAGATCTGTTCGTTGCCCGGTATCAAGAATATTATCGTCGGCGGGGCGATTGCCAATTTTACCGATGTGAAGAAGACCTTCGGCGGCATCATCAATGGATTCCGCAAGGCAAAAGGCGACGGCAAGCTGAAGGGTGTCAAGATTTGGGTGCGCCGCGGTGGGCCTCGTGAAAAAGAGGGGCTTGACGCGATGCGCGCGCTGAAGGACGAGGGCTTCGACATCCACGTCTTCGACCGCAACACCCCGCTGACGGACATCGTCGATAAAGCACTTCAGAAATAGCAACGAGAACCTAGGACTGAGGACTGAGTTAGGGAAGGGTCACTTGGCCCTCAGTCCTCGACACTCAGTCCTGAAGGAAAGAGGGAGATTGCGATGAGTATTCTGGCAAATAAAGACACCCGTGTGGTGATTCAGGGGGGTGCCGCCGGCGTCAATGCGGCTCGCCGCATGGCGGAGTTCTGTTACCTGATCAAGCGCCCGCTCAATGTTGAGGCGTTCGTCTATCCGCCTGACGCCGGCAAGACCAATGAGATCCCTTACGGCAGCGGTTTGATCGCGATCCCGGTCTACAAGACCATCGGGGAAGCGACGAAGAACCATACGGCCATCAACACGAGTCTTGTCTATATCGGCGCAGACCGGGCGATGAAGGGCGGGATGGAAGCGCTGGACGATCCACATATCAAGGTGGTCTCGATGATCACCGAGGGTGTGCCGGAGAAGGATGCGAAGCTGCTCGGCGCGCATGCGCGTAAGCTCGGCAAAGTGTTCAACGGTCCGTCCTCGATCGGCATTATCTCCGCCGGCGCTTGCCGGTTGGGCGTGATCGGTGGGGCATTCGACAACCTTGTGCTCTCAAAGCTCTATCGGGAAGGTTCCTTCGGCGTCATCACCAAGTCGGGCGGTCTTTCCAACGAAATCATTTGGATTTGCTCGCAGTTCGCCGACGGCATCACGACGGCCATCGGCATCGGCGGCGATGCTTATCCCGGCACCGACTATGTGAGCTACCTCGAAATGTTCGAGAACGATCCACAGACGAAGGCGGTCGTCATCGTCGGTGAAATGGGCGGCGATCTCGAAGAGCGGGCTGCCGAGTGGTACGGCGCGAAGAAGCGCCGAGTGAAGCTCATCGGCGTCGTCTCCGGATTCTGTCAGGAGAGTTTACCGAAGGGGATGAAGTTCGGCCATGCCGGCGCCAAGGAAGGGATGAAGGGCGAAGGCTCGGCTCGCTCGAAGTCCGATGCGCTCAAGAAATCCGGTGCGATCGTCCCGCCGACATTCGGTGCCCTTGGTCCTGCGATCAAGGACACCTATCAAGAATTGCTCAAGTCCGGTCAGGTAAAGGAGCCCATCGAACCGGCTGTCCTGCCGCGGTTGCCCAAGTCTGTCGAAGAAGCGATGAAGGCCGACGAAGTTATGGTCGCGCCGCTTATCCGTACCACCATCAGCGACG
>JAHBWU010000125.1 GCA_019636835.1 Nitrospira sp.
GATAGGGCTTGGTGTTTCTGAGAGCGTGGAGCGGGTTCAGCCCAATCACCGCAGCGCCAAGACGTTTTCCCGCCCATTCGATGACGGCGCCCAGATCCCGAAAATCGCCGATTCCCCAATTGTGATGGCTCCGCAGTGAATAGAGCTGCAGGGCTACCCCCCACCATCGAACACCCTGCTGAAGTTCATCGGGAATGTAACAGCGCTCCGGCGCGACGATGAGGCTGAATGAGGATTCCGCATTCGTGCCGCCTCCCTTTGCGTGGGCTTTGACTGAGTAGTAACCAAGCGGCAGGTCTTGTGGAAACGTCAAGGCGATACGAACAAACCTGCGCCCCTGAATCGTGCGGATCTCCTCGACTTTGAGACCCGGCCCCTCCGCTCGCTCACATTGCTTTTCTCCGTTCTCCGCATAAAGTGCCCACTGGACCTGAAGAGCCGAATCGCCAGAACTCTCACAGGGCCCATGCCACGACCAGGTTCCTGCATCTCGTCCCAAACGTAGAACATGGACAGGTTCACAGCCTCGCAGCCACCAACGATTATCCCATACCTCTAGTTCCGCAATGAGTTCGTCACGATTCGCAACCCGCAGATTCATGGCAGCCAAGATGGCCCGTCGCGTTTCGTCGGTCGTCACATGGTGCATTCCGGCGATGTCGTAATAGTCGGCGGCAATCCCTGTCCGATCGGCCAACATACGCAAGAGGTCACTTTCAGATTGATCGTACATATTGGGAGTCTGAGTGAAGGGCTAGCTCAAGTCAAGGTAATGCCGACTCTAGACCCATTGAATCTATCGACCGGGAACTTGACTATAGAAATTTTTGCCAAACCAGGAGATCACATGGACTGAGCGACGGCGGACCAATGGGCAGCGAGGATGGATCTCAGCTAATGGAATCAGGGACTGAACGGCCGTCCCATAATTTGACTGGTGTGCTCACCCCTCAAGCAGCTCTTAGTTCAGTGCATGTAGACTTCCCGTCGAGCGGGCCAGATTGACCCTGGCGGCGTTGAGCTGGAAGAGCGCGGTGACGAGGTTTTCTCTGGCACGGGCCACTGATGAGAGTCCATTGGTGAGTTCAAAGTGACTGGTGGAAGTAAGGACGGCGTAGCGTTCTCGCGCAAGATCCAGTTCCTTGGTCGCCAGCCGTAAACCGGTCTGTGCGATACTCACCTGCTCTTGCGACGCAGTGAGTGAAGCGAGGGCATCGTGCACCTCCATTTTGACTTGGTTGAGCACCGCCCTCATGCGAAACGATTCTTGCTGCCACTGGCTTCGGGCTTGGGCGATGCGGCCCTCACGCTGGGCTCCATCGAAGATCGGGATCTGGAGGATCAGTGCCATATTGTAAGTGTCGAGGGTGTTGCTCCAACGATTGCCGACAAGTCCATAGTCTCCCTGAGCCACCAGCGACGGCAGTCGTTCCCCCGTGATAGATGAATAGGCCAATTCAGAAGCTTTCACGCGGGTGTACTGGGCCTGAATCTCCGGCCGCTGACTCAATGCTTCTTCCACCGCCCCCTGCGGCGTCGGTACCCCCCTCACATCCATCAGCCATTCATCGGTCAAGACAAGCGGTATCTCCGTAGGCAGCGCAAGTAGATTGATGAGACTCAGTTTGGCATGTTCAAGGTCATACCGCGCCGATGATCCCTGTTGCCGTTCGGTCGCTAATTGCGCTTCCAGCCGGGCGACATCGAGCCCTGTGGCGACTCCCCCACGTTGTCGCTGTCTGACAGTTTCGAGTAATTCGTTCATGACCTGCTGATTCGCCTCATGCGTATTGACCATGGCCATGGCCTTTAAGCCTTCCATGTAGACCAAGGCCACCGTGGCCATCGTGTCGAATCGTTTTGCTTCCGATTCCTGTTCCGTCACGTGCAGAGATTCACGCGAAGCCCGCCAGCGCTGAATCAAGCTGAGGCTGAACAGGTTTTGCGTCGCGCTGATCCTGGTATCAAAAATACTGAACGGATCGGTACGCACCGGAGACAGGCCGATCGTCCCGAGAAATTGCGTCCTCCTGGTTTGCCTGACATCGGCCGAAATGTTGGGGAGCATCGCGCCCAATTGCGTCTGCACGTGGCCTTGGGCCTCTCGAATCCGTTCTTTGTACAGAAGCACGTCCGGGTTGTTGTTGATCGCCGCCGCCAATGCCCCTTTCAAGGTAAGATTGAGCGGCTGAAGTGTCCGTGACTGAGCTGGGTTACCGGACTCTCCGGTTGCAATGCCTGCCTGTACCAGGCCCGGTTCGAGCACAGGGACAACAAGCAGACACAGCCCAAGCAGCGCCGGCGATGGGACCATCCGTTACCGTTCCCTCAGGCTTTCTTTCATGGATTTGAGCAAAGGGCTCAGTAGATATTCGATGATGCGGCGCTGACCGGTCTTGATCTCAACAGTGACCGCCATCCCAGGCGAAAGATTCACTTGCTTGCCATCGACCTGGATTGTTGATCGATCGATACTGACTCTGGTCGGGTATACGAGTCCTATCTTTTCGAAAAGAGCCGCATCGTCAGAAACCGTCAGTACACGACCCGGAATCGTGCCATACAACGTGAACTGGAATGTTTCGACTTTGATCTCAACCGACTGTCCTTCCTGTACAAACCCCACATCTTTATTTTCAACTTGCGCCTCCACTTCGACCGGATGGTCTTGAGGCACAACAATGAGCAGCTGCTGCGCTGGAGTGACGACGCCACCGACGGTATGTACCGCTAACTGCTGCACGACGCCGTCGATCGGCGAGGTCAGCCGCTGCAAACCAGTCTTTTGATCGGCCTTTGTAACCTCTTGTGCAAGGGAAGCAGCTTTGGTCTCAAGAGCCGATAGTTCCGCTTGTTTTGTCTGCTGAAATTCCGATGCCATGGCCCGGTAGTGCTTTTCGGCTTCCGCGAGCGCCGCCCGGTCCTGCTGGAGTTTCTTCTTTTGTCCCGCCAACTCTTGTGCCTTGTCGATCCGCTGCCCTTCGGCCTGCAGAAAGTCCATCTTGGTGACCGCTTCGTGTTCAAGCAGTTTCTTGTAGGCTTCGGCACGTTCCGTCTCCATCGGCACCGTGGCTTCCAAGCGGAGGATGTTCTCTTTGGTTTGTTCGAGCGCAGCCTGACGTTGATCGACAAGATGCTGTGCTGCTGCGATCTTCGCCTGATATTCGGCCAGCTGGTCGCGCAGCAACTGCTGTTGCAGTACGACGTAGGCCCCGTCCGCACCGGGAGGTATCTCGAAAGTGGCCCGCCCCTTGATCAGAGCCCTCAACCTAACCGCGTCCATTTTCATCGCTCGGTATTCATTGAATGCTCGGTCATAGTCGGCACGGTTGAGGGTCGAATCGAGCTCGATCAGCACATCGCCCTGCTTCACGAATTGTCCATCCTGTACCTGGATCGATGCAATGACCGCTGTTTCGTACGGCTGAATGATTTTCGAGTGACCGTTGGGAATGATCTTACCTTGCGCCGTGGCCACAATGTCGATCCAGCTCAATGTGGCCCACAACCCTGCCGCAGTGAAGGCGGCCAAGATCGTCCAGAGGAGCGCTCGGCCGATTGGGGATGGAGGAATCTGCTGGATTTCCAACACCGCCGGTAGGAATTCCATGGCCTGTCCTCCGGAGACAGCGGAACCGCCTGATCGACTTGATTCGACCTGCCACGCTGCCTTCCACACCGTCCAATATCTGCCGAACGCCCCGAATGCCATCTGAAAGATCTCTATCCCTTGCCTATTTGATGCACCTGTAGTCGCGCATAGAAACCGTCAAGACGAAGGAGTTCATCATGCGATCCCTCCTCGACGATCTCTCCTTTGTCGACGACATAGATGCGATGCGCGGGCCGAACCGTACTCAGCCGATGCGCAATGATAAAGACGGTACGCCCCTCACAAATCTGCGCCATGTTCCGTTGGATCACCGCTTCTGACTCATAGTCCAACGCGCTGGTCGCCTCATCGAAAATCAGAATACGGGGATTCGCAACCAAGGCCCGTGCAATGGCGATCCGCTGACGCTGCCCGCCTGAAAGGGTACATCCGTGCTCTCCGATCAGCGTGTCGTAGCCCTCCGCCAATTCCAAGATGAACTCGTGGGCCCCGGCCATTTTCGCTGCTTGGATCACCTGCTCCATTGCCAACCCGGGATCGGTCATTGCGATGTTGCCTCGGACCGAGCAGTTAAACAGGACATTCTCCTGGAGTACGACTCCCACTTGCCGGCGCAGCCATGCAGGATCGACCTGCGCCAAATCCACTCCATCCACCAAAATACACCCCCGCTCCGGCACATAGAGACGCTGCAGCAATTTGGCAATGGTGCTTTTCCCCGATCCCGACCTTCCGACGATACCGATCATGTGCCCCGGCTCCACGCAAAATGACATCTTCCTGGTGACTTCAGGCCCATCCGGCCGATACCGAAACGTGACTTCTTCGAACCGTATCTGTCCCAGGACCTGAGGCAACGTCGTTCGATTCGGGTTATACGATGGTTCGGGTTGAGTGTTGAGCACATCACCCAACCGTTGCATCGAGACGCCCACTTGTTGAAATTCCTGCCAGAGATTCACCAATCGTAGAAGTGGCCCTGTCACCTGTGCCGACAGCATGTTGAACGCGATCAGCTGCCCGATACTCAGATCTCCATCGATCACACGATAGGCACCCAGCCACAGCACCGCGACCGTGGTCACCTTCTGAACACAGATTGCGGATTGACCGGCTATCATCATCACGCTCGTCGCGCGGAAACTCGCCCGCACATAGCCGGCCAGTTGCTCTTCCCATCTCCGCACAAGCGGAGGTTCGACCGCCATGGCTTTGACGGTTTGGATTCCGCTGACTGCTTCGACTAAGAAAGCCTGGTTTTCGGCGCCTCGATTGAACTTTTCATGCAAGCGCGCTCGGATGGCCGGAGTAATGGCTATCGACAGCAACGCATAGATCGGAAGCGAAGCCATGACGACGAGCGAGAGCGTGGGACTGTATATCCACATGACCGTCAGGAACACGACGGTGAATGCGACGTCCAACACCACCGTCACGGAATGGCTGGTCAAGAATTGGCGGATCTGTTCCAACTCGCGTACGCGAGCGACCGTATCCCCGACGCGTCGGGCTTCAAAATAGGACAGGGGAAGCGCCAGGATATGC
>JAHBWU010000126.1 GCA_019636835.1 Nitrospira sp.
GAGGGCCAGAAACAGTTGGTCCGGCGGAATTGACGGGCGCCCTCCATCGGCATAGAGCGGTTCGCACAGCTGTCGAATTCGGTCCGTGTCGATCAACGGCCGGATCTTCCGCATCGGGTGAGCGGCGGTCACAAACTGCTCCAGATTGATGTGATAAAACATCGACGGCTGTGGATCGGATGTGCCCAGCATCGCTGTGGCCCTCCTGCTGAAGACCTCTCTTATCACAAGCACAACGGGCCGAGGAAAGGTTTGTCAACACCCTGCTAGTCAACCTTGACCGCCAGACTTCAGATGGCGGCTGAGGAATTCACGAATCAGCTGCGCGATCTCGTGGCCGTGCGTCTCCAGGGCGAAGTGCCCAGTATCGAACAGGTGCACCTCTGCATTTGGAATGTCGCGTTTATATGGGGCGGCACCGGCGGCAACGAAGATGTCGTCGTTCTTGCCCCACAGGACCAGCGTCGCTGGCTTATGCTCGCGGAAGTAGGCTTGCCACTGGGGATACAGCGGGATGTTCGTACGATAGTCGTAGAACAGGTCGAGCTGGATCTCCGAGTTGCCGGGGCGATCGAGCAGCGCCTGATCCATCGTCCACGTATCTGGACTGACCAGTGATGCGTCCTTCACGCCGTTCGTGTACTGCCACTTCGTGGCCTTAACGGAAGTCTGCCACCGAAGGGCTTCGCGTTCAGTCGAGCCTCCGGTGCGCCAGTAAGCTTTGATGGGATCCCAGAACTGCTCAATGCCTTCGTTATAGGCGTTACCATTCTGTACGATGAGGGCCGTCACCTGGTCCGGATTCTTTGCGGCAAGCCGGAAGCCGACCGGCGCCCCATAGTCCATCACGTACAAGGCATAGCGGCTCACGCCCAGTTGGCGAATCAACTTGTCCACCACCTGGGCGTAGTTGTCGAACGTGTAGGCGAATGTCGAACGGTCTGGCACCCCACTCTGGCCAAAACCTGGGTAGTCGGGTGCGATGACATGGTACTTGTCGGCCAATTGTGGGATGAGGTTGCGGAACATATGCGATGATGTCGGAAAGCCGTGAAGCAGCAGAAGGACGGGAGCATCCTTCGGTCCCGCCTCACGATAAAACACGTCCACCCCATCAACGTTCGTAGTGTGGTAGCTCGCGTGTACCGCAGCGGTTATGGCAGTGGCCTTATTGAGGGTGGCGGCAATTGCTCCGAGCGGTGTGACGAACAAACTCACAATGGTTAGGAGTGCCTGGAAGCTTCTTGAAATCATGTCAGTCTCCTTTGTGTTGGTCTGAACGAGTAGAAGTTCGATCGCGTCTCGTTTTAGAATCGTGGTTCTGTTGACCTTGCAAAAGCCCTCACGATCTTGCCGCATAAAGCCTGGCTTCAAGTTCGGCGATTTTGGCCTTCAACGGGCCAACCAACTCTTCGACTTCTTCTGCCGAATATCTGGGCGTGATGTACTTGGGGCAGTTCCAGTCGAACGAGACCACGTCGATGACCACGATTCGCTCTACATTCGCTTGCAAGCTTGGAATCGAGAGTTGCGATAGGAGTTCCGGATGGGACCGTGCGTCTTCGATCCGAGCATGGCCGAGAATTTTGAGGCGCTCCCGATTCTTATAGTCCATAAGGAACAGCGAGACGCGGGTGTTTACCGATAGATTGCCCGTGCTCAAGAGTTGTCGATTACCCCTGTAGTCGGCAAACGCCAGGGTAGTCGGGTTGAGAACGCGTAAAAATCCTTTCGGCCCTCCGCGATGTTGAATGTAGGGCCATCCGGTTTCGCCCACCGTACCTAGATAGAAACTATCTCTTGCCGCGATGAACTCGACCTCCGTTTCGCCGAGCGGATCGTGTTCCGGCCCGCCGGCGATTCTTCCGGCGTGGCCATAGTATTGTTTCTGAGCGCGGCGTACCGACTCCGTCATGGTCAGATCCAGATATTTCATCGCCATCGTCTTGTCCTCCATCGTATCGGCGTGCAACAAAAAAACGTTGCACGCCGATTTTCCCGCCATCCTTATCTCAGAACACCATCATGTTCCATCCATCCGAGACGTACCGGCGCAGGCTCAACAGTCCGGCTGTTCCCGCTAGTGCATGGTCTTTCTTCAGCGGTACCCCGCAGGATTCGGCCCCTTCCTTTGCTCCAAACACCTCGACACAACCACATGAGACGCCTTGCACCACATCGCGAACCGAATTGTAGAGGGCGTTGGCTGGGTGGGAGAGTTTTGTGAGTTCCGCTGGCCAACGGGTTCCTGTCCCGTTGAACACCACGGCGACTTCATCACCCTTTTGCTTGCACTCGGATGCAAGCGCGAGCGCGTTAAAAACCCGCCCCAACGCTTCCTCCGAACCATTTTTCGGATCGGACATCACGATAATCGCAGTTTTCATGGATCCTCCTTAGGAATTGGTTGTCCTCTCGCCAAGAAGACGAGAGGGAAAATAAAATATAACCGTCTAAATTATATTTAGACGGTTATAACAACGGAATGCTAACTTGTCAACAGGCTCTTTGTAGGTTATCTATAAGCAGGGGGAAGAGTACCGATGAGCAAGGAGGCAAAACGGTTTCTGTTTGTGGGCAACCACCCTTGTCTGGATTTGATCAATACCCAGCTGATGATGAAAGGAGAGCCGAAAGATCTTCTGGAGAGCTTTGATGACTTCTGTTCATGGTTGAGGCAGGCAAAGCTTCTTACGGTGTCCCAGGTCAATATTGCGAAGGTTCACCTGAACAACGAAGAAGCCGCGTCCTTGCTTGAGCGGGTGAAGACCTTCCGGGCCACGCTTCGAGTCATTGCTGAACGGGTCGCAGCGGGTAAACCAGTGCCCGATTCAGTCGTCGATACCACCAATCAGTTCCTGGCTCAACGCACCGGCTATACCGGGCTTGTTCGGACCAAGGAAGGTTTCAAACGACAGTTCCATTCCCTGGCGACGCGCCAGGTGGAACTCTTGGCGCCCCTTTTGGAATCAGCCAGCGACTTGCTCAGCTCCGGACGTTTGTCTTTAATCAAGAAATGCGCCAATGCCGCCTGCATTCTTTATTTTTTAGATACGACCAAGAATCACACGCGGAATTGGTGCAGCATGCAAATGTGCGGCAATCGGATGAAAGTGGCGGCGCACTACCGGAGAAGTCGGGGGAAGGCAAGTCTCTAAGCAGCCACAAGCGGAGAAGTTGTAAAACAGAAGACCGGTACCCGTAAACCAAGTTTAACTGAACTGATCCCACGGGTCGCAGCTTGATCGACCCAAACATCGCGCCATGATAATCCTCGGTGAAGCTTCCATGATGCCGCTGGTCCCCACTCAATCAATATGCATTCGCATTATTCCCTCCACGCACGCACCAGACATTATGACTGTCAGCCGTTTTGATGTCGTGCACCATACCCATGATGAAGCCTACGTTCCACGCGTGGGACGGTTTGCCCGCGAACGATGTCGCCGACCAATAATGAGCAGCCTGAACGTTAGTGAAGGGATGGCCTGCCGGCAGCGTGGGCCCTGGTGATACGGAAGGATCCACTAGGCTTGCCAGTTCGTGCACCGATGGAAGTCTCCAACCCATGCGTCCGCCGATCTTTCGGCTCGTACACTGAAATCGTGCACCGGACCAATTCACTGTCTTCGTCTCCGGCGATTGTTCCCAGACCAGCCCCGTCTCATTGTCCCGCACCGCCGCACCGCCGAAATCCGCCAAGACGGTAAACCGTGAGGCGCCCGGTAACTTCTTGTCCCAACTTTGAGAAAGAATCTGTCGATCCGTCAGTGAACTTTGCTCTTCATCAAATGCACTGCAGGAATCCCAGCCCACGAAAACCAAACTTCCGAGTATCAACCCTATGACACTGATACCACTTGGCCACCTATGGACGATGCGCATGATAGTCCTCTCTGTGTGTAGGTAGGGAACTGCCTTCTAACTGTCACTGACTCGTTGGATCGAACGAGTTATGTCTCAATAACCCCCAGGGGAATGCGATGTTACTTTGTCGCGCGATCTGCTCAAGAATCCGCCCACCATTTGGGATAGTGGCGAGGAGAAAAACCACTCATCGTGTCAGTGCCAAATAGAGGGAGAACGGCTAGTCGCACGATAGGAGAGAAACTGTGGATTGTCAATTGGGACTAATTGCATGACCCTACGTGTCGCATTGCCTGATCGACCAGAAGACCGCTTCCTTGCACTTCTTGAGGCTCATATTGTCGAGGTCGTGGATGGTTTGGAGCTTTTTCTCGAAAGCATACAGTAGTTGGATTCACGCTCACGACGATGCCGACCGTGGTGCTGATGATCCTCGTTCCTCGTTCTAAGACTGTATATCGCTGTATGCCGCGACGACCACGGTGAGAAGGATTGCGAGAGACCGTCCTCCCGTTAGGGACTCGCCTAGTGGTATGTACAGCGCCCTAGCATACAAGGAGGTGTCAACTGAGGAGGAGCATCGTATGGTACCGTCGTTACAGAGCAAAAGGATCGCCATTGTGATGGCACACGGATTCGGACAGACCGAGCGGACGGAATCCTAAAAGGTGTTCAAGGAAACCGGCGAGAAATGAATCAGACAGCGATCACTTAAACATCGAAGGAGAGTGAACCATGCCACACGTCATCGTGAAGCTCTGGCCCGGAGAATCCGAAGAGCAGAAGGTTCAGCTCACCGAAAAGATACGTCTCAGATGACAAACAGGCTTCATGATCGGCCATGCCATGGTGATTGACGGCGGCCAGACGATACAATGATGTTGGTTTTTCATCGACATTGGTTCCATCAAATCGGAGTAACGACATGCGCAATCACAACGACGATACCAACCTGGAACGCGGACCCGAACCGCTTTGTCGCAAGGCCGAGCTATAGATAAACGCGAGCCTGTCAACAGAAGGAGGAGCTCCGAATGCCTATCCCCATGAAGACCATCCTCATCGCCGGGGCTTCAGG
>JAHBWU010000127.1 GCA_019636835.1 Nitrospira sp.
CCATGGATCGCCGGCAACTGACCTTTGTCTACACGGCTGACGACCGGATCGATTTCCGAGAACTGGTCCGAGACCTGGCGCGTCGTTTCGGCGGGCGTATCGAAATGCGTCAAGTCGGGGTGCGTGAGGAGGCCAGACGGCTTGGGGGTATTGATACCTGCGGCCTCGTACTGTGCTGCGCGAGTTTTCTGACCGATGTGAAGCCTATCTCGGCCAAGCAAGCGAAAGCCCTCGAACTGCCCATCGACGACCCTCGCTTGCTGGGCGTGTGCGGACGACTGAAGTGCTGTTTGATGTTTGAAATGATGGACGCGCAAGGGAAGATCACGCCGCAAGCTCAACAACTCATTACACCGACCAAACCCAATTCTCCACCCTCTTCAACCCTACCCGCTTAGTTCTGCCTTCGGAGCCGACGACGGTGACACGACTCACCAGAATACGATCAGGCCCCAGTGGATTGGGGCGGCGGTTGGTCTTGTAGTAACGATTGGACAGTTTCACCCACCAAGGCTCGTTCCACCGCCTTATCGCGACGGTGCAAGACTGCAGCAACCGGATCGCCGGTATCAAAGTGAGGCAGTATCCACGGCGGAGTTCCGTTGCGAACCGAATCCAGAACTTCCTTCACGAGGATCAGGTCCGGCGACTTGATGAGGCTCACCCCTTCCGGTTCCTGAAGGCGACCCACAAACCCATTTTCCACGAGACGTTCTATCTCTTCTTCCACCAGAGACAAGGGCATGTTCAGTTCGCTCGACAGCTCCGGCAGCCTCAACGGACGATCCCCCTTAAGGTAGTGATGCCCTAGGACCCGCAATACTTTGAGAGCCAGTTGTTCACGAAAGACATACGTGCCCTGCTCCCACAACAGGCGGGACAAATAGGCCGTGGGATATTGGTGGAAAAAGGAGAACTGCGCCCCAATCAGCACAATCATCCATCCGGTGTAGAGCCACAGCAGGAACAGCATGAGCACAGCGAAACTCGAATAAATGGCGCTGTAGCTGGCCGAGGCCGCTACAAATTTAGCGAATGCTTCCCCGGCAATGATCCAGAGGATGGCCGCCGAAACGCCACCCACGACTGCCGACCGCATATGGACATGGGTATTGGGAATCATCTTGTAGAAGAAGGTGAACACGGCACAGAGCATCACAAAAGGAACCACATCGCCGCTCCACACCAGCAACGTCCCAAACGGCTCCATTTTCACGAGGTGCTGAACCAGGGTGTGGCTTTGGAGTGAGGCCAGCAAACCGAACGCGCTCACGACGAGAACCGGCCCCACGAGGACCGCGCTCAAATAGTCGGCAAACTTCCGTTCCCAGGTACGTCCCTGTTTGACCTGCCAGATCGCATTCAAGGCCTGCTCCATCTTGTCGATCAGCGAATAGGTCGTATAAAAGAGACCGGCAATCCCGAAGACTCCCAGCACGCCCATTTTGATATTGTCCACGAAGCCGATGATGGTCGCGGTGATCTCTCGACTCTTGGGGCCGAGCGGCTCCAGCGTCTGGGCCAAGAAGGGTTCGATCACGTGGTGAACATTGAAGCCCTTCAGCACCGAAAACATCACGGCGAGGAACGGCACCAACGACAGCAACGTCGTATAGACCAGACCGGCCGCCCGTGCATCGAGCAGGCGATGGCGGAACTCCATGCCGACGGCAGTGGCCAGCCGAAGCGCCTGAGTACCCAACCGTTGGAGCAATGACATGGCCGTCAGATCCCTGGTCCAGAGGTCCTGCTTCGTAAACTGGGAGATGCGTGTGGAGCGCGTCATGGTCCTGCTCTCCCTAGCAGGGTTATTCAAAACTTTTCAGTACAAGAACAGGTGCACTGGCGAGCTGGTAAAGAAGGCGTCATAGTAGCATTCTCGGATGTTTTTCCCAAGGTGCAGGCATGCTGTACCGAGAATTGAAGGATTTGTTAATGGAGGCAATGCTGCCTGTAGCCGATGTCTTGTAGGTGTATTCATGATAGCGCAATACCCTCATCCGTTCGTAAGCGCATTCATCGCTTTTTATTGGGCTTTGACGTATCCTGTTGCATGCATTCTAGATCAACTGTTTTTTAACCCTTAGGCGTACAAGGTCTCTGCCATGAATGGAACCCTCTTCCCCGAAGGGGGCCCGAACCGCGTCAAGAGCCTTGAGAATAACCAATACAAAATGTCTTTCACCATTCCGACAGATGAAGATGGGCGCATGGGGAGGCAGTGTCCGATCAAGACTTGTTCTCCCGGCTACTTCAAGGTTAAGCCAGGAACTGGAGTAACTGGAGGACAGGTAGCAGCATATTGCCCTTACTGTAGGCACTCAACTGAGCCATCTGACTTTGCAACTAAAGAACAAATCAGGTACGCAAAAGGCCTCTTGCTCCGAGAAGTTCAAAAGGGCGTGAACGAAATGATTCGAGATACCATGGGCCTTGGAGCATCGGGGAAGCGTAAGATAGGTGGCGGTTTCCTCTCCGTAGAATTGAGCTACAAACCTGGCACACTCCCACATGTGAGGCAACCGGTCGAAGATGAAGTGAGAAGGGAAGTGGTTTGTCCGCTCTGCACGCTCGACCAAACGGTATTTGGATTAGCCATGTGGTGCGCAGATTGCGGGAAAGACATCTTCATGGTTCACGTATCAGCCGAACTTGCCGTGATACGTCGGATGGTGGATGACATTGGGAGGCGCGAAGCATCATTGGGGAGGCGAGTGGCCGCAAAGGATCATGAGAACTGCTTGGAGGACGCTGTTTCTATCTTCGAAGCGTCAGCGAAAGCTATTGTTCGTCGTGCCCTTATTGAGCGAGGAGATACCCCAGAGCAAATCGATGCTCACTTCAAGAAGATCGGAAATTCGTTCCAGAGTATTGAGAGAACTAGGAGTCAACTGAAGGAGCTATTTGGATTTGACCTAGATGCCGACAGCAGGTGGGAGAGCTTATCGTCCTCGTTTGCGAAAAGACATCCAGTTACACATAACTTGGGGGTCATCGATCGAAAATACTTGGAAAGAATCCAGGAAGCAGAACGCGAAGGACGTGAAGTGCGAATTTCTACAGCCGAGATACAGAATCTTCTCATTCACGTAGAACAAGCAGTTTCACACATTCATTCTAAGTTGGGCGCGACAACCCAACATAGTTTGCTTGGGAGCGGGGAATATGGTCTTGATGATTCCAAATAGGGATACATGAAATTACGATGGAAGTCACGTTCACAATCATAGGCCTGATGATTCCAGCCATCGTTGGCTGGTTCACCATTGTTCCAGTCATTGACAAGACACGGAGAGATTTTGTGGAAATCCAGCCTAACGTTGTGGTTGGAGGAAGTTACATAATAAGCGGTGGATCCCAACACACCGCAATTATCAAGTTTCACAACTTGGGAAGGACTACTGCCTACAAGGCTAAAGTAGCGATGGACGGCCATATTGGAGAGCAAACCCTCGCCGTCATCCATCCATTGCGCCCAGGGTACAATGAG
This sequence comes from Nitrospira sp., assembly GCA_019636835.1. Classification (GTDB taxonomy): domain Bacteria; phylum Nitrospirota; class Nitrospiria; order Nitrospirales; family Nitrospiraceae; genus Nitrospira_D. Next base: position 3,491 of record JAHBWU010000127.1, read on the forward strand.
TATGAGGTTTCCATTGAGTTAGACAAAACTTGTCCATTGCGGACAACATTCATGACCGAGGCGTTCCTGAGAATTTCATATCATGACATGTGGGATCATCGATATGAAGTGACTTATCCAATAGGCCAGACTCGACGGAATGATAGTTTCTATGACATCCAGATTCATACTGAAAAGCCAACGCTAAAGCGGCCAAATATTTCTTTCTTCAAGATACGCAAGTACCTCGCGGCGACCCCATCGGTCCGTAGAACCTAGCTGTGCAACAGCACTAAGAGTACTTGAAAACCAGCAATGGTCTCCGTCTTCCATCTATAGCACTATGAGTTCCCTAGACAGGACATATAAAATCGAACAACCACCATTCCCAGCAATGTCTTGGGAAAAGTATCAAGCTCATGTTGAGTCGGAATGGAAGCGACTCCTTGCCTCAGAAGATAGCCGGATAGAAGGCAGAATTCAGTCATTTCTTGAACAGCACCCATCTCTCATTCCAGGCTGTTTCAGCCTACCGCTTCCATCCGGTCACTACCCGTTTCCTGAAGCCGTAATATCCCAGCCCCCTCTAAGAGGTATACGCACAAAAGTGCCAGATTTCATGTGGCTCGCCACTGATAGCAAGACTCTATATCCCGTACTCATTGAAATCGAAATCCCATCGAAGCGGTGGTTCACGGAGAAGGGTACACCTCATAGCGACCTCACTCAGGCATTGGACCAATTGGCTACATGGAAGCAATGGTTCGGAGTAGCCGAAAATAAGGCCCTGTTTCTGAAAACCTATAAGGTTCCTTTGGATCTCCAAGAGAAAGCCTTCCATCCTTTGTTTGTCCTGATATATGGAAGCCGGGACGAGTTTAAGGGCAAGCCTGGCCTTAATGCGAAGCGAGAGTATCTTCAGCGCCCGGATGAGTACATCATGACCTTTAATCGTCTTTCCCCTGAGCCCAAAGCAGATGAACTGATGTGCGTACAACTGGTCGAATCAGTTGGAGACTCTCAATACGTAGCCGTGTCTGTCCCCGCAACTCTTTCACTGAGCCCTTCTCTTGCTGAGGAAAGAGCACTCATTTCCAATAAGGCAAAAGCGATTCAGAATAACCCTTTGATCTCACCAGAGCGAAAGGCATTTCTGTTAAGTAGACTCGATTACTGGGACGAATGGGCAAAGCAAGGAAGACATGGGATCATATCCCTAGGTGACAGGGAGTGAGCCCTACGCCGATGTGCTCAAATTGCGCTCAAGCCCACCTCACTCCACCACATTCCAGCCAACTCTAGCCAAGATTATGAATTGGCTGAAACCATTGATGGGATTGGCTTGAATGAGCCTGAGTAGTAGCATGGAGTGAGATAACCAAAAAGCTTTCCTAAACCGCAGGTCGTATGACC
>JAHBWU010000128.1 GCA_019636835.1 Nitrospira sp.
CATTATCTGCGACATACCTTTGCCACAAGGCTGGTTCAGGCAGGGTTAGAGTAGTATAAGGTACAGCCGCTCTTGGGGCATAAGTCGCCGATGATGACGCAGCGCTATGCCCATCACTATCCCGAGAGCTTACGGGATGGGGTCGAAATCATGGACCGAATCAAGCCGACATCACACATTATCACAGTCGGCTTGGTTAGTAGGGAGGCGGAAGCGGAAAGTTGTTGATTTTGGTGGGCCGTGTAGGGGTCGAACCTACGGCCCGCTGATTAAGAGTCAGCTGCTCTACCAACTGAGCTAACGGCCCCACCGGGTATTGAATTGTCGATGCCAACTACACGAGGCGGTTTGGTGCGCCTGACAGGATTTGAACCTGTGGCCCTCAGCTCCGGAGGCTGATGCTCTATCCAGCTGAGCTACAGGCGCTCCCGCAACCAAGGATCGTCACCTTAGCATAGCGAGAAATAAGCTGTCTAGCGCGCATTATGCGCGTGCCGTTCTACCGCAGTTGTGGATTCACCACTGCTCGAACCAGCCCCCTGCTCTCCCACCGCGAGATCCTGTATGAACGCATAGGGCAGGAACAGTTCTTCCCCCTCGATTCCTGGTCGATGGCGCAACGTCTCAATTTCAACCGCTTCCATCCCTGCGAGACGATTCTCTTCCTCTCGCAAGGCTCTTGAGGGCCTAATAAGTGGAACGGCCGTTTGCACAGCACAGGCGCCGCTGACACGGACCCCGTCATCCTGAGGAACTCCCATGGAACGACAGACCAGCGGCCGAAACTCATAGAGGCCGCACGTTCCATCCGGCTCCAAGGCCGGACAAGGCCATGCCTCGAACCGTTCGATGATTCGATCGACGTCCTCTTCCATCCACTGGTCGATGAAAGGATTCGCGCTCAGTTGCGGCGCGGCGACTGTGAGCGCAGTGACTTGCTCCGCCGCTGCCCGTTCGATCCTTCTCCGGTGCTCATCTGGAAAGCTTCGGAGACCACGCTGAATTTCCAGCCGGTCCAAAATGGTTACAGGAAACAGCCCGACACAACAGCCGGAGCAGCCTTTGGTACAAGGAAGGCTCTCAAGAAGAGAAGCGTTCACTCGCTCGAACCACCGAGCGGTCTTTCCAAACAAGGTTGACGGCAAGAGGAGGCCCCTGAGACGTTACTCTTCGTTCGAGACCGACATATCCACGATCAGTTCGCCTTTGGGGGAATAGAAGCCCTGCTTGTCTATTTGGACGATTCCGTTGCACTGCTCCTGATAGAACTCGAGAATCCACCCATTGAAATCATAGCCCTCGTCGGTCACATCCTTCTCTGTCATTCGCGTCGTCAGGATAAACCGACAGCGAGTCACATATTCAATTGCGAGTTGCGCTTCGATATCAGAATGAGCGGTGAGGAAGTCCAGAAAAAGTTTTTTCTCCTCCTCGTAGACATCTCGATAACTGCCGCGATCCCGTACGCAAAAGATGTGGACCGGCTTACGCTCTTGATGGTAGCCCAATGCCACATGAACCCAAGCCCAATCTTCCAAGGCTCCGTCCTCCAGATTGGGCGGAACAATCGGATTCTGACCACGGGATTTCAGAAAATCGATCAACAGTCGGAGGGGAGGGGAGTTTTCTTTTTGACAGAACACTCGCGAATGGAGAGAGCTTTCAGGCTGTTCGGACGCCTGGCTGGCTGCACCTAAGGGTAATACAGGCAGGTCTTTACCCATGCATCTTCACCATGGTCAAGAGCCGTTTATGTCGCTGCGCGAGGTCCATACAGCTCTACTCTACCCTTCCATTTGCTTGAACCGCAAGGGGTAGTGTGTGCATTTCTCCACGCCAGACGCGCTTTTTGTCGTTGACACGCTTCCTGCTCTTGGCTACACTCTCGCGAGTTTTTACGATGTGAGTACGACGAACACGCTCACCGTCGACCCAAACCAGTCAGTGTTTTACACGAGGCTCGGCAGGCGACATATCGACATACTTTATCCCTTACCCTCAAGGAGGTTCACGAATGGCAAAATCAATGACGAAATCGCAGATTGCAGATTATCTCGCCGGGAAAGCCGGCATCACGAAGAAAGGCGCGGTGCAGATTCTTGATGATCTGGCGGCTCTCGCCTATCGTGAAGCCAAGAATGTCTTCACAGTGCCCGGTATCGGCAAGCTCAAGCTCGCCAATCGCAAGGCGCGCATCGGCCGCAATCCTCAAACCGGTGAGGAAATCAAGATCCCGGCAAAGCGAGTGGTCAAGTTCCGTGTCGCAAAGGCTGCGAAAGACTCGATTCTCGGCAAAAAATAAGGCTTATCCCACTCTGCACGATCGCAGCGGCTGATCCATATCGGTTTTGACTCATCCGCTGTCTGTGGAAGATACAAGAGGGGGCGAGACTCCGTAGAGTCTCGCCCCCTCTCTTCATTTGCCTTCACATTTAGTGGTGCGATGGGCCAAGTCCACTGCCTCCCATGCCGTCGTGTCCGATCAGACGAATCGCGTCGCCGTCCTGAACGAGCGAGTCCTCGCTGGCGATCTTCTTATTGATGGTCACGAGCACTTTCTTCTCTCTCAACAGTTGCAGCAGATGGCGAAGCTGCACTCCTTGTCGCTGGATCAATTGACGAACCGACATGGACCGGTCGATTTCGCATGCCACATCACATTCGCCGTCCATGGTTTGCAATTGTCCGGTCAATACGATGGTCACCATATCCGTCGTTCCTCATACATGCAAAACGTTCTGAACCTCTCCGTTCAACGCTAGTTGACTCGTCCGACATCTCTCCTGATAATGGATGGCCATGCCGTCTCTCGATGTTCAAAATCCAGACATGCCCGACCTCCAATTCGTCTTGTTCGTGTCAGCGCTCTGCACGGCGGATCTGACGACGATCAATGTCTCGCAAGAACTGCGACGGACGATCTTTGATCGCTGCTGGGCTTTCCTTCACACCGAGGCACCACCCACGAATCCCCAAGAACGCGTTCTTGATCTGCGAGGGGGAACGGAGCTCACGCTCGATGCCTGCGCTTCTACGATCCGATCGCTCCTCCTCGATGCCAACATCGCGACTCTGGTGTGGGACCATCCGGTGAGCGCGGCCCGCATGACCAGCACGCCTGAAGCCCTTCCCTTGATCGATCGATTGGGGGAATTGTATCCCGACCATCCTACGGTCGTCGATCCTCCCGATCATCCACCACGCAACTCCAATCCCAGCTCATGAATAGAGGATGATGTGCGTGTGACGCCAATCGACATTCCTGGTGTGCTCCTCCTCGAACCGTCCATCATGTCCGATCAGAGAGGATGGTTCACGGAGACGTATCACGCGCAGCGCTACTCCGACGCGGGTATCACTGAACAGTTTGTCCAAGATAACTGTTCACGATCGGTTCGGAACACGGTGCGCGGTCTGCATTTTCAGGAACCGCACGCGCAAGGAAAACTGGTCATGGCCCTTGAAGGGACTGTCTATGACGTCGTCGTCGATATCCGAAAAGGATCCCCGACGTTCGGGAAATGGTACGGGATCGAGCTATCGGGGAAGAACCTGCACCAGATCTACATTCCCCCGGGATGCGCCCATGGTTTTTGTGTCACGAGCGAGACGGCGACGTTCCTGTATAAGTGCACGGCCTATTATTCGCCGAAAGATGAACGTGGTATTGTGTGGAACGATCCGGCTTTGGGGATTCTTTGGCCGATCAGCGAACCTATTCTCTCACACAAAGATCAAGCCTACCGTACCCTCAAAGGAATGGATATGGAGTTACCGCTCTATAAAGCTGTTCCTTAGCAAATTGTCATTCCCGCCACTCTCATTCCTTGCACGTAGTCAAGAGGGTTCGCGAATCACCGGAATTCTGAGGAGCAGTCCTAGTGACAGGGCAGCTATGAGTGTGGTATGAGTGCTATCCTCTTACCCATACTGGCACGTCCCCATCGTCTAGCCTGGCCTAGGACATTGCCCTTTCAAGGCAGTAACACGGGTTCAAATCCCGTTGGGGACACCAACATCCGCCGAATAATCAACGAACCATCTCACGGCCTGCCTGGGTTTACCTTACTGCAAAATAAGATGGTGCATGGCTCGCGCTGATCGCAGGCGATCTTCCATCGTCGATTGGCACCCATCTCGCCTCTCGCAGAACTCTACCCTTCAAACGCATGACTGCATTTCCGGCACAGGAACTTCGAGGCGATCGTATCCTTCCATTCATTGAGCTTCTGAGTGTAGTTCTTGGTCTTCAGAGCACCATAGCCTACCCATACCCCTAGGAAGGCGATAGAGGAGGCTAAGTCGGCTATTGCCATCTCGGATTCCGATCCCTGCGGGGAGGCTAGACTAAGCGTCACCGCCGCATTCACCGGTACACCGAGTAAAAATCCCTGAAGATAGGCCCAAGGGGCCTTGGGGGGATGATAGGAGGTCGGCAGCTGACCTAATACCTCCTTGGGCGGCGTCTGACGGAGAATGTCGCTGATCTGCTGTGCCTTCTCAGTGTTGCAGGTCGGACACGTGCGTTCACCAGGCATATGACTCCTCCTTCCTGGTATCAGCTCTCAGAACTAAATGACCGCTTGAACCAGTAGCTAACTATTCTAGACAGGACGAATTGCCAGGTGCAAGGGAGGAAACTCGCAGCGATGAAAATTTCTGGCCCGCAAACGGTTCGGCCCGGAACCCCTTGCTTGGAGTTCCGGGCCGCTCACTGACACCCGGTCCCTACTGC
>JAHBWU010000129.1 GCA_019636835.1 Nitrospira sp.
AATGACCAACGACGCTGGTCCGATTGATTTCCGCGAGTATCGAACATTCGCCGAGGCGGTTTATTTTGCCTATGCTCACCACTGAGCATCTCATCGAGTTCCTCGCCCGGTACGTTGCCGATACTGACACTCCGGGAGCAGATTCCCCCATACCAGTGTCGGGAGTCTTTTTTGAGATGGTGCGGTTACAATCTGCGTCCTCCCCTCTGAGCGAATCAAACGCTGGGTCGATTTCGGGCGATACCGCAATGGACCAGAGAGAACACGACCAAGTAGAATAGCGCCGGTTCACACCCGTGAGAGAATCTGATGGATTTTGTATCACACGGCCTCTGGGGCTCAATCGCTTTCGGGCGGAAGAGCCGAACGAGTTTCAGTCTGGCATTCGCCATCGGCATGGCGCCCGACCTATTTTCATTCGGAGTCTTGTACGTTGCGGCTGCCCTCGGCTTGTCACCGAGTCCCGATTTCAGCCGCGGCACTCCCCCGGAATCGACGATTCCGCAATACGTCCACCACCTCTACAATTACACCCATAGCTTCGTCGTATTTCTTACCGTCTTTTTCCTGGTATGGCTTTTCCTGAAACGACCGGTCTGGGAACTGGGAGCCTGGGGGCTCCATGTCCTGGCCGACGTGCCTCTGCATTCGTATGCTTTTTTTCCGACTCCGTTGCTGTGGCCCCTCTCTGACTGGAAATTCGACGGCTGGCAATGGATGACGCCGGGTATTCTTATCAGCAACTTTGGACTCCTATCGCTGCTCTATACCTGGTACATCCGACAGTTGCTTCTGAATAAGAAGAAAAAAGTAGAGACGCGGCCAGGAGTCATTTCGCGGGCCACATGAATTACAACTCACACGACCTCACAACATTAACCGGACGGCATATCCCTATTTTCCCCAACGCCTGACACCGCTTGCATCATCGTTAACCGAGGAGTAGGCTATAGAATAGTTCCTCTCGCAGGAGGGATCCAATGTCACTTCCCCTCCTCTTGCGCTCCTTAGTTTCTCTCTCCGCCTCGGCCCGATACCTCAGTGATCTGATCGTCAATTTATTTGGTTCGACTTCGACATTCCATTCCTATCAATCAACAATATTCCCACGCCTGGATGGGTCAGACGTGCGACAGCAGACGGAAAACATGGTGCGAGCAGATTCCGCACAACCATCTGTATCAAGGAGATGAGCCATGCGTTACATCGGCGTCATAAGTGGAGTCGTGGCCGCCTTCGCCTTCGCTGCAACAGCGACTGCGGGGCCGTTTGAGGATAAGGCACAAGTGACGGTGAGTGGTGCCGAATACATGTTGAACGGACATATCGTCAAGGTCGAAGGGAACGCCTACTGGATAAGGAAGGCATCGGGTGACGTGGTTCGCGTCGCCGTCACCGAAGGCACTCACCTGATCTGTCCGACTCGACCCGGCAGCAAAGAAGCGAAGTTCGAATCGAAGCCAGGTGCCGGTTTTCAAATAGGGGACTGCCCTTTTGTCCCGGGAGATACCGTGAAGGTTGAGATGTCGGATCTCGGCAGTGCAAGCCTTGTCCGATTTGATGCTCCCCCAACTTCTGAAACTGTCAACCTTGGGCTGCCTCAAGGTTGGGACGGCTACATGCCCAATGGGGTGCTTACCTTTAAAACGGGGCCTCGCTATCCCGTCTACACGAGGGATGGTCATCCTGTCGGCCGGCTCGCAGGGACACTGACCGACACCATAATTGGGGCCGAATATGGACTTATCGAGCTAGAAGCGGACGGACAGATGATGGCTGTGCCAAGTACCGAGATGAGGCAAGAATGGCCTGAACTCAATAAACCTCGTGTGGCACTGCTGATCAACAAGAATAAGCTTGAAGCGATGCACCTTCCTGCGTTCTCGGCTGCAAATCAAATTTCGATCCCGCAACTCCGTGACTTCTGGGCAAAGACGGCACCTCCCGAACCTCTCGCCAAAAGTGAAGTTGATGTCGTCATTAGTATCAGTGAAAAGGCCTTTCAAATCACAAAAGGTGGAACAGCCCGTGGGTTTGCTCTTATGGCAGGAATGCCGACAGTCCTTCAACTTCGCAACGAGGATCACGTCGCGCATGAGTTTGTCTCTACACTGTTCCGGGATGTCCCGTTCCGCATTTCTGGTAATGCCACCGCGGTCAAGACTGCACGAGCCTCCGGCTTTCGCATTGATCCAGGGCAAACCATAACCATTGAATTTAACGCCCCCGTATCCAAGCCGGATCAATATGGCAATACGGTAAGTATCTATGATGTCTTCTGGTGCAATATCCATGGGAAAGAGCATGGACAAAAAATGCGTGGGGAATTGGCGATCATAGAGACCACTGGGATCGGCGGCGGCTAATGCGATGAAGCCCTCGGGCACGGAGGAGATTCGATCAGTTGTCAATACACCCCAATGGAGGTGCTTCACCACGGAGTACATCCGTGGAAATGAATGAAAGAGGCGAACACGTGCCGGCACGATTACGACTGATCGCATCCGCTATCCAGCTCGTACTTGGGATAGGGATGTGTGGAATAGGGTTGGCCGAAGAGATGCTTTATGAGCCTGATGTCGTCGTTGTGATGAAAAGCAAGGCCTTTCAGGTGATCAAAGGTGGACCACTTGAGAATTCCGCGTCGATACCAGCCTTTTCTCTACCAGTCGGGATGGACCTAGCCATCCTCCTCCGGAATGAGGATGAGGTCGCGCATGAGTTCGTCTCACCATTACTCATGAAGACGGAAGACATTGAGATCTCTGGCCACGCGACCATTGTATATACACTCACCGCCTTCGGCGTTCGGGTTGAACCACGAGATCACGTCATGCTCCGCTTTAGTATCCCAGAAGCTGGTTTTGATCGGTTTCATTTCTGGTGCAACCTTCACGGTAAATTACTGAGTGATACCATGCGCGGCGAGATTTTTATCTTGGATGCGAAACAATCATCCAAGTGATTGGATTTTAGGAGTTCGAAGAGGATCTGCAGCATCGAGAAATCGAAAAGATGACAAGATAGCGGAGACAGGTGCAATGACCTCGCAAAGGAGTGCTCTTCGAGCAGGTCCTACTCCGGGGAAGCTACGAAGAATGGTTACCATAATCGTGAAAGCTGCCGGAGGAATCCTTGGCAAACTCTCGGCCATTCTGCTCGTAGGTGTCTCCGTGAATGTTGCGACGGCCGGAGAGCCGGAGGGAATCCCCCCGGAATTGGTGGCAGCATACATCCATGCGGTCATTCAGGCCGATCGAAGCATCTATTCGACTCATGTCGTGGAGCAGCTCCAGGATCGCAAGGTCGCTGTGGCGGCGGAAGATTGGAAAGAGAAGGGAGCGCTGCCGCTTCCAGCCCAATTGCTTCAGATGGCGGGGCAAGAGGTTCAGGGGCTAGGCCTCGGTCTCCATATCCGCCTGAGAAGCTTAGGTCCCATTTACACAAAGAACGGGCCGGTGGATGAGTTTGAACGAGCAGGCTTGGAAGCGGTGGCCAAGAATCCACGGAAGCCCTATACGGGAGTCATTACAGAAGGGGATAGACATTATTTCAAGGCAATTTTTGCAGACCGGGCCGTGTCGATGGCTTGTATCCTATGCCATAACAACCATCCGCAGAGCGCCAAGCGAGACTACAAGCTTCATGATGTGATGGGAGGAATCATCATTTCTTTTCCAGTTCGTTAGGCCAAACGAGGAATCTTACGACGAGGTCGGCGAATCAGTGGCGGGCTTCGTTCGGAAATCTTGAATGATGTTCCAGACTCGCAGGACATCGAGGGTCAGCGTCGCGCCATAAGTCGGACCGAAGTCGCGCTCCGCAATGTTTCCCATACTATCGTTCCATGTCTCGACCCGCACCGGGCCGGCCGAGAGCGCTATCGCCCACGCAAACTGCTCTTGGCTCTTTCCCGCCGTATTGACAAAAATTCCGGAATCCCACATCAATGCAAATTCGATTTCCCACGTCGGGATCGTCTCGCCTGTCTCAGTCGTCCGATACTGACCAAAGGCAATGGAGGGCTGTACAAGAGCCGCAGTTTGCCTCACCGAGTGGAGCACGGCTCCGTTGTCTTGATAACTGATCCGTCCTAAGGCCGATGCCCGCAAGCTCACATCGCCCCACTTTTCACTATGATACAGGGTCGGCGTAATCGGCATTCGCCTGATACCGGCGCGAAGAAATCCCTGTTGATAGATGGTTCCGACGGAAAACCCTCCGCCCACAAATAAGACCTTTGGGCCATCCCACAAGCGAACCCACCGAGTCACAGATCCGTCGATCATGGCATCGGTCTCTTTCCGAGGATCGACGGTCGGCACTGACGGCAGTTGGCGAAGCTGATGCACGACGTTATTTTGTAAATATTGACTGGGTTCGTCCCCCGTTGGACTGATCCCGGCTGTAAGGTTCGTGCTCCAGTCCTGCCACGTCCCACCCCAATGTTGAGTCCAGCTGAATGTAATCAAATTGAAGCCGAGCGTATTCCCCACTGTGGAATCGTATTTGTTCCCCAGCCCATCCGTCGGCGTGAATCGATTGAGAGTCAACCCTCCTGTAAACGTTGAGTATTGGTCGGGAAAGGCCATGCTCCCCCAATGGACTGAAGGAGCGGGACTTTCACTCCACGCCGGAGTAGAGTGAAATCCCACAAGCCAAAGCATCGCGAGAAGAGGAACCCATCTTCCCT
>JAHBWU010000013.1 GCA_019636835.1 Nitrospira sp.
ACTAAAACATGCGATTACAGTGTGACGAATGTCATTGGCTTCTTTTCACTCGAGCCTTTCCGATTCATCAGCAGAAATAGCATCTTGTTTTCGGCGACGGAGAATTCCCTGGCCTGTGGCAACAGACGCAACTAGCTCCAGCCGCCTCCATCTGGACACTTGTTCTGCATAGTCTATGGAATTGTACCCGCCGAATGTTCTCGAATTGGCCGTTGCTGGTCACGAGGACAGCTTCTTCGCTTTCACCGCCAGTAGATACGGCATCGTTCCCACCGCATACGCTGCCACCGAGGTCCACCCTGGCGTCCACTGCCTGCGCTCGATCAGTGCCCCCAGCGTCCCGTCGGGATTGATTTGCCGCAGATCCACCCGTCCAGTCGACTCCTTCAGAAACAGTAGCCTTGACGCCCCTGCCGTCGAATAGGCCTCCGCCGTCGTCCATCCCGAAGTCCAGTCGTCAACATCGATACGCGTCCCCACCGAACCGTTGAGGTTCATGCGGTGCAGATGCACCTGTCCGTTTGACCGCTTCAACAGGAGCAGATGCGTCATCCCAGCGCGGTAATACAACGCCACGCTCGTCCACCCGCTGGACCAGTCGTACTGCGCGACCCGAGGGCCGATCGTCCCGCCTACATTCAGCCCGTGAATATGCACCTGGCCCGTTTGCTCCTTGAGCAGAAACAGGAAGGGCGCTCCAGCCACTCGGTAAAACTGCGCCTGCGTCCAACCCGCCGTCCATGACAGCGTCTCTATCCTCGGTCCGACCGTCCCATCCAGATTCATCCCGTGCGTGTGGACTTGCCCGCTCTCTGCCTTCAGCAGAAATAGATACGTCTGCCCACCCAGGTAAAAGAAAGAGACCGTCGTCCAACCGCTTGACCACCGGGTGTCGGTCACCCTGGCTCCCACCCGCCCACCGGCACCCAGCGCGTGGATATGCACGTCCCCCGTTGCTTTCTTGAGCAGGAACAAATACGGCGCCCCGCCCACTGTGAATGTCTTCGCCTGCGTCCATCCATCCGACCAGTCAAAATATTCCACTCTCCCCGCAATTCCTCCTGCCGGCATCAGCTCGAACGAATGGTAATGGCTGTCCTGCAATGGGGCAAAGATGGCGTCCAGTCCCTCAGTGGAGGTCATCATCCCTTTTCCCCAATGCCCCACACCCTTTACTTCCACCAACCGGTGCCTCTCACGGATTTCGCTCCCGAACACCGCTTCCACGTGCCGCACATAGTTTCTTGCCCGCTCCAATCGGTGCGCTCCCTGTTGGCTCGACCCGCAATCCTTCGGCAGACTCTCGTGATTCGGATCGTTGTCGTCCAGTCCCGCCAGATAGGTCACCCGCCGTGCCCGGTACAACTGCTGCATCTCTGCAGCGTCCCTGTCTCTCGGAATATGGTAATCCGCGTCCAAGGCAGAGAGACCCAATCCATAATTGTCGTAATGTCCGCAATCTGGAGCGCTCGGAATTTCGAACCCGCCGCTCGAATTTGGCCGTCGGTTATCCAGATACATATAGTTTCCCGGATTGATCGGAACATAGTGCACCCGCACGCAGAGAGGTCCCGCCACATCGTCTTCCATCCGCGAACTTGCCGCGTACCGATTCACAAACTGTCCTCCGCCAGAATGTCCGGCCAGTACCAGCTGCAACAGATTTGAGAACAGATGCCTGTTCAATACCTGTGCGAGCAGTAGGTCCAGAGCTTCGAACGAACTGACCTGAAACGGCCTCGGAAACTCGCGATCCGCCAGCGACAGATCACCCCAGAACGGGTTGCTTTTCCACAGCAACATGTCATGCGGAGGCGGCGAGTCCAGATGTGAAGGATGAGCAAACTGCGGCGCGATCACCAGCGTCTCCGCCTCAAACCCCGCCTTTTGCGCAGCCTCCACTCCGTTCTCCAGATAGAGCATCCCGTGGCTGCCGCTGCCATGCAGTGATATTAGAATTCGCTTCACCGCCGAGTCCGGTTGGTCAATCGGACGGTTCGATCCGTACGGCAAGAACAACTCCGCTCGGTTCCTCTGTATCCGGAACCGGTTCGACGCGATCGGGACAGGGTCTGCCATAGTTCACCTCCGGGTTTGAACTGCGTTTCGTCCAAGCCTAATCCTAGAAGAACGCAACATCAATGAGGTCTGTTTCCGATTGAAACGCTTTACCCATCTGCCTGCCGACAGGCTGCTGACAAGAGACGTGTCATTGATCCGATTTGCCACCACTCAGTTTGAATGTCTTTACTTAGAGACTTAGTCCGTCAGATCGAGCCTTCAGAAGTTTGATTCAGGGGGTTCTCAGTACCGGCTCAGACATGAAGACGATGGGATGAATATCGGACAGGGCAGTGGAAATATTTTGAACGGGTAGCGGAAACACTATCGGACGCAGGATATAAAAATTGCGCTGTTCGACCAAGCTCCGCCCTCGAAAGAGGGCGGAGCTTTCTTTTTGTGGTGCGACCGGAGGAAGTGATCTCAGAAACGCGCCGACTCTGGTGTCGATGCTCGCTCATGACGCCTTGTTTCGGATGATAAGGCGGAGCGTGATCGGAAACACCATGACATAAAACAAGAGGAGTCCACCCAGTATGAGCTGCCCACGGACTTGTGCGGGATCCGCGATGGCATCATGACCTTGCATCCAGAGATGCCGAGTCATCAGATTGCACGCGAACCCCGCGATGACCAGCGCATACCAGAACCGCCACCGTCGTGATGTATACAACGCCTGTTCTCGTCGGTGGATCAAAAGAACCTGAGCAAGGATTCCGACAATGACGAGGTATTCTGTCCACTCAGAAATCCCGAGGGTGCCCGCCAGTAGGAGCCAGGCGAAGGTCATGAGGAAAATTATGATGGTCCCGAAGAGGAATCCCCGTCGGGATTCCGGGAGGCTCGTGCTAAGGCTGTCCATCGCAACCCCACCTCGTACTTGTTACGCTGTCTGTCGCTAATCCTTTCATCTTCTCGATACTTTGCAGAGCTCCATTGGACCCTCGTCAAAGCAGCGCGCGTAATAGATGGATACTGAGGATCACCAGCCCCACCGTGCCAAGGACCGACGCGAGGACGTAGGCTGCGGCCATGATCCAGTCGCCCCGAACACACATGGATGCTGTTTCGAGGGAAAAGGCCGAGGACGTCGTGAAGCCACCAAGAAACCCCGTCACCAACAGATACCGTTGAGCCTCAGGGGCGGACCACCGGAGCGCCATGAACTCAATGAGCAGACCGATCGCCAAGGCACCCAGCAGATTGACGGTGAGGGTTCCCCACGGAAACGCCGTGCCCATCTGTTTGCCGGCAAAGCTTGTAACAAACGGGCGTGCCACGGAGCCTATTCCGCCGCCAATGAAAACGAACAGGTACTTGGTCATCAGCCGCGTCGGACTTGAGTCACAAGGCGTGAGTACCAACGACTCCAATGAACCCACAAGCTGAAGGTCATCTATTTCCCCTTCTCCCGGTACTTCTTCAGTAAATCCTTCGCGGCTTCTTCGATCGTGTCATTCCTAAGGGCCTCTGATCCAGCGCTCCGTGAAAGGACGGAGCTTACTTTAGAATTTTCCGGGAAGGTAAGCGACGACGCGTGTTGTGTTCGCCTTCTGGCCATCGAAACGATGGCCAATATCTCGGCGCCAGGCGCTCATAGACTTCCGTAATTGACCACATGGGAAACTCAGACCGACGTGCACCTGGCGCGCTCTTCCCCGAATCCCACTGCCTTACGTGGTACCTGTGTGCCACAAAAGAAATCGGATGCAGGGGAACCATATCGAGGTCATCGTTTCTGGAATCGGCAATCGTGAAGTGGCCTGCAATTATGTTTCGCCATATCAGGACGTCTCGGATCTCAGGGACCCGATTGACATATGCCTTGCAGGCCGATGCGATACGTTTTCGTCCGCGCGTGTTCTGTAGATCCTCGCGACCAACCGCGCCGCTGTGTAAAGACGCCAGGAAGCCCACGAGACTGACATAGTTACATAACGATACCCCAAACCAATGGAACTGAGATTCCAGCAAGCGCGTCTCCCGTGGGTCGGTTCCGTGGTGGACGGCACGCATCCTTGTGTTGTTCTTACCGCGCAATGGCTCTTCCTTCTGCCACACTGTCAGAGCGATGTGATTCAAGCCCATCTCAAGAGACATGAGAGTCGAAAGCTCAAAGATCCCGGAATCAGCCGGAATCTCCGTAGGTACCAAATGGTCGATGATGACGTTCAGGCTTGGTTCGGTGTTTGACACGGTATTCCTCGTGTGGTGTCTCTTGAGCCGTGGCCGACTCTTATCTTGGGATTTCTTCAAGAGAGCGTTCCTGAAGAGCCTGTATCAGCCTAAAGGATCCTGGTCATTTAATCGTTTTTCTTTTTCCCGGTACTTCCTCAGCAAATCCTTCGCGGCTTCTTCGATCATGTCGTTCACATAGCGGTCTGATCCAGCGCCAAGTGTTGAATCCGTGGATGGTGATGTCGATGCCTAGGGGGAGAGCGGTTCTTTATCTTTTAGTCTGAAACTCCACGTTGACGAGTTTTACCTCTGAGAGATCCGTGAGCCGAGGACACCAACGTGTGCCGGCACGCCACAAGGCCGAGTCCAGTTGGTCATAGATCGTCCCTGGGTGGTCATAGTGAATGCCATAGGCATGTGTGGCCGCCCGTCGACACGGGAACACGAACGACTTCGCCAAGTCGTCGGACTCCAGCTCGAATCGTGTCACGGTCAGGTCAAATGTGAGCCGGATCTTGAACCAACAATGAGCATGATGGTCGTCGACCTGCATCGATTGCTGATAGCACTGCAACACATCACGGACGGTCACCATGGTCAGCGACGTGTTTCCCGAGAAGACTTCGGCTCGCTTGTCGAGCACCAAGGCCTTTGCTAAGGACAAGGCGTGTCCTACTTGTATCGGGTTCAGCAGGTCGAAAGCCGACTCATAAATAGTGATGTTGGGATGGACCTTGAATTCGCGTAGGGATCCCCGCTTGGCCAACTCGAGGTTCCAATAAAAGTCCACTGCCTGGGACTGGCGGAAGCGAAAGGTCACGAGGTTCATAATTCAACCCCCCGTCGCTAATGGTAGCTATACCTGGAACCTTCAGGAAGGTACTCGGTCACGGTTAGCCTACGCCAACCTCTGCAACATCTTCAACTCCCTCTTTGACGGAAGCTTGAACTTTACCGAGCCATCGTGGAAAGGAAAGAGTGGTGGTCCCAACGGGATTCGAACCCGTGTTTAAGCCTTGAGAGGGCTCCGTCCTAGGCCAGGCTAGACGATGGGACCACTGGATTCTGTTGAAGAATTAGCTGTGACAATCTCCGTGTCAGGCCCGACTGCCCGTTCGAGTACCCAAATCGACACCGTTCCGGGGTCCAACACCGGGCGAGTTCGGTCAGGGCCATGTGGAGTTTCTTATCATAGTCCGGTGTGTCGTGACTATAGGGGCCCGCAATCATGGCATGGGCAAGCTTCGTGCTCAGCAATTGCAGTACAGAGAGGCCGTGCAGGTCACCAGGTCACCAATTGGTCGCGGAGGGAGCCGCCGGCTAGGAACCGGCGGATTCGTTCTGCGATTTCATCGCGCACTCGGGTGAAGCACGCTAATCGGGTTTCAGGAGGAGCAGCAGCAGCGGGATCATCGAACGACCAATGCAGCGTCGTGATTGCACCAGGGAACACGGGACACGACTCTTTTGCGCGATCACAGACGGTAATGACATAGGCGAAGGATTGGCCCACAAATTCTGCAACATGCTTTGAGCGATGGTGGCGTATATCGACGCCGATCTCTTGCATGGCTTCGACCGTCACGGGATTGAGCCCCACCGGACGCGTCCCGGCGCTTTCAGCCTCGAAGCGGTCACCTGCCATGTGGCGGAGCAGAGCTTCTGCCATTTGACTGCGTGCCGAATTCCCCGTACAGAGAAAAAGGACCCGTTCTTTCATCGCGTTCCAAACCAGTGACGAGTCCGATTACAGACAGCACAGACCGACAGCATCACAGGGACTTCGACCAAGACACCGACCACTGTGGCTAAGGCGGCCCCCGATTCTGCCCCGAATAAGGCAATCGCCGTCGCCACGGCGAGTTCAAAGAAATTGCTGGCGCCGATCAGCGCGCCCGGGGCCGCAACGGCATAAGAAATACGGAACCAATGCATGAGTGAATAGGTCAAAGAGGCGTTCATATAGACCTGCAACAGGATCGGGACGGCGATGAAGGCCACATGCCAGGGTTTTCCGATGAGATTGTCGGCTTGAAATGCGAAGATCAAAATGAGCGTCAGAAGAAGGGCCGTGATGGTGACGGGAGCGAACCGAGGCAGGAAACGTTGCTCGAACCAATTTCGACCATGCCGTTGCATGAGCCACCAACGGAGAACCGTTCCTAGCGTGAGCGGGATCACGATAAAGGCTAGGACGGAATACCAAAGTACTTCATAGGGAATGGTCAGAGAGGATGTTCCACTGACGAGGAGCCCAATGATGGGCACAAAGAGCCCCAGCGTCAGGAGGTCATTAACCGTAACTTGCACTAGTGTGTATGCCGGGTCGCCATCCGTCAGATAACTCCAGACGAAGACCATCGCCGTACAGGGCGCCGCCGCGAGAATGATACAGCCCGCGATGTACTGTTCCGCCTCGCTTGGCGAAAGGAAGGAGGCAAACACGTAGCGGAAAAAGAGCCATGCAAAGAACGCCATCGAGAAGGGTTTCACGACCCAATTGACGAAGAGCGTGATAAAGAGTCCGCCTGGCCGCTGCCCGACTTGCCGCAAGGCGGCTAGATCGACCTTCATCATCATCGGAACGATCATCAACCAAATCAGGACAGCGATGGGGAGATTGATATGGCCGCCTTCCCCGAATTCTGCGGACCTGAAACTGTCCACGAGTTGCGGAAAAGTCTGCCCTAATCCAACACCCACTAGAATGCAGAGGGCGACCCATACGCTGAGATAGCGTTCAAAGAGGTTGAGCCGTTTGAGCTGAACCGGGACCGGAATCGGGAGTGCTGCATCCATGGACATAGAACATCAAGAAATGTTGATGCGTTGGAGCTAAAAAATTAGTCGCAGCGACTGACCGACACTCCCCAGTTGGTCTGACGCTTGAGTGTCTCGACCCATTCTTCAAGGTCTCCAACGGCGTCTCGATTGATCGAGTAATACATCCACCGTCCCTCCCGACGATCGAGAATGAGCCCGGCATCTTTCAGCACTTTCAGGTGGAAGGATAACCGTGACTGCGCGGCTTTCATGGCGTCCGTCAGTTCGCAAACACACTGTTCACCACCTTGTAATCGTTCGAGAAGTTCTAATCGGGTTTGGTCGGAGAGGGCGTGAAAAAGACGGACTGCCTTTTCAGCACTCTTTCTGGTCGCAGCCACCATGCATGCTTTATATATCAATGGTTATTGATATGTCAACACGGCCTATAGCTTGACCTTTCTCAAGATGTGCCCCCCCTTTTTCGTCGCGTCGAGGGGCTCGCGGTCACCAAGATGCGCCTCCCCGGGTCGCCCATCAACGCAGTTATCCCACGCTCCGCGTCTGCGTGCTCGAGATTCGCTGACGTCCTCTTACTCTACATCGGCCTTCTTCACCGTCGAAAGAGTGCCTGCCGTCGGGAACGATGAAGTGACAGCCGCCCAGCCGAAGAGAACGATGTTGCCATGACGTCTCGCAATGGTTCTCGCGCAACTTCCTCTCAAATGTTACCGACTCGCAATGGTCATTTTATGCGGACGTAATCCCTTATTGGTAGCCTGGAGCCGATACAACAATAATAAAAAAGGAGGATCGGTATGATCACAGTCGGAAACTTGATGCAGAATGAACCAGTGACGGTGGACGCAGGCACGTCGGTCGTGGAGGCCGTGAAGTTGATGAAGGCCTGCAACGTAGAGAGTGTGCTCATAACTCGCAAAGCGCAGGTCGTCGGCATTGTAACGGAATCGGACGTCGTCAAGAAGTTCGTGGGAGCCGATAAAGTGTCCTACTTCGTGCCCGTGGAGGACATCATGAGCAGTCCGGTGCCCGGCATCGAAGAGCGACGGCCGTTGACGGAAGCCGCCGACCTCATGGACAAGCATCGCACGCTCCACCTCGGTGTGACGAAAGCAGGGGCGCTCATCGGCCTGGTGTCGGTGCGGGACTTTCTCCGCCCGGTCTCCATCGATGACTTCTAACAACCCCACGGTTCTTGACCTCGCTGCCTACTCAGGCTAGGCAGCCCTTACCCTGTCATTCATGTCGCCGGTCGCATGGGCGGCCTTCCCCTGGTGTAAACTTTTGCAGGCGGGCTCGATGATCATGAGGACAGGGCGCAGCCTGGATTCTATAATGGTGCAAACGGTTCAACCCCTATGTCACATGGGATGATGGGGAGTGGCTTGTGCTCAGCGCGTTTGTATTGACCGACGGGAAGCTCATGCAGGTCCAGGTCGACGTCGCGGGGGATCTGTCCCGGAAGGAGACCATCTGGATTGATCTGGCCTATCCGACGGAAGAAGAACGGGCGTTGGTGCAGTCGGTCTTTCGACTGGAGCTGCCGGAGGACGAAGAGTTGCAGGCCTTACAGGCGAGCGCGCGTTACTACCAGGACGAACACGGGGTCCATATTCGCTCGACCTTCATTCAGAACAGCGATGAAGCTCCTTCAAATGTTACGATGTCGTTCACGCTGCATGAAGGCCGACTCCTTACGGTGCATGACGATGATCTCTCCATCCTGCGTCTGTTCCGAATGAGGGCACGTGCGGGGTCTGGGATGGTGGGTGATGCGGTGGACATCCTCCTCGGCTGTTATGAGCTTGCCGTGGAGCAGGATGCCGATGTGTTGGAAGAAATGTACATGACGCTGGACCAAGTCGCTGCCCTTGTCCTGAACCGGAACAAGGAGATCGCCGGTCCCGGCATGCGCGACAACATAGAACGGATTGCCGCCCAGGAGGACCTCAATGGGAAAGTCCGTTTGGATTTGATGGACAATCGGCGCGCCTTGTCGTTCCTATTGAGGAGCCGCATTCTCTCACGCGAACATACGCAAGAGGTCAAAGGTATTCTGCGTGATATTGAATCGCTGAACGGCCATACGGGCTTCATTGCCGATAAGATTAATTTTCTCATGGATGCCTTGCTCGGAATGATTAGTCTGGAGCAAAACAAAGTCATCAAGATCTTTTCGATTGCGGCAGTCGTGTTTCTTCCGCCGACCCTTGTCGCCAGCATTTACGGCATGAATTTCGACATCATGCCGGAGCTTCGATTGCCGTGGGGCTACCCGCTGGCGCTCCTACTGATGATTGTGGCCGGTGCTGCGCCGTACCTCTATTTCAGACGCAAAGGATGGCTGGATTAAATGGCGTCGATCGAGCCTTTTGCCGAGAATTCGCATCAGGTCACGGAACCACCGGCGGACCTCGAGAATCCCGGCCTGTTCTTGAACCGTGAGCTGAGTTGGCTGCAATTCAACCTGCGGGTCTTGGAGGAAGCGGAAGATGTGCGACGTCCGCTGTTGGAACGCGTGAAGTTTCTGGCGATCTTCGCCACCAACCTCGACGAATTTTTCATGATCAGGGTTTCAGGCCTGCGACGCCAAGTTGCCGGCGGAGCGGGTGAAACCCCACCCGATGCCATGACGCCGTCCGAACAAATGCTGGCGATATGCCGAGAAGTGACGATCCATCTCGAGCGGCATCGGACTTGTTGGCAGCAGCATCTGTTGCCGAAACTGCGTGAGGCCGGCATTTATACGCTCTCGTATGGTGACCTGGAGCAGGCCGAACGGGACGGTCTTCGTCAGTACTTCCTACGTGAAATTTTCCCAACGCTCACCCCGTTGGCCATTGATCCGACTCATCCATTTCCGCATATTTCAAATCTGAGCTTCAACCTGGCCGTGGTGGTCAAGGATCCTGAGCGGGGTGACTGCTTCGCGCGCGTCAAGTTGCCCGATTCCTTTCGGCGTTTGGTTCCGGTTCCCGCTCAAGAAGGATCCACCCCGCAGGAGAAAGACCTCGGAGGAATCGGGAGAGTTCAGCGGTTTGCTTGGTTGGAAGAGGTCGTGGCGGATAATTTGGACCTCTTGTTTCCCGGCTTGGAGATTGCCGCGTCCTATCCGTTCCGAGTGACGCGAGACGCCGATGTGACGATCGAGTCCGATGAAGCACCCGATCTGATTACGGCGGTGGAAGAGCAGCTCGAATTGAGGGATTTCAATTCCGTGGTGCGTTTGGAACTGGATGCGACCACGCCGGACCATATTGCAGATATTCTGATCCGCAATCTACAGATCCCGTCATATCTCGTGTACACGGAACATGATCCGATCGGCATGGCGGGGCTTATGGAACTCACCGCGCTCGAACGTCCCGATCTCAAAGACGCGCCTTTTCAGCCCGTCATGCCCGCGCTGCTGAGCAAACCGGGTGGTGTGTTGGAAGCTATCAGGCAAGATGATCTTTTGCTGTACCACCCTTACGATAGTTTTACGCCGGTCGTCGAGTTTGTCCGTGAAGCGGCCCACGATCCGAATGTCCTGGCGATCAAACAGACGTTGTATCGCGTGAACCCGAAATCCCCGATTGTCGAGGCTTTGATGGAAGCTCGGGTCAATGGGAAGCAGGTGGCCGTGCTGGTAGAGCTCAAGGCTCGTTTCGATGAAGAGCATAACATCGAATGGGCCCGAAAGCTCGAAGATGAGGGAGTGCATGTCGTCTACGGAGTGCGCGGACTCAAGACCCATGCGAAGGTGTGTCTCGTCGTCCGGCGCGAACCGGAGGGGATCCGACGATACGTCCATCTCGGAACCGGCAACTATAATGTGCTGTCGAGCCGTGTCTACACCGATCTGAGCTACTTCACGTGTGATCCCGCCATCGGCAGTGACGTGTCCGATCTGTTTAACGCGCTGACCGGGTACTCCAGGAAGGATGGCTACGCCAAATTGCTGGTCGCGCCGACGGCATTGCGTCGGGAGCTGCTCGATCGGATCGATCGCGAGGTTCACTGTCACCGGAAAAACGGCGATGGGCATCTCGCATTCAAGATGAATGCATTGGTGGATAAGGCATGCATTCAGGCGCTGTACCGTGCCGCGCAGGCCGGTGTGAAGATCGAATTACAAGTGCGCGGTATCTGTTGTTTACGGCCGGGTGTCCCCGGCATTAGCGAGAGGATTACGGTGACGTCCGTTGTCGGCCGTTTTCTCGAACATGCCCGGATTTATTATTTTCATAACGGGGGACAGGACGAAGTGTTTCTTGGAAGCGCTGATCTCATGCCGCGCAATCTGGATCGCCGTGTGGAAATCCTCTTTCCGGTACTTCATTCCCGCTGGAGGGAGGTCATCGTGCATGACATTCTCGACGTCAGTCTTCGCGATAATGTCCAAGCCAGACGGTTGCGTTCAGACGGGACCTACGAGCGTCTTACGCCTTTGGAAGGGGAACCAAGCGTCAATTCGCAGGACTGGTTTCTCAATCGCTGGAAAGCCAGATCCATGAGCTGAAGGTCCTTACGCGCTTGTTGGGGATGTCGGAATGATCTTGTAAAGGGGGGTGCTCCAGATTGGATACAAATTGACGAAGCATCTCTGCCTCCCTCCGCTTTCGTTCATGTCACGTCAATATTCATGATCGTGTTGTCGTCCATACAAAGACAGTCGCCGCAGCCTATCGATTCCTCAAACGATTGTTAACTGTTTCTTCATGCCGGGCTAATGCAGCGGTAAACGTCCTGCCTTAGATTCCCCGCTGCTGATCATTGCTGCTTGAGACGACTTCACCCGTCATGCACACTTGGAGGGGATCATGACATCGTTTCGTAAACTGACTCTGGCTGTCAGTTTCAGCCTTATGGGCGCCGTCACGGACCCAGCTGCACAAGCCGCGCCCGAATTCGTCAACGGCTTGGCTCTCGATGGCGCAGCGCTGGATCGTAGCGGGTGTTGGAGCGCAACAACCGCGGACTCGGGGTAGGGGCTGAGCTCTCACCCCCCAACAAAAAGCTCTACCGCATCGACATCACCGGGGTAACTGATTTCAGTCCTCCCGCTGCCCCGTTCGCGGCCGCCAATTGTCCGGCCGGCAAGGTCACCAAGAACCCTGTTCCGTTCCTGGACCTCGCTGCCGATACCCTGCCTGAGTTTGGGAACAATGAATAAGTCGTCAACTGGTGGCGATGCTGCGTGCACCGGAGAGTGACGGTAAACCAACTCGTTACACGTTGGTCAGGGATTAGCTTTTGGTCTATGGGATCCCCGGTGTCACTCTCATTTTTGTCTCGTTATCTTCGCATGTTTTGTAAGAGTCGTCCGCACCCCCGCCAGAAGGATGCGAATCGAGTAACTTGTTCACCTTCTATTATTTGTCCAAAATCCTGGTCTTCGTCCTGCAAGCGGGCAAGACGAGTCGACACATCTCGGTACTTGTGCTGTCTGCGGTCCAATACCACATAGATCTCCCGAGCTTCATCATACAGCCCTTGGGATTCAAGGGTTCGAGCTAACAAATACTGCACCGTTACGTTTTCGTCCTGGGTGGCCGGTCGGCGCTTGGAAGCTTCGCGTATCGCCGTTAATGCGTCGTGGTGTTGCCCCATCGCCTTGAGACAGAGTCCCTTCTGCGATAGCGCTCGAACCGCCCAGGATTCATGCGTGGACAACCTATCGAACAATCGGATCGCTTTCGTGTATTCTCCGGATTCTTTCAGCATCAATCCTTCGCGATACATCGATAACGGATCCGGCATGGAGACGACCTCGCCCTGTTGCAGTTGCCTAGAATGCCGCGTCTGTCCATCTCCTTGAGCGTGCCCACCTACCAACGAATCAACCTCGACTCGCTCTGCGCTCAGTTCAGGTTCAGGCAAATCGACATCTTCCGGCAAAACCACGAACGGAAGCACGCCATGCTTGGCCCGGGCGACCGCAGCTGCCAGGAGGACACGGGCGGTAATCGTGCCGGCCTGTTCCGCGTATCCGTAGACGAGGGCATGATCGCAGAGTTGGTTGATGAGCCGAGGAATCCCCCCGGTCAGACGGAACGCGATTCGGCCGGCGAGTGTCGTAAACAGCTGCGAGGACCGACCCGCCACCTGAAGACGGTGTTCGATGTAAGCGACTGTCTCAGTCTCCGAGAGTCCATCCAATACGTAGTCCACACCGATCCGTTGAGCGAACTGCACCATCTCGGGCCCCTTGAGGAGATCCTGAAGACCTCGTTGTCCGGATAACAGAATCTGCAACGATCGGCGTCGCCCATCGTTGAGATTCGAAAGCAGCCGGAGCTCTTCCAAGACTTCGGCTCCGACATTTTGCGCCTCATCGAGAATCAAGAGGACCCGTCGCCCGGTGCTATGCTCATGCTCAAGAAATTTCGCAAACTCATGAAAGATATCGACCGCGCTCTTCCCGTTGGTCGGTAGGCCGAAAGAGGCCGCAATCCAGGGCATGAGCCCTCCCAGCCCGCCGTGGATGTTCGACAAAATACCGATGACCCATGGATGGCCGGACTGGTCCAGCAACCGGTTCAACAAGGTCGTTTTCCCCGTGCCGGGATGTCCTGTAATGACAATGAACGCCGTCCCGTTCGCCAGCCCATATTCCAGCAGACTCAATGCCATCTTGTGCTTGGCTCCCAAGTAGAGAAACTCGGGATCCGGCAACAAGGTAAAGGGCTTTGTTTTCAGTTGGTAGTAGGTCTCGTACATCTGAACTAATCGCGATGAATCCTCAACAACTGTCTCGCTTGCCGCAACGTCAACATCTTGCGTCCGGATTTATTCAGAATCCCCCCAAGAATCGGGACACTGCCTTTCAGGGCTTCCATTGCCCGCTCGACGTCGGTTGACGCGGTGCGACCTTCCTCCACCACCAGCAGCAACGCATCGATGTGCGGGGCAAATCCTACGACGTCGGCGCGGGACAAGAGCGGCGGAAGATCGAGCACGACAAGGCGTGAAGGGTACCGATGCTTCAGTTCTTGGACGAGGGCGGTCATTCGCGGCGACGCGAGGGCCTCTGCCGAGTTCTTGATCGCCCGACCGCCCGGCAGGAAGACAAACCGACCGATTCCAGGATGAATGAGAAGCTGAGTGAGCGGCGCATGATCAAACAGGTACTCCGTCAGCCCCGGAGTGGTTTCCATCCCGAAGATACGATGGACCGCCGGTCGATGCATGTCGGCGTCAACCAATAACACCGTGTGGGCCAGATCCATCGCCAGTGAAAGCGAGAGATTGACCGCCGTCAGCGTTTTGCCTTCCTGGTCTGCCGTGCTGGACACTCCGATGACATTCCATCCTTTTTGACGATACTGCTGCAGGACCTGCGCGCGCAACATCCTATACGCATCGACAAAGGGACCTTCGTCGAATCCGGTTATCAAGCGCTGCTCCCGCATCACGCGATCGGGAAGCGTAATCGTCTTTGTTGTGGTGTACACGATAGGAGGACTTGGCCGTCGAGAGTCACCGACCAATCGGCGCGGGTCGGTACCGGCAGCGCCTGCTTGCTGTTTAAATCGTTCCTGCGCTTGCTGGAGATATTCCATCTGATACGTCCTTTTCTCCGTAGCCCGTTCAGCCGAGCTTTCGGAGGATCGTAAACCAGAGCACGTCCAACGGTCGCCACGTGAGATGCAGGATGATGGCCGCCACAGCCACCGCTCCCAGAGTAGAGAGACCGACGGTCACTCGACGACGGACAAAGACGGCGACTTCACGTTCCGAAGGCATATAGGGAACAGCCACCAATGGGACACTTCGCATGGTGCTGCCGAGCTGCTCCATCGTGTGAATCTTGCCGTCAAAGTTGTCGGCGGCGAAGCCGATTCCCACTCCACCGAAGACCGCGAACAACGCCCCGAGCAACAAAATCGCCGGGCGGTTGGGTTGGCTGGGTTTCTCAGGCAGCTCCGGTGGATTGATCAACGAGAACCGCTCCCCCTTCCGCTGCACTTCCAATTCGGCGGACACCTGCGCCTCCATCATTCGAGACGTAATCTCTTGGTGTTTATGGACGGAGTTTTCTCGATCACGGGTGAGGTCCAGATAGTCGCGCTCGATCGCCGGAGTCGATTCCAGTCGTTTCGCGTATTCCGCCATTCGCTGCTTCAGCTCCTTGCGCGCCGCTTCCATTGCCTGCAAGGACGCCTGCGTCGAGACCAACTGCGATTGAATATTGATGTAGGCGGGATTTTCCGGCTTGACGGCCGCCGGCGAGGCGGCGCGTCTGGTCGCGGCCTGCAATTCCCGTTCAAGCGAGGCCACGACTTCTTCGGCGCGTATCACGTCAGGATGGGCGTCGCTTGCACGCTGGCGGAGATCCGCCAGCACCGCCCGTTCCGCCATCAGTCGCTTCGACAACTCGTCCAGCCCGTCCGTGGGGCCGATTTCCTGTTCAAGCGACGACAATTCCTGCTCCATCTTGATCAAGTCGGGATGGTCGGGCTTGACGTAGGACGACAGGCTGGCATACTGAGCCCGCAGCGCCTTGAGCCGTTCATCAACATCCAACAGACGCTCTCCACTGACGCTGATGAGCGGCGTATGGGGTTTCAATGTCGCGAGTTCGCCTTCCAGGAAAGTCTTGCGCTCCCGCAGACTCCTGATGTCGCGGTCGGCATCGATCAGCTCCCGTTGGGCCTGATTCATCATGGCCATATTCAGCTGCATGAGCTCCGGCAAGGCGCCGTCCGCCCGCTGCTTCACTTGCGCGATCTTCCCTTCCAACTCTTGGATATGTCGGGCCAGATTCTCGGATTCCCGCTTCAGAAACGCCGTAGTTTCCTGGGCATGTCGCTCACGAGTCTTCAGATTTTCATTCAAAAAGAGACTCGTCAGCTCGTTCGTGACCTTTTGCGCCACGTCCGGAGCCTCACCGTCATAGGCCAAGGTAAAGGCGATGGTCGCCTGGGTGGGATTCTGTGTCCGGCGATCGATCACTTTCACGTTCATCACTTCAATCTGTATATCCTTCGTAAATCGCTCCAATACCTCTTCCGTCGGGCTCCGTTTGCGAATGTTCTTATAGAGATCATATTGTTCGACGACACGCCAAAGCGTGGATCGGCTGAGCACCTGTTGTTTGATCGTCTCGATTCGCTGATCAACATACGTCGCGATGGCCGACCGCACAAGATCGGAAGGAATCTCCTGCTCTTCTATCAAAATCGTCGCGGTCGAGCGATAGACGGCTGGCCAGAGAAACGCCACGCCGACGCTCGCTGCCAGCAGCGAAGCCCCGACCATCAGAATCAACCGGCGGCGGCGACGCAGCAAGGCAAGATAGTCGGACAAGGTTCGCACCCGAGCGATCGGCATCGCTCGGGCATGCGCCCTTTGCTCACTATTTATCGGGACACTGCCCATTTGTCTCCTGCATACCGAAACATCAGATACGTCGAATGTGCCGCGTTTTGTTGATCGATCGCATCCACCGATCGCTCCGCGTACGTATAGGCGACATCCATCGCCCACGAGTCGGCGAATTTCCATGAGACACGCGGGCTTACGGAAAACAATCTCGTATCTTGCAGCTGGCGACTCGGTAAATTAGACGCAATCCCCGACACAAAGTAAAGACCTCCGTCCAGCGTCAACGTCAGCGTCTCGGTCACGTTGTGCACAAGTGTGGCCCCCACACGGTCGGTTTGCAGCAGCCGACCAAACCCGCTTGGATTAATCATGCGGACTCCGTCCACCCGAACCATGGTTCGCTCAAATTGCTTACTGAGAGAAGCGTTGTACACCCAGACGACTTCATCGGTCGTGAGCGTTCCCGCTCCCGGAACATCCTGATTCGATTTGACGAATCGCCCTCCTCCTGCCACCGATCCGATCAATTGATCGCCGAAGTCATGGGTCCATCCGCCCTGCGCACCGTAATAGGTATTCTCAAGCCCGATGAACGGCATGCGCACGAATGTGTATTCACCGGTGAGTTGAACTTGATCCAATTCAGTCAGATTATAGGTCGGTCCGGTTGTCCCCCCATGGACCTGATAATCGACAAGACCGAGTCGAGCGCCGTCCTGGTAGGTCGTATCCGTGAAATGATACCCGCTCCGCCACGACAGGCGATCGGTGATACCCACTTTCCAGCTGGGGTTTGCCGTCCACATACTCCGCTGCGTAAACGCCAACACCAGACCGGTGCTCAACAATTCCCCCATGAGTGTATTGTCACGCGTAAACCCTCCTTCGAACGCCAGTGTGTGCCGATCGGCGCGATAAGACGTCCGCAGGGGAAAGTAGACGTTCGTGAACTCCCGGTTCTGGTCGCCGAAGTACTGGACGAAGTCCGCTCTGGTCTCCCCTTCGACCTCCAACACCTCCGTCGCGCCCTTGAACTTGACCGCCGGAGTAACCCAATATCCCCAAACTTCATTGTTACCGGTAGACAAGAGCAAGTTGCTGTTGTACACACCCTTTGTGCTCAATGACGGAGTGGCCGACCATTCGGCGGCTAAGGCTACATCCGTCCGACACCAAACTACCGCCAAGACCAGCACAAGGCAAAACCAGACCGTACTGATAACCCCACACCTCGAGCTCCACGATGCCGTATCACGATCGGCCAACAATTGTCGCATTCCGTCACGGCACCATCACCACATCACCGCGCTGCAGGACGATGTTCTGCTCCAGATCTTTTCCTTTTCGCGCGTCGCCGTAGCGGAACGGAAATACCATCTCATCAGGTCCATGATTCCGGCGAATGATCTTGATATCGTTCTCGGCGGCATAGGGCGTCAGCCCACCGGCCATGCTCAATGCCTGCAGCACATCCGTATTGTGCCCGGCCTGATACTCTCCCGGTTTGTTCACTCGACCCAGCACATAAATGCGATAGCTCTGCACTTTGAGCACGGTCACCGTCACATTCGGGGTCGGAAGATATTTCGTCAGACGTTTCGTGATTTCGAAACGAACGTCTTCGGCCGTCCGTCCCGCGGCAACGATTTCTCCGATCAAGGGGAAGGTAATCATCCCGTCAGGCCGCACGACCATCTCCTGCGTCAGATGCTCGTCCTTCCACACGGCAACTTTGAGCACGTCTTCAGGGCCCAAAAGATATGCCGGCTCAGCATTCACAACTTCTGCCCGGAGATGCTGATCATGACCGAGCACTGATAGACAGACAGAAGCGAGTACGAACAAGGCACGGCTCGCCCAACTCCGGATACAGGCTTGCAACATGGTCATTATCCCGCCGTTTCTTCGAGCAGTGCCTTGGCCTCATCCAAGCCGTCAAAGAGCGTTCCCGAGGCCACAGCCTTTTTCAGATGTGTGATGGCGTCCGGTCGCCTGCCGGCTTTCACATAGGCAGCGCCGAGGTGATAATTTAGAATCGGATGATCGGGCGCCATTGCCGAAGCCTGCTGCAACACCCGCACGGCATCGGCCCCGTGACCCAGCTTATGATGCGCCCACCCCAGAGTATCCAGTAAATACGGGTTGGATTTTTGCGATTCAAACCCACGACTCAGCGCCAAGGCCCGCTCAAGACTCTGTGGGTCGCCCTTGTGGTCGACCAACGCCGCCGCGAGATTATTTGCCGCCACGAGCGACGTGGGAGCCTGCTTCAATACCATCTCGTAGTGACCGATGGCCTCGTCATGTCCACCTTGCGCGGACAGACTCATAGCCAATAGAAGCCGCAACTGCTCACTCTCTGGGCTTATTTCAAGACCTTTTCGAAGCACTGCATCACCTTCCGCCATATGTTTCTGTGCCTGGTGAAGACGTGCCAGATGGATCCATGGAGTAATCCATTTGGGATTGATACGGGTGGCTGTCTCAAAGTGAGAAACCGCCACGGCAGGCTCTCCTTTCGTAAGCAACAATTCACCCAGAAATCCTGCGGCGAAAGGATGCTCCGGAGACTTGGCAAGAATAGTCTCCAGACGTTGCTGCGCCTGAGCCAAACGGCCGCGCCGCACATCCAGCTGCACGAGGGCAAGGAGCGGCTCAGGCGCCGAGGGTCGTTGTTGAGCCGCCTTTGTGTAAGCTGCCTCCGCAGAGTCCCACTGTTGTTGCGCAAGAGCCACGTGTCCCTCCGCCATGCTTGCGAGCGCTTCGTCCGCCCCGGCCCGGCGCAGCCGCTTGAGCGTCTCCTGGCTTTTATTCCAATCCTTTTCCTGCAGTTGCAGCTGAAAGAGCATGCCGAGGAGGGCCATATTGCCTGGTTCTCGAGCAAGAAGCGGATCCAACCGCTGCTTTGCCTCCTTGAATTGGCCGGCTGCCGCATCAAGCCCCACCAACAAGGTCTGGGCCTCTACCAGCGTCGGTTTGAACGCAAGGGCTTTATCCAAACTTTCACGGGCCAATGTCGGTTCTCCGGCCAGCAAATGGGCGCGGGCAAGAAGGACATGCCCTTCAGCCAGTTCCGGTTGATCTTTCAGAACAGAGCGAAAATCGAGAATGGCGTCTTTCCCATTTTTCCGTTGAAGCGCGATTTTCCCTCTCAGCAAGAGGGCATCGCTGGAGCGTGCGCTGTCCTTGAGCACGGCTTGAACCTGCCGTTCAGCTTCCTCGATTTTCCCTTCAGCCCAATCCAAATTCGCAAGCTTCACTTGCGCTTCGTAGGCTTCAGGCTTTCCTGCAAATGCCGTTTCCATTTCCCGATAGAGCTCACGCGCCTTTTCGACCCGGCGAGTCGATTCGTAGACGCTGCCCAGAGTGAACCAGAATTTACCCTTGTGTGGCTGCTCCTTTCGCGCTTGTTGCAACACAGCTTCACCCTGTTCTACCCCGCGCCGCTTTCCCATATACTCAGCCAAGGCCAACCAGCGCTTCTCGTTTTCCGGTTCCGCTCGAATCGCTTCCCGCAAGATGGCCTCGGCCTTCTCATATTGTTGCTGCCCGTCATAGAACGCGACTTGGCGCAATTGGTGACTGAAAACGGTCGGCTCCAATTTGACGATGTTCGCCAGTATCGTCTCGGCCTCCGTCTTTTGACCTTGCTTGATCAACATAGTGGCCAGTACATCCAACAATTCAAGATTGTCCGGATGGGCCTCCAAGGCCCGGCGCAGAAATGGGATGGCCTCTCTCTCCCGCTGAACCGACGTATAGAGCGCCGTGATGAGCAATGCCGCATCGACCTCCGTTGGGGCGGCGGCAACCAGTTGTTCCGCCTGCCCGACCGCCTCTTTGACACGGTCCGAGAGGGCCGTGACGGCGATCTTGCTCGCCTGAGCCGAAACATGCCCGGGGTTTTTGGCCAACAGCCGATCTGTGATCTGCGTCGCTTGATCCAACGCCCGCATTTCGAGGTAGTACTTCGCCAGTTTGATCTGAGCCCGATCATGATCAGGGTTGAGTTCCACGACTTGCCGGTAACCGGCAAACGCATTCCGCCAGTTTTGTTCTTTTTCTTCGACCTGCGCAGACAGAAAGTAGGCCTCGACATCCTTGGGATCGATTTGGAGCACGTTCCTCAGGGCGATTCGGGCTTTGGGGAAATTCCCCTCTTGAAAATACTCTTGCGCCTTCAAAAGATATTTGGCCTTACGCTCTTCGGCGCCTCCGCACGAGCTTAGGCCCGCGGCGACAATGAGGATCAGTCCAAGAACGATATAGGGCTTCATCTTTTCTCTCCTCTTACGCGCAATTACGGCCACCATGCGCGCAGCATGACACCCGCCAGCATCACCAGAGCTACCATGCCGAGACGCGTAACCGCGGACGAGCGCATGTCCAGCAACAATTCGAACGCAAAAAACAGCACGATCAACTTCGCCGCCAGCAGACCCATCGCCACCTCACCGACGGCCATCCCTGGGAGAAACGGCATGATACCCGCGAGCAGGATGATGAGGTAATCGAGAGGCGTGGTTTGAAACCGTTCCTCGCCTGCCAATCGAATGGCAAGGACTACCAGGATCGCCAGGACGGCAATGCAAAGGTTTACAGGAGTCACGACTTGAATCATGATGTCGCGGGGAAACAGATCGCCGTAGTACATCAAGCACGTGCTGCCGATATACAAGGCGGCACGCACCGCCCATGGAGTTGCGGAGGGAAGGAAGAACGAGAGCAGCACAGCAAGCGCCAGGGCTCCCGCTATGATCCCCGCATCGACGGGAATCTCCCGTGGTGCGGCAATGGATCCGATCAAATACAGCGGGACGGTCACATACAAGAGGGTGAGGGATACCTCACCGATCTCCCATCGTCTTGACAGACGCCGTTCCGCGAGCGGAGAAACAGAGTCCAAACGAGGGCGATCCGAATTCGTTCCCCGCGGCGCACACACAAAGAGGCTTAACAGTACGACGGCAAACAGCAGGTACACCACAGCCAACACGATATCCGTCTGCCAACGCAGGAGATAGGCACAACCGACCATCATGGCATGGCCCACATAGATGACCGTTACCGCCTGCCCGTGCGTGAGCCCGAAGGCCAGCAATCTATAGTGGATATGGCTCCGATCGCCGATGAACGGTGAGCGCCCTTGAGCATAGCGGTAGACCATGACCCCGATCGTATCGAGCAAAGGGACCCCCCAAATGAAGAGCGCCAGCAAGGGGCTGTAGGCCGTCCGCGTCGCGTCGGTCAGCAGAATGGCGGCGACCGCCAAGTAATGTCCCAGAAATTGACTGCCGGCATCGCCCATGAAAATTCTAGCCGGATGGGTATTGAATCGGAGAAACCCGAGCAGGCCGCCCAAAACCGACACGGTCAACAGGACCAGCAGGGGTTCGTTGGCTTGATAGGCCAAGTACGCCATACCGGCAAAGCTGATGAGCGACAAGCCTCCCGCCAGGCCATCGAGTCCATCCGAAAGATTGACGGCGTTCGTGACGCAGACAATCACCATCAAAGTGAGAGGGACCGAGATCCAGGCAGGGATGAGGACATCGTCCAGGAAAGGAAGTGAAGAAAGGCGGATTCCGGCGAATCCGACGACGATGACTGCGGCCAGAATCTGTCCGGCGAATTTCACCCGATAGCTCAGCCCGACGCGATCATCCCAGATTCCGAACAAAAGGATAACCGCTCCGCCGAGCAGGCTGGAAACAATCAGCCGATCTTTCGGTGCCAAGACCAGGACGGCCGCGAACGTGGCGATGGCGAAGGCGATCCCGCCGACCTTTGCGATGGGCTCGCGATGCGCATGCCGCTCACGCGGCACATCGATGAATTGCAGCCGCCCTGCGGAGGCTGCCAGTGTCGGAATCAGCGCCATGCAAACAATCAAGGATCCCATAAAACTGAAGAACAAGAGCGAGCCCATGTCACCACACCTCAATCCGGAACATAACGGCTCAACAACGGCGTCACGAGACCGGACAAATCCTGTAACCGCTTATCAACAGCCGCTTCGCTCTCACCGGCACGGACGATAGATGTCAGACGGACGAGGGCTCCATCCGCGCGGCCCCTCGTCAAGGAATCCCAGAAGAGAAAAAACTTCACCAAGTACTCGCTGGTGATCCAGCGGTCGCGTTGTTTGAACCAGTAGTACACAATTTGCTTTTGACCGCCCTTTTGAATCACAACTCGATTGATTTCTTGCCCTGACGCCGGTCCTGAAACACGTTCCATCCGCAGCGGTTCGAAAGACGTGATTTCCCACCCTCCCCCTGGAATACACTGTCTTGGCGAGTGAGAGGACCGACCTTTCTTTGGAGACTGATAATAGGCGACATACACATTGACGGGGGGTTGATCGATTGCGGTGTAATCGGCCAGTACATAATCGTCCAGTTGCAGTGCATCGAGATACTGTCGTTCGAGCGGCGAAGAAACGCCTTGCCAGACATCAAGTTGCAAAGGAAAGTCCGCAAAGGATTGTCTCTCAGGGGGGGGGAACTCCTGTGGCACGAGCAATGTAGCCACCGGTACGCTGAGAGCAAGGAGAGCCAGCCCTGTAGAAAGGGGTGCCAGCGACATACGGATACCGGACGAGTAGACGGTTTGATGGCCTGGTTCGGGCAGTCCGATCAATTGCACAAAGGGACGGGGAGGCCCCATAGAGCCCACTCGCGCGAGGAGCCACATTTCCACGCAGAGCAAACCCAGACTCGCGACAAAGATGACCCAACCTTCGAAGAAATGGGTAAACCCCTCGGCCGCGCCCGATCCATATTGTTCCACCAACACGCCGATGACGCCGATCCGAAAGCCGTTCAACAGAATTGAAATTGGGATGCTCGACAGCACGAGCACGACCCGTTTCCAGGCCGATTCGCGGTAGAGATAGGCTCCCAGAATGGTCAGAGTGGTAAGCGGAAATAGATAGCGAAGCCCACTGCAGGCTTCCACGACCTGTAGTTGAATCCGTCCCAGATCAATGACATTGCCGTCCCGGAACGCCATGACACCGATCGATTGGAGAAATCCGATCCCCAAGGCCGACGACCAGAGCTGGAGTCGGCTCGAAAGCTCGTATTGCAGAAATGTCGGTGGTGGAATAGCCGCGAGGAGATAGAACAGTGGGAAGGCTATCTGGCGGATGCCGGACAGTCCGATTGCACAGGTCAGCATTCCGACAATCACCAGCCAGAAGGACAGATGCACGACCGCATACATCGAAGCAAATTGTCCCACGGCATATACGAACAACCCTGTCATGACGATCGGGATCCCCCACCATTGGGCATATGGCACGATCGATTGGATCCGTCCCCATCTCATCCAAATCATGTAGAGGGAAATCAGCGGAATAAACGGGCCATGGCTGTTGTTATCCTCGAGCCACGCTTCCCCCAAAAATCGAAGACTGTCCGCGTAGAGATAGCCGAGGATTGTCGCGGCAACGGCGAGAAAAACCCACAGAATCGAGCTCCTTCGGTTCAGAGAAAAAGGATCCAAGTTTAGGTCCGAAGAAGGTGTCGAGGTACTGAAAATCGTAGGCTGAGTGGACATTATGGCTCCCACCGAATTGTTCGAAAGAGGAGTCTATCGTCGGTCGATTGCCGAGTGGCCACGCGAGTCTCAAGTTTGTGTTAACAGATTGTTAAAAAACGGATAGCGATGAAGAATTAATGTATGGGGAGGCTGTTCGGACGGTCAGGGGAATCAGAATTGATGTGTCTCATGAAACGTTTGGTCACCTGCCACCAGGGAGCTGCTTCGTTCCAAGGTTCCGGCCCATGTTTTCCAACTCCACCCCAGATCACAACTCCATCCGCATGTTGCGCTACCGTATTCAACTGAATCTCCCAATAGTCCGCGTCCAGATGGCGATGGCCGAGCTCTCGGTTTGACTCATGGTACTGAGGCCAGAGAAACGCATAGACGGGCTTGCCGTTCGCTTTGCGTCGAGCTTCACGAAGTTGCGCGACAGCGTAGGTGACCCAGCCTTGCCGGTCCGGATAGAAGGTATAAATGGAGGGAAACAGCGCGTCGACCTGGGCGACGATCCCGTCCAACCGGTCATTCTCACGTTGCCAAGCATGATAGTCTTTGTGCGAGGGACCGCGAATCGCCCGCCAATAGTCTCGAATCGGAATAGTGCTGTAAACTCCGATAGAGACGTTGGGCGCCTCGCTCCTCATCCATGACAGGACGGAGACGAATTTGTCGATAGTCGCCTGCACCGTGCTCATCTCTCCCCTCACCGGCCATCGCTCGATGTCGACGATAACCGGACCAGAAGTCTTGCTTAGGTCATTTGCGATAGCTCGTATCGTAGGCTCCAAAGGCACGGCAGTCCGCGACCGGTCGTTTGGAAGCAAGCGAGATTCGTAGAGGAGCGTAATGGGGCGTAAAGGATACCCCGTAAAAGAGGGCTTGTTTTTGTAGAGGGTCGCATCGAACATAAGAAACGGTCGTTGAACGGCGGCGCCGGTGGCCTCCGCCTCGGCCGGCGAGAAACGCCCGATCGCTCCAACCAAAACAAGCCCTGCCACCAAGAACCCGGTGAATCTAAACATCGGGTGGAGCATCATTTTCCTCCTACAACAACCGGTTGATCGAGCGCATCTTCGGCATTCATCGAAGGAACACCGGTTGATGCCGATTCCAACAGCAAACGCCAGCTGTCGAGGGCATGGGAACGCGAATAGTGTCGATCGAATGCTCGCCGCGCGCACAAACCCGCATCGAGGACCTCAGGTCCTCGGTGGGACAGTCGGAGAATGCAGTTCGTCAAGGCGTCGACCTCGCCTACACAGAAGCTCCATCCACATTGTTCGCGCTGGAGAATCCTGGCGATTTCCCCGTCAGGGTCGCCGATGTGAATGATCGGACGTCCCGCCGCCGCTATCCCGTAAAACTTGCTCGGCACGATCAACCCTTCCAACGTCGGCCGCAACGACACGAAATGCACGTCCGGTACGCTCAAACTCCAGCGCAACCGATCGGCGGACTGATAGGGGTGAAACTGCACATTCGTCAAACCGCGCCGCGTCACCTCCGATACCACCCACTGACGAGCAATCCCATCACCGATAAACACAAAGACGATCTCGTCGTCGGCTTTTAGCCTGTCCGCCGCGTCGATCATGGTCTTGAACTCGTGCACATGACCCATATTCCCCGAGTATCCGAGTACAAACTTGCCGTCGAGCCGCCACTCCCGGACAAGCGGGTTGTCCCGTTTATCGATCGGTCGGATGGCATCGCCGTCCGCCCAGTTCGCGATGACTGTAATCCGATCGGAAGGGATACCTTCGCCACGGAGTCGCTCCGCCATGATCTCCCCTAACACCACATTCGATCGTCCGACACGGAATGACCGGTTGCGTAACCGCTTCAGCATCGGAGCCGCGAATCGCACGCCATACACTTTCATCGAAGTGGCGACCTCCGGGAACAGATCTTGGACCCAATTGACCAAGACACCCCGCTTGATCCTCACGGCCCAGGCGGCACAGACCGACATCATCGGCGGGTCGGTCTTGGCCACCACGACGTCACCTGATTGGATCAAACGCAACAGTCGCCATGTGGCTCCGGTATAAAACGTCAGGTAGTCGATCATCCGACCCCACAGCCTGGCTCGCCCGAAGCGCGAGGTTTGCACTCGATGGACATGAACCCCGCGGATGGACTCGTTGGCGGGAAGAGATGCCTTGGGATTCCCATACAGCTGACAACCGGTAATCACATGGATATCCTGACCGCGTGAGGCAAGATCGAAGGCCAAGTCGCTCAAGAGCTGGCTGGTTGCCGAATGATCCGGATAGAAGTAGCGGTTGACGAAAATCGTCTTAGGCACAGGTGCAGAGACGGTAGGCATCGCCGCCTCGGTTCCTTTCAGGTTGGAAGCCCTCGCTGGTGCCGTTCAAGTTCGCGCATCTTCAATACGATCATGTATTCGTAAAACGCTTGGAGGACACAATAGGTAAACCCTGCCCGCCCGTCGAGCCAACCTCGCTGCCACACGTAGAAATAGAGAAACTTGATCAGCGGCCTCCATGGCAGCCGAAAAGACAAATTCTTGAGCGCTCGACGGCGCAGCGCTGGGTCGGCGGCGAAAATCCCTGGTTCATCTGCCGCATGCTGGTGGATCAACTTCATCCCTTCCTGCGCCTCTAACTGGGAGTAGCGGTTATGCTTCTCGATCCATTCAGAAATCCCCTTGCTGAAATTGTAGTGAATCAGCATGCCGGTCAGATATCCATGCGGCCCATCAATCACGGGCACGGGGTTTACCAGCCGCTGGAACCGGACATATGTAGGGCGAAAGAACCGCATAATGAGCCCCGGCGGCATCGCATGTTTAATCCACCGACCCATGAACATATTCCGCCTTCCACAGTAATACGCGACACGAATACGTTTCGCATCCTCTGCAATGGCCAGCAGTTCTTCCTTGAGATCTTCGGTCATCCGTTCATCGGCATCGAGGTAAAACACCCAGGGATGCTCGAAGGGAATGTGTTCAAGCGCCCAATTCTGATGGGCAGACCAATTGTCGAAGCGGCGTTGGACGATACGAGCTCCCATCTCTTCCGCAATCTTCACTGTCCGATCGCTGCTGAAGGAATCCAGCACGACGATATCGTCGGACCATTTCACCGAGTTAATGCAGTCGGCAATATTGCTTTCTTCGTTCAACGTGAGGATGAGAATTGAGACACTCATGCGTACAGACCTGTACTACCTTGGGATTTCCAAGCTCGCCGCTTGGGACGGCAAAGTCTACGCTTTGAGGAGATAGAAGGGGCGACAGCTACGTCAAGTTTGTGTTATCCGAATGTTAAATGCGACAAGAAGAGATGGCATAGCTCCACGATGTCGAATGAACCGATGATGATCGAACGGCAACGGCGAGGCCTTTTCGACGAACAAATCAGCAGATTGGGGGCGCGGCTTGAGGCAAGTGTGCGTGATGGCCTTATGGTTTCTTGGCGATAGCAATCAATGATTTCGCCAATACCGGGATGCGGCCGACTCTCATGAAGGAGATATCCTTGAAACCCGCCTCGGCCAACAACACCGAGAGGGTCTTCATGGACCAGAACTTAATGTGTCCGTGATCCCACAAAGCCGTGAAGTGTGCGTCCATCCGTCCGGTCAGGGCCAAGGCCAAATTCTTCCAATACCCATGGTACGGCGTGGAAACGATGGCGGTGCCTGACGGCTCGACGAGATCATAGAGCGTCTTGGCAAAGAGGCGAGGCGCATAGAGATGTTCAACCACTTCCAGGCTGACGACGACCGGAAAGCGTCCGTAGGTTTCCGTCAGGCGGTCGTAGGCCGATCCCGGCATGAACGTGAGGTGCGGATACCGCCGTCGAGCCTGTTCCAGGCCTTGTGATGAGACATCGACGCCGGTGGTCTGGTATCCCTTTCCGGCTAGAACCGCTGCGACTGCTCCGTTGCCGCATCCCAGTTCAAACACACGCCGGCTACCTAGAGGAAGGGGTAACGAGTCCAGAATGTTCAGCAAAGACGGGACAAGGTAATTATGTGATGCATTGAGCTCACTGTCCTCATAGGTGTACCCGGAGATGTCAACGACTGTGCCTGTCATGATTCCTCGTGTTCGAGTTGATACTTTCTGATGAGTCGGGCCGGATTCCCACCCACCACCGTCCAAGGATCGACATGGCGAAACACACTTGCCCTCGCTCCGACGACCGCTCGCTCCCCGACAATAACACCTGGTCCGATAAACGCATCCGCCGCAACCCAAGCGCCGCGACCGATCATAATTGGAGCCGTCATCAACGGCATCCCATCGACTCGATAATCATGACCGGCGGTGCAAAGAAACGAGTATTGACTCACCGTGGCGTGCGCACCGATGTGAATCTTGTCCACGCAATAACAATCCACTTTTTCGCCAAGGCAACTGTGATCGCCCATTTCGAGATTCCAAGGCGCCCAGATCCTAGCGGAGGGGTAAGGATGCACCGCCTTACCAAGCTTGGCGCCGAATAACCGGAGCAGGAGGCACCGCCAAGCGTGCATCGGTCTGGGAGTTGGGCGGTACAACAGCAACCAAACACATTGCCACACACCGCGGGTAAGCCTGTTGGCGAGGGATAGGTGATTCGGACGAAGCGCCTCAGTCATATATGGATCAGTCCGTTCTCACACAGTCAGGTTTCGGCCCCCGAGCCAACACCCACCGATACACCTCCGCCGTTTGCCGGGCGATGACGTTCCAATCGTAACGCTGCACATACCGCCTGCCGCGTTCGCCCATGGCTTTGCGTTCATCTTCCGGCAGCGACATCGCTTCACGCAACGTCTCGACAAGCGGGCCAACCCCTGTGTCTATCCACCACCCACAGCCAAAACGCTCCAGGTCCGTCCAAGGCGCTCCCCGGGTCGTGATGACCGGCAGCCCATACGCCAAGGCTTCGGCCACCACGACCCCGAAATTCTCGGAAAACGTGGGTAGCACGAACAAATCGGCATCGCGGTACAGCGCCGCTTTCCTTTGCCCCTCTACCTCGCCGACGTACTCGACGCACTCCGTTATCCCTTGTTGACGCGCCGATGACATGACCTGCGCCAAATGCCCATCCTCGTCCGGCCCCGCAATCACCAGCCGCCAATTCCGCGGCCGCAACTCTCCCCATGCGTTCACCAAATTCAATAAACCCTTTTTAGGATGAACGCGGGAAAGAAAGAGCGCCGTACGAGCAGTATTACGATGAGTCAATATCTCCTCGCCGCCGCCAACGGCGAGCTCAACGCCATTGGGAATGACCGCAATCGGCTGGCGAAGTCCGAAACGCCGAATGCTCTCCGCTTCTTGCTCAGCCGTAGCAATGAACAGACTGGCGGACTCTAGGTCGCGCCGTTGATAGAGACTCAGTGCCAGGCGCTTCTTCCAGCCTCGGTACGCCAGTGCCCAGGGTTCGAGCATGCCGTGCGGTTGGACAATCAATGGGACCTGCCATCTACGCGCCTGATGTGTAACCCAGTGGTTCACTGCCGTCCAGAGTCCGTTGCTATGCAATACAGCGGAAGACGAGCCCCGTAATACCTGCAGCAGTTCGGCACGCAGCGGCAGGCCTGTTTTCAATGACACACCGGACCTCGACTCCGCAATTCGCCTAAGCACCTTACGCTCCTCCGAAAGCATGACCGGTTCATTCCACCGGCGCTGGCTGACCAGCGTCACGCGGACATCCGGCCTCCTGGCAAGGGCGTCGCAGAGCTGTACGATGGTGCGCGATGGTCCACCCGCAGCTGGATGCAGCCCGGGTATGACCTGTCCAACTGAAACGTGGGGGGGGGTCATGCCAAGATGGGCCGAACTCATGACGTCCTATCCTCGACGGATCTCATGGCCGGCAGCGCACTGTCGGTCGCTCTTTCCCTTTCCGGACATCGACGCCGTCACCATTCCGACTTTCATACGTTCCCCTCGGATTCCGCCATCACGCGACGGTGAACGAACGTTGCGTTCCACCCATCGACATATGTCAATCGATAGCCGCCTGTCTTGACACGAGAGACCATATTCACGATGCGCGTCAAATACTCCTCGTCCAAAGCGTTGTAGCCTTCGTCGAATTCGACGCACAGGACGGCCGGCCGGATGTCGCCGTCAAGAAGCGAGGCGAGGATCTCATACTCCGCTCCCTCAACGTCGAGCTTCAGCAAAGACAGGTCCGAATGACCCAAGGTCTGCATCACGGTCTTGAGCGTTTGGCAGTGGGCCTCGAAATAATCGGTGGTGTGCTGCAAATTGACGATCGAGTGGGAAACATGAGCCGGATCGGCCGGGGCGTAGAAACGCATGAGGCGGTCTTGGCTCCACAAGCCGATGGCGTGAAAGTGAAGCCGCGCCAAATTCCCGGGATCGATTTTGTAGTACAGATCGACCGAATCATTGATCGAGGTCGGGAGGCCGTTGATCGTGTTCCGGTGCAGCTGGTCCACATGGCGTTGCGCCCGCGGGGTGGGGTCAAAACAATGGACTTCGCACCCGTATCGATTGATGAGTTCGATTTCGAAACTGATATCCTCACCGGCACCCACTCCGTAACAAAGCGACCGGCTGCTCAGGAGACCGTTTGGAACAAACCACCCTCCATACCTTGTGCCGAGCTTTTGGTGAATATGGGGGCAGTGGTCCAGGAGACGGTGCAGGCTATTTTTGGCTACGCGCTGCTCCACTCTCTTGTACAGCGCCCGCGCTTGTTTCATGAGCGTACTCATCGTCCCTCCTTGACCGAGTGTTCGAGTGGTCCGCACGGAACGACATCTTCGGAGTACCGACGGTCTTTCTCGACAGCCGTCGCAAGCGTACAGTGCTTGGCGATGGCATCGATGAACAGGCCGGCATGAGTGGTTGTGTTGTATCGGCTGTTGACCATCGAGCGGCAAGCCGCCGCCATCGCCGGCTTTTGAGGAATGGGGAACAGGGCGCCGATGATCTTTTCGGCACAGTCGGACAAGTCATCGTTGCGATAGAACCACCCGGTCTCCCCTTCCTTCACGGCTTCCCACTCCGGAAAGTGTTCCTCAACCTTGTCATGTAAGAGAACCGGTGTCCCGTACCCCAGCGCATGCATGACGGACAAGCCGGCCCCTGATGGAACGACGGCCAGGTCGCTGGCAGAGAGAACCAGACCGAGTCGGGATTCGTCGTAGGAGGGCCCCAGAAAGTGCACCAACCTGGTGAGCCCCAATTCCTCCGTCAGCGATTCCAGTATCGGTCGTTCGCTTCCGTCACCGACCAGTGCGAGATGGACGTTCTTGCCTCGTTGCACGACGATGTTCAATGCGCGCAGGAGCCATGGCAGACGCTTGACCGGCTGGAGACGACCCGTGAAACAGATCAACCGCTCGTCGGTCTCAATGCCGAGCGAACGGCGGAACCGATTGCAATCCTCAGAGAGAATACGTTCGGATACCGCCGATTGTTCGGCGTCGTCCAAGGAGTTATAGATCACATGGAGTCGATCGGCGGCGATCCCTTTGGAAATCAAGAGCCGCTTCGCGTGATCACCATAGAGCAGCAACCCCCGGGACAGTCGAAACAACCATGCACGAACCATCCACTTTACTCGGGACTCCTCACCTTGAAGTCCATGGGTCCACAACAGAACCGGTACCCCGTAGATGCGCCCGACGACCGTCAAGATCCAGGCGGTCAACTCATAGGGACTCCCCTGCGCGATCACGACATCGGGGCGGTACCGGAGTACCGCCTTGACGGCAGCCGGTTGCCAAGACAGCGAGCGCCCAAAGGGCAGCCGGATGCGGTACTGTGTGGCCGCCTTGAATTCACATCGACTCGGTGCTTCGGATAATGAAAGATAGGGAACATCAGCAGCCGGATCGGCCAGCACCAGAAACCGGAATCGCGGATCGGCTCCCAGCGTTTCGTAGAGGCGTCGCCGGTAATGTGGAATGCAGACCTGCTGCAGCACAACGAGAGGAATGTCGTCGGTTGTCATGCTCCTCATCGAACTCCCAGTGTCTCCGGCTGCGCTTCGAGAGCGTCATCTTCAAGGGAATCTGGGACGAACTGCTCTGTCTCACCGTCACCATACCCACGAGCCATCTCGACGGCCGCCAATTCCTCCTGGGAAAGGGCTGGACCGAGAATGCCCAACAGAAACAAGAGAGAGGTCGGATTGCCCGCGTTGATAAAGTACCGCTCGAAAATCGCCAGCACAAAATATCCGCAAGCCAATCCCAACAGCACACTGTAACTGAACGTTTGCGAGGGGTCCTGATTCCGACGCCACGTCTTCCACAAGCCCGAAAGCGTGACGAGCAACACCGCTGAAAATCCGATCACCCCGATCTCCGCCAGCAACGCCAAGTACCCGTTATGCGCAGACGAGGCGACCTTGAGCACGGCTTCGTGCGTTCGAAATCCGACTCCCAAAATCGGGTGAGACAAGAACAGGTTCCACGTAACCTTCCAGGTTTCCAGCCGCCCTGATCCGCCCGATTCCAAACCGCGATGACGGTCCTGAATCGCGAAGAAGTCGGTTGTCCCACGAACAACGGCCTCGCTGTAGTAGGTCGCCAGAGCGGCGCCGACTGCGACGCATACGACGAGCAAGAGATAGCCGCTGGCTCCCGCCGTCCGTCGGCGGCAAAATAAGGTAATCGCAAGCCCGAACATCGCCGCTAAGGCCGACGCGCGCGCGCCGGTCAGGTAAATGACCGTCCCCATGGCGACAAGAATCGGGATTCGAATGACGGCTCTTCTGATCGCCATGGCTGTGATAAAAACGGACATGGTGACCAACGCGAAACTGGCGGGGTTCAAGATCTCCTTCCCGCCCCCAAGCCGACGTCCGGGCACATAATCGTAGAGAGCAAAGCCCGAAACGAGCGCGGCCATGAGCACGGCGTATGCCTTCATCCCTCTCTCATACTGAGCCGCGTCCAAGTTGGTATTGAACTGCAATACGACGATGACCGTCAGAATCGTCAGCGCGGTGTACTGGGTTGATTCGAGCGGCGCCAGGCTGACGAACGAGCTGAGTCCACAAAATATTCCAAACAAGGCCAGCCCTACGATCATCCCAGGACTGAACCCACCGGGGACGAAGCGGCAACGGCTCAACAGAAAATAGCCCGCCGGCCATACGAGCGAGGCGAGCATGATGACCTCGTAAATGTGTCCTTTCCGGCCCTCCACTCTCCCAAAGAGAGAGGCAGCAAACACTCCGGTCAGCCACAGACCCAACACAAGGCCGATCCATGTTCCGTGTTCCTGAAGCCGCGGTTCGTCGGCATCGTTCATGGAGGTCATGGTCCCTCCGGAGTTTCGGCCAGACGGCGCTGCAGGAGCCAGCCCATCACACCCGTATCAGTCACTTGGGCAGCCACGGATGCGAGGGCCAATCCGTCCACGCCAAGGGAGGGAACAAGCCAGCCGGCGCACAGAACGAGCGCCAACCATTTGATTCCATACC
This sequence comes from Nitrospira sp., assembly GCA_019636835.1. Classification (GTDB taxonomy): domain Bacteria; phylum Nitrospirota; class Nitrospiria; order Nitrospirales; family Nitrospiraceae; genus Nitrospira_D. Next base: position 33,327 of record JAHBWU010000013.1, read on the forward strand.
CAAGAACCGGGGTTCGATAATCGGTCAAGGAGTAGAACGAATTCCTGATGACCCCGTACAAGCTGGCAAACGGTAATGCCCAGACGAGTATCGACAAGATATGCGCGGTGGTCTGAGCATCGGCCATGGAAAACTTCCCTCTTACCAACGCCATTTCGATTATCGGCTCCGCTCCAAGAGCCAGAGCGACGCTGAACAGCAGCGCGCCGACGAACAGCAGCGCGCCGTACCGAGTCAGCAGCGCGCGCCCTTCGCGGTACCCGGTGTGGAACGCGCGTGCCAGCTTGGGAAAGAGCGTCGTATTGACCGGTGTGGTGAACAACGCCAGAGGCGCGGCTATAACAGAACCGGCATAGAAAAAGGCGGCGATCTTCCCGGTCCCGAGACCGGACGCAAAGCTCCGTTCCGTCATGACGATTGCCTGAAACAGGAACTCTCCGAAAAGCACGATCAATACCGGGCGCCATAGAACGCCCACTCCAATGCTCGGATCCTCCCCCTCTGCCTTCGAAGACGGGACATGGCCCAATCCGAACGCGACCGTGAACCATGTGAGAACGAGAAAATGCCCCGTCGCGAATCCCCACACCATTGCATCGATTCCCCACTGATCCGCGAAGGCCGTGACCGATATGATCGTTGTAAGTGAGACGATTGCCCCACCGAGAAATACTGGGGCAAAACTACCCATGATCGCCAGACCGCCCCGCAGAAGACCAGCCAATCCGGCACAAGCGATCGGAAAGAGCAATAACCGCGTCAACCGGGTACCCGTATCGAGCTGTTCCATGGTGAACTCGGGAAAGATCACCCTCAGCACAGGTCCAGACCCGAGAACAAGAGCGGTGAGGGTGACCACATTGATCACGAGAAGGACGAAAGAGGCTTGCCTGACGAGGAGCTTGAGATGGTGCCGGTGCTGCGACGCCATCTTCGACACAAACACATGCTCGATCGCGTTTCCCACCTGCACGCCGAACAATAAGTGGAATCCCATGACCGCAACGAGCACGTCAAGGTCGCCGCTGAGACCAAATGTCGAAGCGACGACCATTTCCCGAGCCAAACCGGCGAGAATCACGAGTCCAGCTGCCACTGAATACAACGGAATCCGAGGGAGCAGACCCATCTCCTTGGCGCTGGATTTGAAGCTGACCCACCAAGGGCCTAAGGCAGAAACGGTTAACATCACGACATCCGCCCATTGTGCGAAGAACGGTAGAACAAAGTATCACTCATGGCCAAAATCAATCGGGGAGAGACGTGAAGCAACGCAGCTACGGTCAGGATGCTGACCATGCCGCGCATGACCAACGACTTCCGTTTGGGACCGGGCGACTCAGTGTACTGCCCATCCCTAAAGCAGAGGACACAGACAGCTCAAATCTGTGTTAACAAATTGTAAATATGGACAGAGGGAGAGAATTTTGCCTCACACATATGCTACGAGAGCGCTGATAGTGAAACCAGGTTTGATCTCGCCAAGTTCAGTGATTGATGGACATGCAGGCCGTATCTCGCCTGTTGTAAAGGAAGAACACCTTGCGTCATACGGGTTTCGACGTGCCCTTGGCCATCTTGGTAATGGCCGCCCTGTTGTCCTGTGGAACAGAGGGCAACCAAGAGTCGCCCCCGACCGGTCAGGCTGCCGGCCCACCAGCCGGCTCGCCGGTGACTTCTCATCAAGTCCTATGGCAAGCGGATGGATCCAGTCCGACTCGCGGACCCGCGTCGATTCACAATTGGCCAAGGCTCACCGGCGGCACAGCAAACTGTGACCTGAGTCAGGTGGATGATCCCGACACGTTGCCCCCGCATGCGCCGTTTGGAGGAAACACGACTCTCCACTACATCAAGGCGGTCTGTACCGGCGGTTCCGACGGCGGGAGAATCCAGGTCGTGGTCGACATGGAAGATCGCAGCCTGGAGGGGCTCGGAAATTTTGGATTCTTCTGGTACCAACCGTCGGTTTCTGTCGCCACGGCCATGACCCTCGAGGTCGCCACAGCCCCAAGCTTTTCCCAACTTCTTCGCTTTAACTGGGCGACGGGTGCCGTGGGACGGCGGCTCATCGATGGATGGAATCCCATCACCTGGCAAGCCGGCGACCACATCGGGAATGTCGGCGGGGCCGCGATGAACCAGACCTTCACGACCTTCCGAATTCTCTTCAATCTCCAGCCCAATAGCTCAGGAACCTTCTATTTCAGCGATTTTATCTATGGCTATTACGAAAAACCGCAGATCAACATCTGGGGAGAGAACAACTTCGCGAGTGTGTACACCCAACTTTTCCCTGAAGCCAGAAGACGAAACTTGGTGGGCTCATACTGCCCGGTCACCGAGATGCTCAAGGACCCCGGTCGCGTGGTGTTGGAAGGGGGATTCACCAACGACCAATTACAAGAGATGGTGGCAGCCGGGTGGACCATCGGCGGCGAATCCACGGAGGGACTCAACTACATCGACTTTCACACGCTGGAGAGTGCCGCGGTTGATATGGACAAGCACCTCGCTGATCTCCAGAGACTCGGCTACCGACGCCCGATCTTCTGGTGCTACGAAGATGCCAAGCACAACGCTGCGCTCGATGCCGAACTGGCCAAACGTAACGTTGTAGCAGCGTACAGCGGCAATATTTTTTCCGAGAATACAAGCCGCTCCCTCTATGGAGGTCTCACCAATCCATACAATCTGTGGGCGGTGTCGGGCGATGCTCGGTCATTGACGGAGATTATCGCGGCGATCGACCATGCGGTCAAATACGGCGGACAACTCGGGTTGGAGTGGCAACGGTATGATGGGGACTTCCCCCCGGTCGCCGACTATCTGGTCAAGCTGCGAGCGGAGGGGAAGATCGACATCGTGACAGTCGAAGAAATGATCGCCCGTCATGGCATCAGGAACGGTTCATCGGCAGAGCCTCCGCCGGTCGTTCCGCCGCCGGGGCCTTCGCCACCTGTGCCGCCGTCGGCATTGTTGCCTTTTGATCAAGTCGAACAGTCTTATACCCAATCGCCGGCTCGGTTCTCCGGCCTCTGGGCACAGGCGAGAACCCGCACCATCCGCATCGCTCTGTTGGGTGATTCCCAGGAAACTTCGCCGGAAGGAAAGGGCGACGTGTATGTCCCACGCCTCCAATACGAAGCGTGGAAACGATACCAGAACGTGCCTGAAACCGTCGTGGCCGGTTACCATGCGTACGGTGGTGGCGCTCCGTTTGGAGATTGGTTGCTGAGAGGCGCAGCGGCTAAACCAGGAGCCTCTCCGACCCGCATTCCGGCAGATCTGCTCTTACCAGGTATCCCGGCAGCGGCCCACGCAGCACCGGCAGGACCTCAGTCGGTGAACGGACAGTGGTACGGTCAGCTCATGATTCTCGAGCCGGATGCGCGCAGTCTCAACCCGGCAGCGGAAATTCCGGCAACCACCCAATACTTCTGCACCCAGGGTTCAGTGCGGGCCGAGATTTTTGCGGCGACACATCGGCAGTCCGGAGGCATCCTCTATAAGGCACGGCCGTCTGACTTAGTGCCCAGTTACTCGGCGACGGCCACGCTTGAAGAAACAGCGCCTCTCTCGCTGGCTGATGCGACGTTTATCCTAAAGTCTTTCACAACAGCCCCTCTGCCTTTCAATGGAAAACGTCACCTTCAGCTGGAAATACTTGGCAGTCTGAATTCGGCGCTGACGGATATCATCGGCGCCCGTTTTAAGAGCGACCAATGCCCGCACGGGATCGTCATTCAGGATCTGAGTCAAGGCGGACTGTCCACCAAGGAGTTTTTGAGCGCCTACCGCGGAGCCGGACTCCTGTTTCGGATGATGGCTTTCGACGCAGCCATTCTCCACTTTGGCGCCAACGATAGCGGTGAAGGTGTAACTGCAGAGTCATTCCGCGCCGACACGGAACGGCTGATCGCGCGAATCCGCTCCTGGACCAACGACCCCAATTTCCCGATCGTCCTGATGAGCGATCCCTATCGAAAAAGGTTGACCCCGGCCCAGGAAGCGGAGTATGCACGGTATCCCGGCGCGTTGCGAGCCATCGCCGCCTCGGATCCCAACGTGTTGGTCATCAATTCTCGACGATTGATGGATGAGCGTGGTTGGAAAATGGCTCAGCCCAACCGATTGAATGAATTGCTCCTGGACGATGTGCACTATACTCCTCGCGGTGCCGTCGAATTAGCGGAAGCAGAGATGGGGGCCCTGTTGGGCCCATAACTTTCCAGAAGGAGTCTAGGGTTCTCTTTTGTTCATGGCATCTCGACGGATGAAGGCTATACCGTTATCTCGCTTCGAGCGCATACCAATGGCTATAAGACCCTAATTGAAGCCCCGCTCATCTCTCCGGCTCAACTATTCTTAATATTCCCGTAACATAGGAAGTGTATGCTGTGCCACCCTCACAAAGGGTGGTACCTGCAACAGCCCTCTGGGAGACGTTCATGGCATCACAGCGCCCGAAGACCATACTGATCGTCGAAGACGAACCCGAGATTGCACAGTTGGTCAAGCACTATATTGAGAAGAACGGATTCCACTCGTGCATCGCCAAGACCGGCCTAGAGGCACTGGAGATGGTGGCAATTGAGCATCCCGATCTCGTGATCCTCGATCTTATGCTCCCCAAAATGGATGGATTGGAAGTATGCAAAGCCATCCGGAACAAACCAGAAACTGCATTGCTGCCGATCATCATGCTGACGGCCAAGAACGAAGAGTCGGATACCATTGTCGGGCTGGAACTGGGAGCCGATGACTATGTGACGAAACCGTTCAGTCCCAACGCATTGGTCGTCCGTGTGAAGGCCCTCTTCCGTCGATTGGAACGGACGAATGATCACAAACCGACCTCCTTGACGTACGGCCCGCTTCAGATGGATCTGACCCGCCATGAGTTGACCGTGAAGGGCAAAGAGGTTCCCCTCACGGCGAAAGAGTTCGGACTACTGGAGCACCTCTTGCGACACCCCGGACGTGTACTCACGCGAGACATGTACGTGTGAGTTTGAGCGAGCCTATTTACAATAATCCGTTGGAGGGCCGCGTGAAGAAAGCCTTGATCACCGGGATTACCGGGCAAGATGGGTCCTATCTGTCGGAATTTCTGCTGGGCCGAGGCTATGCCGTCTACGGCATCATTCGCCGCTCCAGTTCCTTCAATACCGGGCGGATCGATCCCATCTATGAAGACCCGCATGTGCCCCATCGGCGGCTCCACTTGGTCTACGGCGACTTGAACGACGCCAGCTCCTTGAATCGGATCCTCCGGACCGTCCAGCCCGATGAAATCTACAATCTGGGCGCGCAAAGCCACGTCCGGGTGAGCTTCGATATTCCGGAATATACGGGTGAGATCACCGGGTTAGGCACCATTCGGCTGCTGGAGGCCATCCGGGAATCGGGGCTCAAGCCGAAGTTTTATCAGGCGTCGTCCAGCGAAATGTTCGGCAAAGTGCTGGAAGTGCCGCAGAAGGAAACGACGCCCTTCTACCCTCGAAGTCCCTACGGCGCGGCGAAGGTCTATGCCTACTGGATGACGGTGAACTATCGGGAGGCGTACAACCTGTTTGCCTGCAACGGCATCCTGTTCAACCATGAATCACCGCGGCGGGGGGAAACCTTCGTGACGCGGAAAATCACCAAAGCGGCCGCCCGGATCAAGCTTGGGGTCCAAGAAGACCTGTTTCTGGGAAATCTGGAGGCCAAGCGCGATTGGGGCTATGCCGGCGACTATGTCGAAGCCATGTGGATGATGTTGCAAGCCCCGACGCCGGACGATTATGTCATCGCGACGGGGGAAACCCATACCGTCAAGGAGATGCTGGAGCTGGCCTTCGACCGGCTGCACCTGGATTGGAAGAAGCATGTGAAGATCGATGCCACGTATTACCGTCCGACGGAGGTCGATCTGCTCATCGGAGATGCGAGCAAAGCGAAGCGACACCTGGGCTGGCACCCGAAAGTCCGGTTCGAAGAGCTGATCGCCATGATGGTCGATGCCGATCTCGCGGCAGAACGGGAAAAGTTGGACGGGACCAGGACGCGAAGTTAGGAGTGGAGTAGAACGGATATGACCTCATTCCGGCAGGATGGCCGGACGATGGGATCAATCCAGAACTGTTCGGAGAGTGGACCGTAGCACAAGCGGTTTTCCGTTAGCAACGAAGTGCCGGTCAACACACATGGGACCTTGGAACAATTCTATGCTTGCGCCGACACAGCACTCGGCCTATAACCGAGTAACCGATGTCATTGGTCGGTCGAACTACCGGAAGAAGACTGATAGGTCCTACAAATGAGATATTTCACGATAAAGTCTCATCACATACCGGTCACTTTGCCATGATTAAAGGCAGGGCTCACGACATGCCCAGTCGTTCCGCGCTGATTCTTCTTCTGGGTAGCGCAAATGCTCTCTTGGTAGGTTGTGCAAGTGTGATAGAAAGCGGAACGGCTACGCTGCACTGTCCGGATTCAGTCCAGGCCAAGGTCAGTGCGGCGCAGCCGACCGCTCATGTCTCGTATACAGAGCCCTCGCTTACTGTAGACGGCAGTTCCCTTACAGGCCTCGCCAAAACGAGCATCTACTACGACCTGGGAGATGGACGTACCCTTGCCAAGGAAGTACCGGCGACGCGATCGTCCGGAGCCGGTGAAATTTCCGAGACCATTACGGTTCCGGTGAAATCCAAGGATACCCAGTCCGTAAACATTTGCGTTACGGCAACCGATCGCAATGGAAATGAAAGTACGATGACCCCCTAAGCGCACCGCGCTCCACCGCGTGGAGGAGCTCTTTGGGATCGCCCCATAGGCCGTTTGCATGGGGCCATAATATACGGCTCTGCCTGCATGAGGCGCTCTTGACAGAACGGAGCAGAAAGCCTAGCCTACCTAATATTTTGATGAAGTTCCATACGCTTGACACCAACTCCACACGACCTGAGACCACCGTGGTTCGAGGTTGTTAAATGGATGACTCGGTGGCGTTTCGCAGGACCGAGCCCTTTGGTCGTGCGGCAACGGCCGGCGTCCTCTCCAAGACAGGACTCGAGCTTCGCATCGGATCGAATATTTTTCGCCGCACCAACGGCGTCGTCAAGATTCACGGAAAAGAGCAACTCGTCATCGAGGTAAAACTGGAGCAAGGACTGCTTCTTGCCACCCTCGATCTTTATGACGAATGCGGCGCCCGCATCGGGCACCTGCGTAGAAACGTTGTTACCTTAAATGAGCGCGGGCGATTCACCGTCGATGTTCCGCTCAGTCAAAGCCTCTCGTCAGTCAATACTCCAACTGTTCTTGTGACAGATTTGCAGTCGGGTGATGTCGTGCTCGAAGCGCGAACGGCTTCGGAGTACAGAGTCGACCTTATCTGTGGGAGATTGTACTCGCACAAGGGACTGCTTGTAGAGATCACTCCCCACTACTGCCGGATTGGTTCAGGCACGACGCTGTTCGGAAACATCGTGGAAGCTCAAGGCGGCCCGGCCATGCTCGGTTGATCGTGGTTCGTCTGTCACACACTCTCCGACTCCTGAGTTTTATCGATCAGGACCGTCTTCCCTGAGGACAGAGTGCACGCGCCTCATCTCTGCAGAAAAGCGAGAACCGTTTTGCCCTTATCTCTCCTTTCCCTAGAATGACACCCATGACCGAGATCCCAAAACCTACCGTCCAAGCATTCCTCGTCTGCGACCAAGTGATCGAGGACAGCCTCACGAAAAAGAAAAGCCTGATCGGAATCTTTACCCACCTACAAGCCGCCTCATTTCCGTTCCAGCATCAGCACATGGGCCTCTACTTCTGTCTCACCGATGCCGAGGGCCTGTACCATTTTGATATCGACTTGATTTACCTCAACACCGAACACCTGGTCTGCCGGGCCACGCTTCCCAACATCGAGATCGGCGATCGCCTCCAGATTTCAGATTTCGGGATCAACATTCCCCTGTTAATCTTTCCCGCGCCTGGCCGGTATGAATTCCGGCTGCGCATGGAGGGCCATCTCATCGCTCAAAAAGATTTCAACGTCATGCCGATGTCGGGCACCTCCGTCATCGGACCGCCCACCTAGCTGTTCCCCATTCCTCCCGTCGGCCCGTCTATGGTAGAACTCCAACCTGGGTCTACCGCCCACACGTGACCATGCCAAGACGTTCACACAAGACTTCATGAGCACACAGGAACCCTCAACTTCCTCGAATTTCATTCGGGATCTCGTGGCAGCCGACCGTGCGGCGGGCAAGCATGACGGACGGGTCGTCACGCGATTCCCTCCTGAGCCTAATGGATATCTCCACATCGGTCACGCCAAGTCCATCGTGCTTAATTTTGGGATCGCGAACGAGACCCCCGGAGGCGTCTGCCATCTGAGATTCGATGATACGAATCCCACCACCGAGAACCCCGAGTACGTTCAAGCCATACAGGAGGACGTCCGCTGGTTGGGGTTTGATTGGCACGGCAAAAGGTTCTACGCGTCGGATTATTTCGAGCAGCTCTACGCCTTCGCCATGGTTTTGATTAAGAAAGGCAAAGCCTATGTCGATAGCCTCACGGCGGATCAAATCCGAGAACACCGCGGCACGCTCACCGAACCAGGCCGAGACAGTCCTTATCGGACTCGATCCACCGACGAGAATGTGGATCTCCTTGCCCGCATGCGAGCCGGAGAGTTTGCCGATGGAACCCATGTCCTACGCGCCAAAATCGATATGGGCTCCCCAAACATCAATCTGCGGGACCCGATCCTCTATCGGATCCGGCATGCCACCCACTATCGGACAGGGGCCGCATGGTGCATCTATCCCTCGTATGACTTCGCACACCCGTTGTCTGATGCCATCGAAGGAATCACACACTCCATCTGCACGCTGGAGTTTGAAGATCACCGCCCCCTCTACGATTGGGTCGTCGCCGAAGCCGATGCTCCGCATCGTCCGCAGCAAATCGAATTCGCCCGACTGAATCTCACCTCCACGGTGATGAGCAAGCGCAAGCTGCTCGAATTAGTCGGCAAGAAACTCGTGGCCGGCTGGGATGATCCGCGCCTTCCCACCTTGAAGGGCCTCCGTCGCCGAGGAGTGACTCCCGATGCGATTCGTGCCTTTTGTGAACATATCGGCGTCGCGAAGCGCGATGCGATCGTCGAGATACAGTTGCTCGAACACTTCATCCGAGAGGACTTGAACAAACGGTCGCCGCGCGTGATGGCGGTGCTCCGACCATTGAAGGTCGTACTCGACAACTATCCCGAAGGTGTCGTTGAGGAACTCGACGCCGTAAATAATCCCGAGGACATCTCCGCGGGAACGAGAAAGGTTCCCTTCTCGAGGACGCTGTACATCGAGCAGGATGATTTCAGGGAGGACCCACCGAAACAGTTCTACCGCCTGGCTCCCGGCCGGGAGGTCCGGCTGCGCTATGGGTACATCATCAAGTGTGTGAGCGCGACGAAGGACCCTCAGACCGGTACGGTCACCGAACTGCATTGCACCTACGACCCTGAGACTAGAAGCGGATCGACGCAAGAACAGCGCAAGGTGAAAGCCACCATTCACTGGGTGTCGGCGTCACATGCAGCCGGAGCCACCATCCGTCTTTATCATCCGCTTTTTCCCGCAGACCAGGCCAAGCTTCCGGCTGAACAGGACTGGACCCAATCGTTGAACCCTCAGTCGTTGGAACTCCTCACCGGCTGCTTGGTCGAGCCAAGCCTTTGCTCAGCCGCGCCCGGTTCCCGCTTCCAATTCGAGCGGCAGGGGTACTTTTGTGTCGATCCCGACTCATCACCCGAGGCCCTCCTCTTCAACCGAACCGTGTCTCTCAAAGATGCGTGGGCGAAGGTTGAGAAAGCCCGGCAAACACCCCAGCGCTGATATTGACGGCGTTCCGGCGACTGTACTTCATTCGGTTCCGAAGTTACACTACGCCCATGACCTGTCCCCTGTGCCACCAACCCACGACTTGGGAAGCAAACCCCTGGCGTCCATTCTGTTCTGAGCGTTGTCAAATCACGGATTTGGGAACATGGGCTTCGGAACAATACCGCATTTCAGGTCCGCCGCTCACAACTAAGATGGTCGTCCCCGAGCCCCCCGCTAGAGATGAGCATCAGGGCGACCGAACGAAGAATTGAAGAACGGTTCATCGATCGAGTGCCTGCTTCCTGGGGCGACAAAGTTTTATTTCCACCTCACCGAGCTGTATCTCAGACGTTCCCGCAATGATCGATCAATGTTCATGACAGAGTCTGCCTTCTTCACTATTGGCAACTTGGAGTGAACTTGCTAAGGTCATATCTTTCGCTCACCTCGCGGAGGAGAACATTTTATGCTCGCGACTACAGGCTATGCGGCGATGGCCGCCAAAGAGAGATTGCAGCCGTTTTCCTTTGAACGACGCGACGTCGGTCCGCACGACGTGTTGATCACGATCTCGCATTGCGGCATCTGTCACTCAGATATCCACCAGGCCCGTAATGAGTGGGGCATCTCCCTATTCCCGATGGTGCCAGGACACGAGATCGTCGGAACCGTCGCGCAAGTCGGCATGGCGGTGACGGCCTTCAAGGTTGGGGATCGAGCCGGCGTCGGCTGCTTTGTTGATTCCTGCCGAACCTGTACCGCTTGCCGCGAAGGTCTGGAACAATATTGCGACGGCGGTACCCTCTGGACCTATAGTGGACAAGATAAAGCAGGCCGGATCACTCAAGGCGGTTACTCGTCTCAGATCGTGGTGGATGAGAACTATGTCCTCCGGATTCCCTCGGCACTCTCACCGGCGGGTGCGGCCCCGCTGCTCTGTGCCGGAATTACCACTTACTCCCCCCTGCGTCAGTGGGGCGTGGGTCGTTACCACAAACTAGCCGTGGTCGGCCTCGGAGGCCTCGGCCACATGGCGGTGAAGCTTGCCAAGGCGATGGGAACCGAGGTGACGGTTTTAACCACATCGGAGAAGAAACGGGAGGACGCGAAGCGGTTGGGCGCTGCAAACTTTGCCGTGACATCCGACCCGCGAACCTTTACCAAGCTCCAAGGGTACTTCCACTATATCCTCGACACGGTCTCCGCCCCACATGATTACAACGCCTATTTGAACCTCCTCAAGACGGACGGCACCATGATCCTCGTGGGCGCGCCCGAAACGCCGACTCCCGTTCAGGCGTTCTCACTTATTTTTAAGCGACGACGTCTCGCCGGCTCTCTCATCGGCGGGATCAAAGAAACGCAAAAAATGCTCGACTTCTGCGCTCAGCATCAGATCGAGTCGGACATCGAACTGATCCCCATCCAGCAGGTCAATGAAGCCTATGACCGGGTCCTCCGAGGCGATGTGAAGTTTCGATTCGTAATCGACATCGGCACGCTGACGTAACCCCTCCACGTCACCTGTGCTGTCACCTTGGGTTCAGGTTGCCCCTTCGGGGTCCCTCAGGTAGAGTAGGCAGTATGATAACGGTTGGACATAGGCGTGAGCGACCAATCGCCATGCAGGCTGACGGAACGTTGCTCGTGGAGGGAGCCCGTTTCAGCGAAACAATCGCACATTTGGCTAAAAGTACGTTTATTCCGAAAGGTGTGTACCGTTTTCGATCGCACAAGGACGCAAATAAACACCAAGACGACTGCTTGGTGCAGGGCTTAGGACGATTGGCCGTTGGGCGAGAGTGATGGAGGAATACAGCCGACCCGCTACCCTCGACGATCTCAAGACCCTCTTACGTTCCCTCAATCAGCACCACGTCGACTATTTCTTGATTGGTGGGTATGCGCTGGCCGCCCATGGCTACCAACGGGCGACGACCGATATTGATATTGTGGTTCCGGCCTCTGCAGCAGCGGGACAACGAGTCAAAGATGCATTGTTGATCCTTCCTGATCAAGCAGCTAAGGAGATAGAACCTGCTTGGTTCGAAGAAGGTGAAAACATCCGGGTCGCCGATGCGTTTGTCGTGGACGTCATGCTGAACGCCAACGGCATGACGTACGAGGCCCTCCGTCCATACGCAGAAATCATCGAGTTCGAGGGCATCCCGGTTAGAACCATCAATCTGGAAGGGCTACTCCTCACCAAACAAACGCTCCGCGAAAAGGACGTTCCAGACCGCATCATCTTAGAGCGTACCCTGGAAGTGCTTCGCGCATCTCGCCGCGAGAGTGAATCCCAATAGTTTCGGGTTTCATTAACGATCTACTTTCTTGGCGAGAAATCCCCGCATGGAAGGACTTTGGGTAACTACAAGAACGTGGCGAGATGTTTCGACACTATGTCCCTAGCGAAGACTTTTCTGCCTTGAAAAGGTATCTTCTGCCCTACTGGAAGACAGGAATATAGCGTGGGCCATGCCAGATCGAAATTGCCTGGATTAAAGACCGTACCATCACTGGGTCGTGACTTCGTTTGTCGCATCTTTTCAGCATGAGAACCGACCGATAAACAAAGCGCTTCATATGCCATTTGACCAAGGAGACATATTTTTGAAGGTGTTAAGCAAGCCAATTCCGAGCGCAGATGCGTGTCAACGCAAATCCTGAGCAACGGCAAGCCTTGCTGTTCCCACCTCGATTTCCATCCACTCTTATTCCTATCACGCCCATAGCCTGGATAGATGCCTCGGGTCCAACATTTCACAGAATGAACCAGGTAAAAGCCCTTCCGCAGAAATTCTTCCAGGAACTTTCCATCGGGACTTTGGCATGCGATTCGATCCAGCCCGCGTAGGATTGCGTGAATATCGCTCCTGAGATTGTCTTCATACTGAAGGGACCAGAATCCTCCATATTCTCTTGGTGGATTGCAGGCTATAAAAAGTATTGGGTTGGGACAGGTTGGACTCGGATAGGCTAGCAGTTTCGGAGGCTGCTCACCGATTGCTGGACATTTGGCGAGCGGCTGGTAGTTACATGAATAAAGACTGGCCTGATCCAAGCGATTTACCTCGTAAGCTCCACACGGATCTCGGCCTCGGCACAAGTGCGAGACCCGATATCATTAACACACCAAACCTCATAAGCAACGAAGGATTTACCGAAAAGGAAAATGGCTGGGGGACTAGGAATCGAACCTAGGTAGCCGGCTCCAAAGGCCGGCGTCCTACCGCTAGACGATCCCCCAGCGCGGTACGGAAAAGACACTGACGATAAGGCTGGAAAGATAAATTGGCTGGGGGACTAGGAATCGAACCTAGGTAGTCAGATCCAGAGACTGACGTCCTACCGCTAGACGATCCCCCAACCAGCGTTCACAGTAATATATCGATCGCAATTCCGTCAAGATCGCGCGGGCTTGGCAGGATGACCCTTCATCCCATGGAGGCGCGCTCGAGCCCTTTTCGGAGGCGAAACAAAGTCCGGTCACGGCCCAGCACTTCCATCACCTCAAAAAGTCCCGGACTTGCCGTTCGCCCGGTCAAAGCAACGCGGACCGGCTGGGCGAGTTGGCCCATCTTCATACCCTCTTCCTGGACCAATTGCTTGAAGCTCTCCTCCCACTCCGGCTTCGAGAATGCCACGAAGGTCTCAAACCGTGCGAGCAGCTTGCTCAGACCGGGTGCACTAGCCGGCGTCAAAAACTTCTTTGCCGCTTCCTCCTCGAATGTAACTGTTGGCCCGAAATACGGTCTGACCCAATCCACCATTTCGACCAACGTCTTGGCCCGCTCCTTCACCAAGACCACCAGCTGTGCAAGCCATTCATTCGAGACGGCTTCGGCTTCATTCCCCAATCCCGCCTGCTCCAACAACGGCACAAGCGCTTGGGCCACTTGGCGTGGGGGGCTGGTTTTAATGTACTCGGCATTCATCCACAACAACTTGTCCGGATTGAAGACGGCCGCCGACTTCTGCACGTGATTCCACGAGAACTTTTCGATCAGCTCTTGTCGTGAAAAGAGTTCTTGATCTCCGTGAGACCAGCCAAGTCGAACCAGATAATTGACCATGGCGTCGGGCAGATAGCCCATGTCTTTATATGCCATGATCGAGGTGGCGCCATGACGCTTAGAGAGCCGCGTCTTGTCTGCCCCTAAAATCATCGGCAGATGTCCGAAACGCGGCACGGCAAACCCTAAGGCTTCGAAAATTGGAATCTGGCGCGGCGTGTTCGTCAGATGGTCATCCCCCCGGACTACCTGTGTGATCCCCATCAAGGCATCATCGACCACGACTGAAAAGTTGTAGGTCGGATACCCGTTGGACCTGAGAATGATCAAATCGTCCATGACTGCGTTGTCGAAGACGACCGTTCCTTTAATGAGGTCGTCGATAACCGTCTGACCCTCGTGCGGGGCCTTGAATCGAAGGGCGGCATCCCCGGACGGATGTGCGATCCGTAAATCGCGGCAACGGCCATCATAGCGAGGTGACAGGCCTTTGGCTTCCGCTTCTTTTCGTCGAGCTTCCAACTCTTCCGCCTTACATACACACCAGTAGGCATGTCCGGTCTCGAACAACTTCATGGCATAGCTGCGATAGAGATCCATCCGTTCCGTTTGGCGGAATGGTCCCTCGTCCCAATCGAGCCCGACCCATTTCATGCCTGCGATGATGGCTTGAATCGATTCATCCGTCGAACGACTTTGATCGGTATCCTCGATGCGAAGGACGAACACACCCTGTTGTTGGCGCGCGAAGAGCCAATTGAACAGAGCCGTGCGCACTCCTCCGATGTGGAGAAATCCCGTCGGGCTGGGGGCAAACCGGACGCGAACTTGACTCATGACCGTGCCGTCCCTTCTTCAGGCACAACAAACCGACCATCTATACCATGCTGTGAAAATCCTTGTACATCGCCTTGCTACTTCCATCTCCTGACGGCTTCTGCTATGACGATGTTACAAACCGATCATGGCGGAGCTCACGCAACCTGCCTCGGTACTTGCGGTCACCGACCTCACGCCTCACGTCCGCCAACTCGTGGTCAAACCCAAGACCAGCAAGATGTCCTTTCAGCCGGGGCAATGGGTCTCCCTCAAACTGCCGGTGGGGCCAAAGCCGCCGCTCAACCGCGCCTACTCCATGGCCGATCCTTCGTCGCCGTATGGGGAGCTAACACTGGTATTTGATCGCATCCCGGGTGGACTGGGCTCCAATTATCTCTATGAATTGAGGTCCGGTGATGAAGTTCCCTTGTCAGGCCCTTACGGTAATTTCATTCTGCCTCAACCACTCGATCGAGAACTCCTGCTGATTGGACGCTACACCGGTCTTGTCCCGATGCGATGCCTTCTCAAGCAGATGTTTTTTTCGAAAATCCAAACTCCCGTTTTATTGATGGCCGTGGCACCCAACGAGGACGAGATCTTGTTCCATCAGGAATGGCTCACGATGGCCATGCAACACCCCTCTTTCCGCTATCTTCCGCTGGTCGCTCGAAACGGGGAGTCGGAAGCCGTGGAAAAAACTTTGTCCATGCTCACGCCGCTGGTCAAAGGGCAGCCCAAAATGGTCCCCATGATTTGTGGGACCAAAGCGTTCGTCCGTCCCCTGCGTGCATATTTTACGGAAGGAGGTTACGATCGAAAGGAAGTGAAGGTAGAGACGTACGATTAGAGAGAGTTATTCGTGAATCGTGAATCGTTAACCGTGAGACCCTTATTCTTGCGTTAACGAATAACGTGGATGAATCAATGCCCCTCCCGCACGAGATTTTTATTGACGGCCGGAATTTCGACGACGATATCCTTGGTTCCGTTCGGCACACACTGGCATCCCAGGCGAGACTGCAGTGTCGTCATGGGAGCTTCGTCCAACTGATCATACTCATCATCCGTACCTTCATTGCAGGTTTCCAATCCCTGTTTCACGATGACGTGGCAGGTCGAACAGGCGCACACACCGCCACAGACATGCTCCAAATCCACTCCGTGACCCATCGCAATATCCAAAATGCTCCCCGGAAGCCCCGTGGCACCGTAGGGAATCTTTTCTGGATCGACTGCGACTGTGGTCGAGCTTCCATCCGGCTGGATAAAAGTGATGGTGTAGGAAACTTTAGGGAGTTCATAATCGGCCTTTTCAATATACGGGTTTGTCCCGCCCATGTGCCTGTTCCTTTCTGAGACAGCGCTGGACTCTGGTCGTGTATTGACACCAGAAAAACCTGCGTGCTATTCTTAGTCCGACCAGATTGATCGGAGATCATTATAGTCTCCGATCGAAGAGATCGGCAATAGGCAATGTTGAAAATTTCAAAAAAGGCAGATTACGCGCTCATGGCACTGCAGCACATTGCTTCGGTCCAGTTCGGTGATGTGACTCCTGGCCGCGTGGTGAATACGAAAGAGATCGCTGAAGAATATAACATTCCCCTGGAATTGTTGGCGAAGGTCCTTCAGGTTCTCTCAAAGAACGGCCTCATTGAAAGCCACAATGGCCCCAAAGGAGGGTATCTCCTGGCACGAAGCGCAAGGCAAATTACCATTGCGCAAATCATCGAAAGCATCGAAGGCCCGCTTGCCATCACCGACTGCTCGCACGAAAAAGCCGGCGAATTCTGTATGCAGCTCGAACACTGCAACATCCGCACGCCGCTGCTGAAAATCCAAGACAGCATCTATCAATTACTGAACAACATGACGCTGGGAGATATGATGGGCGGCACACCTCTCATTACGATTCAGTCTCCCTCGGCACAAGGAGTCGAACGATGAAGCTTCCTATTTTCCTCGATAATCATTCCACCACTCCCATGGACCCGCGAGTTCTGGAGACCATGCTGCCCTATTTCGTGGAAAAGTTCGGCAATGCCGCCAGTCGTAATCATGCCTTCGGCTGGGCCGCAGAAGAAGCGGTGGAACAAGCCCGCAAGCAGATTGCGAAGCTCATTAAGGCCGACTCAAAAGAAATCGTCTTCACCAGCGGCGCCACTGAATCGGACAATCTGGCGTTGAAGGGCGTCTTGGAGATGTACAAGGAGAAAGGCTCCCACATCATCACCTCGTCCACGGAACATCGGGCCGTGCTCGACACAGCCAAATCCCTTGAAGCCAAAGGGCTGGCGACCGTGACCTATCTGCCGGTCGATAAGTACGGGATGGTGAACCCGCAAGATGTGCAGAACGCCATCACCGACAAGACGATCCTGATCTCAGTCATGCTGGCCAACAACGAAATCGGCACGATCAATCCCGTCCAGGAAATCGGCAAACTTGCGAAAGCAAGAGGGGTCTTGTTCCATTGCGACGCGACCCAGGGTGTCGGCAAAATACCGGTCGATGTTCAGGTCATGGGCATCGATCTCATGTCGTTCTCAGCCCACAAAATCTATGGCCCGAAGGGAATCGGTGCGCTCTACGTCAGAAAGAGGAATCCCCGTGTACGGATCGCGGCCCAGATGGACGGAGGGGGCCATGAACGCGGTATGCGGTCCGGCACCTTACCGGTTCCGCTGATCGTGGGATTTGGAAAGGCATGTGAACTCTGCGAGCAGGAGATGACCTCGGAAGCAGCTCGGCTGACCAAGATGCGCGATCGCCTCCAAACCGATATCATGGCCGCCCTTGAAGAAAGTTATCTGAACGGCCATCCGACAAACCGTTTGCCGGGCAATCTCAATATTTCATTCGCCTACGTCGAGGGGGAGTCGCTGCTCATGGGCATGAAGGACATCGCGCTCTCGTCCGGTTCGGCCTGCACCTCGGCCACACTGGAGCCCTCGTATGTGTTGCGCGCACTCGGCGTCGGGACGGAGCTCGCCCACTCCTCGATCCGCTTCGGTTTGGGCCGTTTCAACAGCGATGACGAGATTGACTATACGATCAAGAAGGTTATTGAGATCGTCACCAAGTTGCGGGAAATGTCCCCGCTCTATGAAATGGCGAAAGAGGGCGTGGACCTGAAATCCGTTCAGTGGGCGGCACATTAACTGAGATACAACGTATATTTCGGAGGACACCATGGCATATAGCGATAAAGTCGTCGATCATTTCAACAACCCCCGTAACATGGGAAGCTTTAAGAAGGACGAAGAAGGGGTGGGTACCGGGATGGTGGGAGCCCCTGAGTGCGGCGACGTGATGAAGCTGCAGATCAAGGTGCAGAACGACACGATCGTCGATGCCAAGTTCAAGACCTTCGGCTGCGGGTCGGCGATCGCCAGCTCCAGCCTGGCCACCGAATGGCTCAAGGGGAAGACGATCGAGGAAGCCCAGAAGATCAAGAATACGGACATTGTGCAGGAACTGAATCTTCCACCGGTGAAAATTCATTGCTCGGTCCTCGCGGAAGATGCCATTAAAGCCGCATTGACCGATTATCAGAAGAAGGCTGACGCGCAGCCGGCCGACACAAAATAACGGTCACGAAGGGAGCGCCACATGGACACAACAAATGTCGAGACTCAGGCTCCGATCATCTCGCTCACCGACGCAGCCTTGAAGGAGGTCAAGCGGCTGATCAATGTCCAAGGAATCGAGGAAGGCGGACTCCGCCTCGGGGTGAAAGGAGGAGGCTGTTCGGGCCTCAGCTATACGATTAATTTCGATGACAAGATCGGACAGTACGATCAAGTCTATGAGATCGATGGCGTTAAAGTGCTCGTCGATGCGAAGAGCGCCATCTATCTTCAGGGAACCCAATTGGACTACCAAAAGGACCTCATGGGCGGGAACTTCAAATTTCTCAACCCGAACGCCAACAAGACCTGCGGCTGCGGAGAATCGTTCTCGGCCTGATTCGAGATATGCTGAAGATACCGACCGGGCATGGTGTACACACCATGCCCGTTTTTGCTCATGGATAACAATCAACCATCAACCCATCCGGATCCCCGTCGCCAGTTGCAGATGGCCCGGAGCATGTGCTGGCATTGCCAATCCGAAATGTCGGGGGAATACTTCTGTGAACGGTGCGTCAAAGTCCAGCCGGTTTCAAAGGACACCGATTATTTCTCCTGTTTAGGGGTTCCACGGCGCCTCACGCTGGATCCGCAAAAGCTGGAAGCCAAATTTTACGAACTGAGCCGGGCTTTTCATCCGGATTTTTATCAGTCCAAGAGTCCGACGGAACAGACGATCAGCCTCAGCAATGCCGCCGTCCTCAATACGGCCTATCGCACGCTCCGCGACCCTATTCAACGGGCTGAATATCTATTGGGCCTTGAAACCGGCTCGGTCAAGGACATCAGAACCTCCCCGCCGGCGGACCTCTTCGAGGAGATCCTGGTACTACAAGATATTCTGGAGGAATACCGAGCGTCCGAACACGATTCCGATGAAGGCAGGCGACTCCGCGACACTCTCAAAACAGAGCAACAGGCGTTGGAGCGACGCAAGGAAGAGATGGAATCTCGACTTCGAGAGCTGTTCGTCGACTGGGACAAGCTACAAGACGCTGGAGAAGCCACGAGCCCGGCGAGGGTGGAACGGGACAGAATCCTGAAGCAGATGCGCGATCTACTGTCGCATCGGACATATATCAACAATATCGTCAATGACCTGGCTGCAACGATCGCCTGAGAAACTCTTTTTCAGCTCTGTGATATGACAAGGATAGTCGGCATAGACCTCGGCACAACCAATTCGCTGGTTGCGTATATGAAGGACGCGCAGCCCTGCGTCATTCCGGACCGCAACGGCCGAACGATGGTGTCTTCGGTCGTTGCATTGACGGATAATGGTTTGATCGTCGGGGATTCAGCGAAGGAGCACTTGACGCAAAATCCCGAGCGTACCGTCTATTCCGTAAAGCGTTTCATGGGCAAGGGGCTGGCCGATGTCCAAAACGACCTCGCCTATTTTCCGTACCACCTCACTGAAACCGGAGGCGTCATCCGGATCCGATTGGGCCAAAAGAGTTACTCGCCGCCGCAGATCTCCGCCATGATCCTCAAGGAATTGAAGCTGCGTGCGGAAACTTACCTCGGCGAAAGCATTACGAAAGCCGTCATTACCGTTCCGGCCTATTTCAACGATAGCCAGCGACAGGCCACCAAGGACGCCGGCCTCATTGCCGGGTTGGAAGTTTTGCGCATCATCAACGAGCCGACCGCCGCCTCTCTGGCTTACGGGCTTCAAAAAAAGACGCAAGGCACGATCGCCGTCTATGACCTGGGCGGCGGCACGTTCGATATATCGATCTTGAAGCTGAAAGACGGCATCTTTGAGGTACTGGCGACGAACGGAGATACGCACCTCGGTGGAGACGATCTCGATCGCTTGCTGGTCGATCTCTTTGTCGCACAAATAAAAGACCGGCACGGCGTCAACGTCGGCAGTTACCCTGACCACATGCAAGCTGTACGGCTGGAAGCGGAGCGGGCCAAGGTCCGCTTGTCCGGCGAGTTGAAGACCGAGATCGCGATCGAGTTGCCGGAAGACAAAGGACACTTCACCGGAGAATTGACGCGTGATCAGCTTGAATCGCTGGCGATCAGCGTCATTGACCGCACGTTGACTCCTTGTCGAATGGCGTTGAAAGACGCCGGACTGACTGCAAAAGACATCGACGAAGTCGTATTGGTCGGCGGCTCTACTCGCATGCCGTTGGTTCGGCAGCGCGTGGAAGCGCTGTTCGGGAAACCTCCGCATTGCCACCTAAACCCCGACGAAGTCGTCGCGCTAGGGGCTGCTGTGCAAGCCGATATTCTCAGCGGCGGAACGACCGACATGTTGTTGCTGGATGTGACGCCCCTCTCTCTCGGCATCGAAACGATGGGCGGTGTCATGAGCAGCCTGATCCGCCGGAACACGACCATTCCGGCAAGTGCCAAGGAAATGTTCACGACCTATGTCGACGGCCAGACCGGAGTAGACATTCATATCTTGCAAGGTGAGCGGGAACTCGTCAAAGACAACCGGAGCTTGGCGCGGTTCCGTCTTAAAGTACCGCCCCTCCCTGCCGGGATACCGCGCATCGAGGTGACCTTTTTGATCGATGCCAACGGAATCTTGAATGTCACGGCGACGGACATGCGGACGAGCCAAAGCCAGTCGATCGAGGTCAAACCCTCCTACGGATTGTCCGACACGGAAGTGGAGCGGATGATCGAGGACTCGTTCAAGTTTGTGGCAGAGGACATCGGTGCTCGGAAGTTGATTGAAGCTCGTTTAGACGCCGAATCCTTGATCAAGACGACCGATAAATCATTGGCGGAAGCAGGACATCTGGTGGCGCGTGAAGAAGCCGATGCTGTCCGCACCGCATTGTCGCAGTTGTCCGCCGCCAAGGACGCGACAGATCCCCGTGCCATCCGTGCGCGCATGGCGGAACTCGAACAGGCTGCGAAGCATTTGAACGTCGTGATGCTGGACGCTTCACTGAAGCGAAGCTTACAGGGTAAAAAAGTCACCGAGGTGACGTGAAGCGTATTTCGCACGACAATCAGGACGCTTCACGAACGACGAGATACGAAGGAGTTCTCGATGGATTTGAAGTGGCAAGATGCCGAAGAGATCGCCATCCGGCTGGTAGAAGAACACCCTGAGACGGACCCGCTCACGATACGTTTTACCGATATGCATGCCTGGATCGTCGCGCTGCCGGAATTTAAGGACGATCCCAAAAAGTCGAACGAGAAAATTCTGGAGACGATTCAGATGGCTTGGCACGAGGAGTATCAAGATTCGAAGTCATAGTCACGGCGGTTACATGTTGTCGTCTTCAGCCGGTGGCCCTTCAGGGATCTGATCCAGCTTATAGAAATCCGTCGGATCCAGCCGACGCTGCACAGCCTGAGTCGGTTCACTCCCCTTCGCAAAGAGTTCAACCGTTCCCTTCTGCTCTTCTCCTTCTTGCTCCGACTCCAGGAGTCCGGTGGCGGTATCGACTTTCACAAAGGTCACCCCGTCGGGAATCTCAAACGGAACGACGGGAAGCTGCTTGAGGGCCTCTTTCATGAACGCGGTCCAGATCGGCAAAGCCGAACGAGCTCCCGTTTCGCTCTGTCCCAGTGAGCGGCGGTCGTCGAAGCCGACATAGACACCGGTGACCAGATTGGGTGTACCACCGATAAACCAGGCATTGATGTAATCGTTCGTCGTGCCGGTTTTTCCGGCGATCGGACGCCCTAGGACCTTCGCCGACTGCCCGGTTCCCCTCTGGACGACATCCTCCATCATATTGGTGATCAAATAGGCGGTTTCTTTGGCGATGACTTCATGAGACTCGGACTCAGTCACTTCAAGCGCCTTACCCATGTTATCTTTGACCGATTTGACGGCAAAGGGTTCCACTCGACTCCCCTGATTCAAAAATACGCCGTACACCGATGTCAACTCCAGCAAGCCGACCGAAGATGTGCCCAGCCCAAGGGACAGATCGGCAGGGAGCGGACTCGTGACCCCGACGGTACGCGAGAACTCGATCACGTTTTTCACGCCGACCTTGTCCAACAACCGAACCGTCGCAAGATTGTGTGACTGTGCCAGCGCATCCCGGAGGCTCACCATGCCGTGAAACTTCCGGCCGTAGTTTTCCGGCTTCCAAATCTTGTCGTCCTCTTCCTGCTCATAGACGACCGGGGCATCGAGAATCTGTGTGGCAGGGCTCAATCCTTGACTCATCGCGGTCGCATAAATGAGAGGTTTGAACGCGGATCCCGGTTGCCGGTGGGCCTGCACCGCACGGTTGTATTCACTTCGGGAGAAATCAAAACCACCCACCATCGCACGAATCGCACCCCCCTTGGGATCGATCGCAATCAGGCCTCCCTCGACGATCGGCGTCTGCTCCAGTGTAAGTTGCACGCCATCTTTGGTGAGTTTTTTGACGCCGATTTCAATGACATCCCCGGGCTTCAGGAGAGACTTGAGATTCGGATTCACGATGAAATCCACTGCGGGATCCAGCCCCTTGAGAATCCGCTTGGCCCACGCCATGTCGTCAAACGCCAGCTTCGCGTCGAACACGCCGACTTGAACCACATAGTGATCCTTTGCAACCCTTAAGACGACGCCTTCACCCAGATATCCTGGTTTGAGGAGCTGATCCGTCTGGGCCTGGCCCGGGGGTTGGTAGGTCCCCAAATCGACGGTGCGCCGAGGCCCTCGCCACCCTTCCCGTTTGTCGAGATCGCGAACCCCGTTCAAGAACGCTGCCTCCGCCGCTCTTTGCATCTCCAAATTCAAAGTCGTGTAAATTTGGAGACCGCCCTTGTACACCATCGACTCCCCGTACTTCGCCACCAGCAGTTGACGGATATATTCGACGAAGTACGGCGCAAGATGTTCGCTTCCAGGTCGATGGAAATTCAGTTTTTCATGAGCGGCCGCTTCCCGTTCCGCCGCCGTAATAAACCCAACCTCCTCCATTCGGGCGAGCACATGCTCTTGGCGCTTCTTCGCCAATTCATAGGCGGTGAAAGGAGAAAACCGGCTGGGCGACTTCGGCAGACCGCCCAGAAACGCGGATTCGGCCAGAGTCAGAGATCTGATGTCTTTCCCGAAATAGGAATGAGCCGCCGAGCCGACGCCATAGGCCCCCTGCCCGAAGTAGATTTGATTCAGATAGGTTTCGAGAATCTGTTCTTTGCCCGACACAGCCTCCATCTTGTAGGCCAAAATAAGCTCACGAATCTTCCGTTCATACGACCGCTCGGACGAGAGAAAGAGCGAACGAGCCAGCTGTTGTGTGATCGTGCTGGCTCCTTCGACCTTTCTCCCCCCATGCTGAATGTTCGTCCAAGCCGCCCGCAGCATCCCGATATAGTCCAACCCCGGATGCTCGAAAAACCGCGCGTCTTCCGTCGCAATGACGGCCTGTGTCAGCGTTTTTGGAATTTCAGGGAGCGGAGTCAAGATACGGCGTTCGATGAAGAATTGCCCGATGGGTTGGCGATCGTCTGAATAAACGGTGGTGACCAAACTCGGTTGATAGTTTTGGAGAAGGTCGAGCGATGGAAGATCTTGGGAAAAGTGCCAGATGATGCCTGCGGCCGTCGTAGCTCCCATAATGGTGACGGCCACGAGACCGATCAAGACAATCTGCCACCGGCGTAGGCGGCGGCGTGGCCGTTCCTGAATTTCGACGAACCGTTCATCGCGCGGCATTCACATTCACTCCCGTGGAAGACCGACTTGCGGGGCTCAAAAACCTTACAATGCGTTTTCTCAAAACTCAAGCTTCCACCGCGAATGGCATCGATAATGATCGCTTGAGAGACGGCCGGCGCTCATGTATACTTTCGTCGACGCCTCGGTAGCGGGGCGTCTTTTTTTT